>CAZHDF010000258.1:1377-3947 GCA_964531525.1 uncultured Alphaproteobacteria bacterium | reverse complement strand
GACCGCGAGCGCCGCCGGAACGACGGCGATCCAGAACACCCGCCGCACGTCGCCCGCGAACAAGGCCATGCCGGCGAGCGCGATCAAGGGGCCGGCGAACGCGCCCACGGTGTCGAGCGCCTGGCGCAGCCCATAGCTCGCCCCGCGGACCGCGGGCGGCGCGATGTCGGCGATCAATGCGTCGCGCGGCGCGCCGCGAACGCCCTTGCCGATCCGGTCGATGAAGCGCGCCGCGAGCACCCACGCCGCCGAGCCCGCGAGCGGAAACAGGGGCTTCGACAGCGCGGCGAGCCCATAGCCCGCGACCACCAGCGGCTTGCGCCGCGCCCAACGGTCCGAGAGCGCGCCCGAGAGCACCTTGGCGATGGCCGCGGTCGCCTCGGCGATCCCTTCGATCAGGCCGAGCGCGCTCGCGCCTGCGCCAAGCGTCGAGACCAGAAAGACCGGCAGCAGGCTGTGGATCAGCTCGGACGAGGCGTCCATCAAAAGGCTGACCAGCCCGAGCGCCCAGACCCCTTGCGGTATCCGCGCCCGTTTGGCCCCTCCCGCCATCGTCCGCCCGTCCTCTCCCATGCCGCGCCACCCTAGCGCAGGCGGCCGCGAAGGCAAACCGGCACGGCTTGACTCGCTCGCCCGCGCGCGCCCAAGATCGCGCGGTCGCGATCCGAGCGGAGCCGTCCCTTGCCGAAGCCCGAGACCGAGGCCGCGCCGCCGCCCGGCTGGCTCGTGCTGATCTACCGCGTGCCGCCCGAGCCGTCGCGCAACCGGGTCTCGGTCTGGCGCGAGCTCAAGCGCCACGGCGCGCTGTTCCTCCAGAACTGCGCCTGCGTGTTCCCCGACCTCGCGCCTTGCCGCAAGGGCCTGCGCGCCGCGATCCGCAAGGTCGAGGCGGCCGGCGGCAGCCACTATCTGTTTCCCGTCGAACGCCTTCCCGCCGCCCAGTCGGCGCGGCTTATCGCCGCCTTCCGGCAGCTCTCGACCAAGGAGTACGAAGAAATCATCGAGGAGTGCCGGACCCGGTTCGCCGAGGAGGTCGCGTTCGAGCGCGAACGGAAGAACTTCACCTACGAGGAGGCCGAGGAGATCCGCGAGGACTTCGAGAAGATCGAGCGCTGGTATCGCCGCGTGGTCGCCCGCGACTGGTTCCACGCCGGGCTCCGCGAGCGGGTGGCCGACGAGATCAAGCGCTGCGAAGCCTTGCTCGACGCCTTCGAGGAAGAGGTCTACGCCCGCGCCGGCGCGGACCAAGGCGTCCACGAAGCGCCCTGAGCGCGGCTAAGCCCATAAACCCATTCATGGGCTTGGCGATAAGCGCGAGCGCGGGGGCCTCACCCTGAGCGCGTCGAAGGGCGAGGCCCGAGTCTTCTCATAGGCGAACGGGTATCAGTTCGCCGGCTCGGCGGTGCAAGGCCGCCGAATGGCTGCGTCAATGTAACGCACGTTACATATTGACGGTTACGGCCGCGCCATGCTACCGCCCTTGTCAAGGAGCTCCAGCCGCCAAGGAAACACGCGATGCCGTCGGCCGAAACGATCGGACTGCTCGCCGCCGTGACCGTCGCCTCGGCCGTCGAGGTGGTCGAGGCGCTGACCATCGTGCTCGCCATGGGAATCGCGCGCGGCTGGCGCTCGGCGCTCGCGGGCGCGGCCGCCGCGCTCGCGACGCTCGCCGTGATCACCGCTCTCGCGGGGCTGTCGCTCGGCGCTTACGTCAGCGAATCGCTTCTTCAGTTCGTGATCGGCGCGCTGCTGCTGGTCTTCGGCCTGCAATGGCTGCGCAAGGCGATGCTGCGCAGCGCCGGGCTCAAGGCGGTCCACGACGAGGACCGGATCTTCGCCGAGGAGCGCGCGGCCGCCCGCGCGGCCGCATCGCGCCGGCGCTTCGGCATCGACGGGTTCGGCTTCGCGGTCGCGTTCAAAGGCGTGCTCCTCGAAGGGGTCGAGGTGGTGTTCATCGTCATCACCTTCGGGATCGGGGCGGCGAGTCGGGGCGTGCCCCACGCCATCGCGCTCGCGGCCGCCGGCGCGGCGTTCGCGGCGCTCGCCGTGACGGCGGCGGGCGCGGTCTTGCGCCGGCCGCTCGCGATGGTGCCCGAGAACGCGATGAAGTACGCGGTCGCGATCCTCCTGTCGAGCTTCGGCCTGTTCTGGGCGGTCGAAGGGATCGGCTTCTTCGGCCCCGCCCGCGAGAGCCTGCAATGGCCTGGCGGCACGGTGGCGCTTCTGATCATCCTTGCGGCCTGGATCGCGGTCTCGCAGGCGACCGTCGTCCTCCTGCGCGGCCTCGCCCGCAGGCGTCGGGAAGGGATCGCGTCATGAGCTGGCTCCGCGCGATCATTCGCTTCGCCTACGACCTCGTGATCGGCGATTCCTGGCCGGTGGCGGCCGCGGTGGGCGCTGTTCTTGCGGCCGGCGTCGCGGCGCTGCGCCTGGGCGTCGCGCCCGGAGTCGCGCTCGCGCTCGCGCTCGGGGCCGCGGTCATGGCCGCGATCCCGGCGGTGGTGCTCGCCGAGGCCCGGGCCGCGCTCATCCGCGGCCGCCGCCGCTGACCGACGACGGGCTTACGCCTT
>CAZHDF010000258.1:0-1277 GCA_964531525.1 uncultured Alphaproteobacteria bacterium | reverse complement strand
AGCGCGTTCACCACCTTCTCGGGCGTGATCGGCAGGTCGTGGATACGCACGCCGATGGCGTCGGCGACCGCATTCGCGATCGCGGGCGCGACCGGGGTCAAGGCGGGCTCGCCGATGCCTTTGGCCCCGAAGGGACCGATGCCGCTGCGCGATTCAAGGATGATGCTCTGAATCCGGGGCACGTCCATCGCGGTCGGGATCAGGTACTCGCTGAACGACGGCGTGGCGAGCTTGCCCTCCTGGTAGATCATCTCCTCGCTCAAGGCGTAGCCCTGGCCCTGGGCCGCGCCGCCCTCGATCTGGCCGGCGACCGCCTGGGGGTTGATCGCCTGGCCGACGTCGTGGGCGCCGACGCTCTTGAGCACGGTGATCTCGCCGGTCTCGGTATCGACCGCGACCTCGACCGCATGCGCGCCGTAGGTGTAGTCGGGATGGGCCTGGCCCTGGCCGGTCTCAGGATCGAGCTTGTCGGAGAACGGCGCCCGGAAGATGGCGAGCTCGGAGCGGTGGACGCCGTCGGCCGCGCAGAGCTTGACCAGATCGACGAAGGACATCTCGCAGTCCGGCCGGTCGGCGACGAAGACCCGGTTATCGGCCATCTCGATCGCGCTCGCCTCGACGCCGAACGCCTTGGCCGCGCGCTCGGCGAAGCGCTTGCGGATCGCCTCGGCCGCCATCCGCACGGCGTTTCCGGTCATGTAAAGCGCTCGGGTCGCGGTGGTCGTGCCGGCCAAGGGCGTGACCGCCGAGTCCGAGTTGTAGATCACCACCTGATCGAGGGTGACGCCGAGGATCTCGACCGCGATCTGGCCGAGCGCCGAGGTCTGGCCCGCGCCGATGTCGGTCACGCCCGAGCGCACGATCACCGTGCCGTCGACCTCGACCCCGACCCAGGCCTCGGACGTGTCATGAAGGAAGGTGAGCCGGCCGTAGCTCTGCTGATACGCGGCCACCCCGCGCCCGATCCGGACCGGACCTTCGGCGGGCGTCGGCTCGCCCAAGGCGGCGAGCGCCCGGTCCACGCACTCCTCGGTCCAGACCGCGCTCTGAATCGGGTAGCCGGTCGAGATCGGATCGCCCGTGCGCAGGTAGTTGCGGCGGCGGAACTCGATCCGGTCCATGCCGAGCGCCTTCGCGACCTCGTCCATCTGCTGCTCGTAGGCGATGCAGGCCTGGGCGGCGCCGAAGCCGCGGAAGGCGCTGGTGAACATGTTGTTGGTGGCGACCGCGCGGGCGTCGACCTTGAGGTTGTCGATCCGGTACGGCCCGGGCGCGGC
>CAZHDF010000257.1:0-3960 GCA_964531525.1 uncultured Alphaproteobacteria bacterium | reverse complement strand
CGCACTCCTCGACGCCCTCACACCGCGATCGGCCCCAAAACCAGGTTTTTAACGGGCAACTTCGTAGGCCGGATTGAGCTGCAACACCGCGTCGGGCCACAGCTTGCCTTCCGCGAGCTTGCTCTGGATGAAGCCGTTGACCTGGAGATCGCGAATGCCGATGAAGCTTTCGACGTAATCGCGATACTCGCCGACAACGCGGTCTCGGAACGCAAAGACGTCGAAGATCATGTCACCTGGCCTCTTGAGCGAAAATCGATCGACATCCTATTCGGCTGCTTGCTCTTCCCCCAAGGCAAGGATCTCGGTGCGCACATAGGCGCGGAACGCATCGGCATTTGTGAAATAGCGATAGCCTGCCTGATTGGCAGCCTCTTCGGTTTCCGGTCCCTCGTCGATCAAGAGCGCCACCGGCTGGCTGAGACCTTCTTGCAACCCGTCGGGCCAGGCGAGGTCAAGCACCGCGATCGGCTCGCCGGTTTCCGGGTTGGCGAGCTCGTATAAGAACTCGCCTTCCGCCAAGCCGCGCTTGACCACCCATTCGTTGACTTCGAGCAGCAAGTCTTCTTCCGCTTCGCTCGCCGCGCCCCCAGGCACTGCCTCGCGTATGCGCTCGATAACCGGAGGGCCTTCCTCGGACTCTGGAATATGGCCCGAAAGCAACTGATCCAATAAGTCGTTGGCCGCCTTGGCGAGAAGTTCGCGTCGCGCGGCCAGAAACTCCGGATAGTTCTCGACTTTCCACAGCGCGGGGTCCATTGGAATCCAGTGCGATTCCACCGCCGCCGGGTCCTTTGCGGCGAACTCGGCCAGGTACTCGGCCGGATCACGGTCGGAAACGAGGAGGTTCGTTTCCTGGGTGAGAAACGTGAAGTTGGCGATCGCATTCACATCGGGCCGCGCATAGGGCGGGTCGTGGCGGTATAGAAGCGCCTTGGGAAAGATGTGGTGGACCTGTAACGTCGCGTGCCGGCCAAGAAGGTGCGCTCGCAGCTCGACGCCACTCTCCCAGTCGCGCGCGCCGGACATCCGCGTCATCATATAAAGCAGAGGATAGAACCGCGCTCCGCGGCTCCAACCCAGGAAGTCGTTCGGTTGCACGCGCAGATCGCCCCGGATCTGGCGCAGCTGGGCGATCAATCGGTCAAGCGCGCCGTCCAGTTTCTCGATCAAGGCCAGATCCTGATTGAGGACCGTTTCAGTCGAACCCGAGTAGCGGCCCCAGAGGAACGTTTGGACGTACCAGTACAAAAGCTTGTCGCGTTCGGCGGCGTTCCCGATCCGACCGCCGCGCTGGTCGAGATAGCGTGCCATCAACGGCAGCGAGTATCGGCTGCCGAACACCCGGTCATGGTCGAGCCCGAGACGTGCCGAGATCAGGTTGAGGAGCGTGTCGATGCGCTTGACGGTCTTGTCAAGCCCAGCGCGGAAGGTTTTGGCGTCGACATGCTCGAGCGCCGAGAACTTCGCTTCGCCCGTCAGCACCGCGTTGACGCAGCGCAGCAGAAGCTCGAGGCGGAAGTGAAAGCCGGCTCGCTTCCAGCGCGCAAGTTCATGGACCATCGCCCGGCGCGCCTCGGGCCAGCTCGCGCACACCTTGGCGAGCGCGAGATCGCCTTTCGACAGCTTGGTGCCGCCGCTGTTGACGCGGTTGAAGATGTCGACGACGACGTCGACGGTCTTGTCCTCGCCAGTGATCTGGTCGACGTGGAGGTCGATCTCCTTGATGTTCTCGATGGCGCTCAGACGGCTGATATAGGTTTCAAGATCGGTCTTCGCGGTGTCGTCTTTGAGAAGGCGCATGGCGAACGGCCCAACGCCCGTCTGCATCAGCTCGGTGACGCTGATCCAGTACGGATCGTCCTTCATCTTCATCGGGCTGTAGAACTCGAACGCCTCGTCCGCGAGGTTGAAGTAGAGCCCGGTGAACGCCTGCGCATTGCCGTCGAAAAAGCGCGGGGGCCAACCGCGGATTATGCCGTAGAGTGAGGTGATGCGTTGCTGACCGTCGAGCAACAGCGTCACCACCCCCGGCGTTGATGGACGCTCGCCCCGCGTAACCGCATCGGGACTGGTCGTGACCCAGACCAGCAACGAACCGACCGGATGCTTGCGGTAGAGCGACAGCATCAGGCCGCGCACCTGCTCGCGGTTCCACACATAGCCGCGCTGGAACTCGGGCAGCGCCAGCGTGCCGTCGTCAATGTGGTCGAGAATGGCGCTGATCTTCATGCGCTTTGCCTCATCATATTTTTAGATGTCGGTTGATGGCCGGTTATTCCCTCTCGCACCGCGACGGATCGTACTTGAACTCTCTCAAGCGTTTCCGGGCGCGCTCGAGCTCGCTGGCGTCGAAGAGCGGTCGGTACTTCGGGCGCAACACAAGACATTCAACCGTAAGGTGCAGGCAATTGCATTGGGAAAGTTTGTAAAATCCGTAGTGAATCTTGTCCGTTACCAGAAGACGTTTCGCCGTTAGAAGGCCGCCCTGGTCGTACAGCATGTTCAGAAAATCCGTCGCGTTATAACGGCACTCGCGCTTGGCCGAGCGATAAATCTCAAACATGTCGTGGTTGAATTGATCTTCGATATTCTTCATCGCACATGGCTCTTCTTTTGGGCACCGTGGCTCGGCTTGTCTCTCATCTTTTCATGCTTGCGATGACGTTAGTTTGGCGTGGATTTACGCGGGCCCACGCCGACGATGGCCTCGATTCGCTTTTGCAGCCGGTCGGCCAAGTCGGCCGGGTCTTCCCAGTCGATGCAGTTGAACTGCCGAACGTCGAAGTGAAGTTCGGCGATCTCATTGCGGCGGCAGGTCCAGATCACGGAAAGGTTTAGCCCCAACGCAAACCCGGCCTCGAAGTAGACGCCACCGCGATGCCCGGTGAAGTCGGCGACCACGAAGCGCGAGCGCCTGATCTGGGCGATGATCTCGTCGTCGATCTTGCCGACATGCTCCACTCGGTCCACGCGCAAGGGATCATAGCCGGCCGCTCGAATCGCCGGCTCGAACCCCTTGTTGTATGCTTCGCGCATCGAGTCATTGAACCACATGGCCACGAAGCCTTGCGCCGACTTCGTGCGCTCCGCGCCAAATTCTTCATGCCAGATAATTCCCTTTGGCATGATTAAAATTTTCTCTGCCCCATCGACTAGTTTTACATGTCCTTCATCGTGGAGAAGACGAAAGAAATAATATATCTCCTTCTTATCTTTTGAATATGTTATAGCTTGAAATATAGGGTCGGCAATGTTGAATTTTTCATCCAATCTGGTTTGTTTTGTTATGAGGCACCGGAGCAGAAGCCAAGCTCGATCACGAAATCGCGGCAACGGTGAAGCCGCTATGGCGCGAATGCGTTTGTCCGTTAACTTCGGCGTCCCTCCGAGCATGTTCTGTTCGCGGACCCAGCCCGAGAGCTTGACCTTGTCGCCCGGCGAGACGCCCCGAATTGTCGACTGGCCCGTGCCTTCAAGCTTGAACTCGCCGCAGCGCGGGCATTGCTGGTGAATATAGTCGCCCGTGCGAGGGAAGGTCTCGGCATCCATTCCGCAAATTTCACACGGGGCGGTATCGGGCATTGTCCTGTCGTGAAACTTAGACCTGACTTCTCTGCAGCCCGGCGCAGGCGGGGTCGTGAGACCTGCCGTCCGTCGTCGTCGCGCCGTTCGGCTACGGGCGGGACGAGGATGAGCGCGCGGACCAGTAAGCCGGCGTGAAAATCATCGCTCCTTACGCCGATCAGCGTCAGGCCGACGAGACGATCCCCCTGGCATGGGCGATTAGGCTATGCGTATCTCCTTTCTATGACAATGATAGCATGCGTTTCTCCCGGGTTAAGGCTGACCAGGAAAGGCAGCGGAACGGGCGGGCGCATTTCTGAATGGCGTATCCGAATGGAATTATCGCAGATGGCGGCGGTCGGGTTCGTCGGTCGGCCGCCGAGACGATCCGGA
>CAZHDF010000256.1:0-4014 GCA_964531525.1 uncultured Alphaproteobacteria bacterium | reverse complement strand
TGACGATGCTTTTGCGCGCTCGCGCGCGCACCCCCCGGACCAGGATAGCGCATGAGGCAGCCCGGCCGAACCGGCCGTCTTTCCTAGGCCCTCCGCCTGGGCGCGGCAAAAAAAGAGACGCCGAAGGGCGTCTCGAGTTGGGGGGGTGTTCGCCGGGCGTCAGCCCAGCGTTCCCGGCTGGGGATAGGTGTCGAGGCGTTGTCCGAGCGCGCCCTGGACCCGGATCAGATACTCGCGGGCCGTGCGGCACAACCGCTCGGCGGCGTCGAGATCTCCCCGGGCTTCCGAGATCCGAGCCTGGGAGAGGGCCGCGCTTGCGCGGCGTAGCAGTTGCTCGATCTCTTCGGGCGTCACGGCCAAGGTTTCCTTGCAACGATCGACGGTGCCTTTTTAGGACCGGAATCGGGCCGATTTGTGGAGAGAATGTGGCCTTTTTGAGGCAGCCGACGCCTGGGATTCCGAAACCGTGGCGCTATGCCTTCGGTCCGCCGGCCACAAGCCGCAGCGCGGCGGCGAAGAGCGGGCTTTCGGGCTCGGCGAGGGCGTCGATGGCGGCGAAGTGGTCGCGCCCGGGAAGCGCGATCCGTTCGATCCGCGCCCCGGCCGCGCCCCAGCGCGCGGCCAGCGCGTCCGCCTGGTCGTGGAAGGCCCGGGTCTCGGCGCCGCCGACCGCGAGCGCGAGCGGCGCGCCGCTCGCGGGCGTCATGAACAACGGGCTTGCGCGCCGCGCCGCCGCGGCGTCGAGGCCGAGGGCGGCGTTGATGCTGGTCGCGCGCAAAGGCTCGAGGTCGAATAGCCCGCTGACCGAAATTCCACTTTGGACCAAGGGCGCGCTTCGTTCGTCCGCCATCAGCATGGCGACGAGGTGCCCGCCCGCCGAGTGGCCCGCGACCTGGATGCGCGCCGGATCGCCGCCGAAGTCCGGGGCCTCGCGCGCCGTCCAGGCGAGCGCGCGCCGCATCTGGCCCGCAATCGCGTCGATCGTCGCCTGCGGGCAGAGCGCGTAGTTGACCACCGCGACCGCGACGCCCGCCTCCACCAGCGCCTCGGCCGCATAGCTGAAGTCGCTCTTGTCCATCGCCTGCCAGTAGCCGCCGTGGATGAACATCTGGACCGGGAACGGGCCTTTCCCTTCGGGCAGAAAGAGATCGAGCCGCTCTCCTTCCTCCGATCCGTAGGCGAGGTCGAGCCGGCAGCGAAGCCGCGCCCGCGCCGCCGCCGAACGCGCGCGCCAGCGCTCGAAAATGGCGGCGAATCCGGGAACCGCTTGGCGGACGTTGTATTGCGCTTCCAGCGCCGGGTCGATGGCGGGCTTGGTCACGGCGGCGTCTCCAATGGCGCTCACACCCCCAGATAGCGTCGCTGCATGGCGGTATCCACAAGGAGCGCCGTCGACGAGCCCGACCACACGATGCGCCCTTTCTCCATGACGTAATGGCGGTCGGCGATCCGGGCCATGGCCTTGGGATGCTGGTCGATGACGATGATCGCCTGGCCCGCGCTTTTGAGGTTGTGCTCGAGGCAAGCCCAGATCTCCTCGCGCACCAGCGGCGCGAGACCTTCGGTCGCCTCGTCGAGGATCATCAGGACCGGGTTGGTCATCAACGCCCGCCCGATGGCGAGCATCTGCTGCTCGCCGCCTGAGAGCGTGCGCCCCGGCTGGTTGATCCGGCCGGCGAGCTTCGGAAACAGGTCGAGCACGCGCTCGAGCGTCCAGGGATCGGCCGCGCCGGCGAAGTTGGCGGCGGTCGCGATCAGGTTCTCGCGCACCGTGAGGTTGGGGAAGATCTGGCGTCCTTCGGGGACATAGCCGATGCCGAGCCGCGCGATCCGATGGCTCGGCCAACCCCGGATCTCGCGGCCCTGGAAGCGGATGCTCCCGGCCGCCGCCGGCGCGAGCCCCATGATCGAGCGCACCGTCGTCGTCTTGCCCATGCCGTTGCGCCCCATCAGGGTCACCACCTCGCCGGCCTCGACCGCGAGCGTGACGCCGAACAGCGCCTGGCTGCGGCCGTAGAAGGTCTCGACTCCTTCGAGCTCCAGCATCACACCGCCTCGCCGAGATAGGCGTCGCGCACCCGGGGGTCGGCGCGGATGGCGGCCGGCGGGCCGCTCGCGATCGCCCGGCCCTTGACCAGCACCGTGATCCGGTCGGCGAGCGCGAAGACCACGTCCATGTCGTGCTCGACGAGAAGGATCGTCACATCGGCGCTGAGCGCGCGCAAAAGATCGACCATGCGGCCGGTCTCGTCGTGGCCCATGCCCGCGATGGGCTCGTCGAGCAGCAGCATCGAAGGGTTGGTGGCGAGCGCCATCGCGATCTCGAGCTGGCGCTGCTCGCCGTGGGCGAGCTCGGCCGCCGGAACGTCGGCGCGGTCCCGCAGCCCCACCCGGTCGAGGAGATCCCGGGCCGGGACGACGAGCGCCGCATCGTCCCGGGCCGGTTTCCAGAAGCGGAAGCTGTGGCCGGCGCGCGCCTGCACCGCAAGCGCCACGTTCTCGAGCGCCGTGAAGTCGGGGAACAGGCTGGTGATCTGATACGACCGAGCGAGACCGAGTCGCACCCGGCGGTGGATCGGCAGCCCGGTCACGTCGCGCCCGCGAAAGCGGATGCGTCCGCCGTCGGCGCGCATCTCGCCCGCGATCTGGGCGATCGCCGTGGTCTTGCCGGCGCCGTTGGGGCCGATCAGGGCGTGGATCGCGCCCGTCTCGACCGTAAGCGAGAGCGAGTCGTTGGCGAGGAGCGCGCCGAAGCGCTTGGTCAGCCCTTCGACCGCGAGCATCGGCTCAGCCATCGCGCGCCTCTGGGCCAGCAAGCCAACCGTAGATCCCGCGCTTGGCGAACATCACCACGAAGATCAGGAACAGGCCGAGGAAGATCATCCAGTGCTCGGTGTAGCGCGAGAGAAACTCCTCGGCGAGCAGGTAGGCCGCCGCGCCGAACACGGGGCCGGCGAGCGTGCCCATGCCGCCCAGAATGACCATGACCATGATCTCGCCCGACCGGGTCCAGTGCAGAAGCCCGGGACCGACGAACTCGGTGTGGTTCGCGATCAGCGCGCCCGCGAGCCCCGCGCCCGCGCCGGCGATCACGAAGGCGGCGAGCCGGTAGCGGTAGGTCGGAAAGCCGAGCGCGCGCATCCGGCGCTCGTTCTGCTTGCAGCCCCGCATCACCATGCCGAAGCGCGAATCGACGATCCGCCGCGCGAGATAGAGAAAGCCCAAGAGCGCCGCCAGAGAGACATAGTAGAAGGTCGTGTCGTCATAGAGGTCGAGGCCCGGAATGCGCGAACGCTCCCACAGGTTCAGCCCGTCGTCGCCGCCGTAAGCGGTGAGCGAGACGAAGAAGAAGTAGAGCATTTGCGCGAACGCGAGCGTGATCATGATGAAATAGACCCCGCTGGTGCGCAGGCTCAACGCCCCGATGACGAGCGCGAACAACGCCGCCGCCGCGACCGCCGCCGGCCAGGCGATCGCCGCCGCGGTGGTGCCGGTCCACTCGCCGGGCAGGAAGGGCGCCGCGGTCCCTTCCACGCTGTGGAAGGCGAGGATGCCGACCACATAGCCGCCGAGCCCGAAGAACGCGCCGTGGCCGAAGCTCACCAGCCCGCCGTAGCCGAGGATGAGATCCAGGCTCGCCGCGGCGAGCGCGTAGATGACGATCCGGGTGAACAGGCTGGTCAGGAACGGCTCGCCCAGCGCCTCGGCGATCCCCGGCGCGGCGAGGAGCGCGCCGAGCCCGGCGACGAGCACGATCTCGCGGCGGCCCGGTCTTGGCTTAAGGGTCATACTCGGAAGAGATGACGGTTGCGACGATCCGGAAGCCGCGGCTCACGCAGCAGTCGTCGCTCCGCGGCGCCCTGCGTGGCGGGTTCGGCAGCCGAGGCCGAAAGCGGAAGGTATGGCGTCGGAGAGCCAGAAATAGCGCTCGCGCATGGCAAGTTCCCAATATTTTGGGGATTTGAATCATATCTGCGTTTCAATGGGAACCCCTTTTGTCGGCCCCGGGCCTAG
>CAZHDF010000255.1:0-4055 GCA_964531525.1 uncultured Alphaproteobacteria bacterium | reverse complement strand
TCAGCCGATCCGGCCGGCGAGCCAGTCCTCGACCAGGCGCCGCGCGATCGAGAAGGGGCTCGGCAGGCGGAAGCCGTCGGGGTTGCGCAGCGCGGCGCGGTCGAACCAGCGCGCGTCCTCGAGCTCGTGGCCGTCGATCTCGATGGCGGTGGTCTCGGCCTCGGCGACGAAGCCGAGCATCAACGAGCCCGGGAAGGGCCAGGGTTGCGAGGAGTGGTAGCGCACCGCGCGGACCGTGATGCCGGCCTCCTCCCGGACCTCGCGCATGACCGCTTCCTCGAGGCTCTCGCCCGGCTCGACGAAGCCGGCCAGTGTCGAGTACAGCCCTTCGGGCCAGGACTTCTGGCGGCCGAGAAGGCAGCGGTCGCCATGCGTGACCGCCATGATGACCGCGGGATCGGTGCGCGGGAAGTGGTCGGTCGCGCAAGTCCCGTCGGCGCAGCGGCGCAGGTGCCCGGCCTCGCGCGCCAGGGTCGGCGCGCCGCAAACCCCGCAGAAGCGATGGCGCGCATGCCAATACAGAAGCCCGCTGCCGTAGGCGACCATCGCCGCGTCCGCCGCCGTCATGCGGCCGCCGACGCTGCGCAGGGTCTCGAACCGGCCGAGACGGTCGAGCGGCGCGCCCACCGCCTCGGGCGCGTCGTCGGGAAGGGCGAGGGCGAAGCGCGCGCGGCCCGCGTCCAGGCCGAGGAAGATCGCCGCCGGCGCGATCGCGCGCAAGGGCGCCGCGCCCGCCGGGTCGAGCAGGACCGGGGCGGGCGGCTCGCCCTCGGCGATCAGCACGGTGTCGCGGCGGTGAACGGTGAAACGGGTCGCGGCGTCGGCGAGCCGACGCTCGATCCAGCGCGCGTCGCCGCGCCGCGCCGTCGCCCGGTCGAGCGTGCCGCCGGCGAAGACGTTAAACGGTTTCATGTCGACGGATTCGCGGTGCCGATTCCATGGCGCGAGCCTCGCATGGGCCATGCCCCGGAGGCAAGCCGAGGGGCGTTCGGAATAGGTGCCGCCAGCGGTCCGCCGACGGTTCGACGGCGCGAAGCTCCTTGCCCCGCGAGGCGCGAATGCTGCTATAGTCGCGCCGGGAGGCTGGCGGCGGACAGGTCCCCTCGCCAACCCGGTCAGGTCCGGAAGGAAGCAGCCGTAACGAGCGCGGACCTGGGTCGGCGTCCAGTCTCCCACCCGCAGCATCGGACGACGCGCGCTCCGGGCGGCGACGCGCCGAATGACGCCTTTCGAACGACTGACTCCGAACGACGTATTCCGAATGACGCCCGCCGAATGACCCCCGAACCACCCATCGAGTCGCCGCCCGAGGCGCTTCCCGACGCGCCCTATCAGGTTCTCGCCCGCAAGTACCGCCCGAGCGTGTTCGCCGAGCTCGTCGGCCAGGACGCGCTGGTCCGCACGCTGACCAATGCGATCGAGAGCGGGCGCATCGCGCATGCCTACATGCTGACGGGCGTGCGCGGCGTCGGCAAGACGACGACGGCGCGGATTCTCGCCCGGGCGCTCAACTGCATAGGCGCGGACGGCGCGGGCGGGCCGACGACCGACCCTTGCGGCGTCTGCGAGCATTGCCGGGCGATCGCCGAGGACCGCCATGTCGACGTGATCGAGATGGACGCGGCGAGCCATACCGGCATCGACAACATGCGCGAGCTGATCGACGGGGTGCGCTACCGCCCGGTCACGGCGCGCTATAAGATCTACATCATCGACGAGGTGCACATGCTCTCGAAGGCGGCCTTCAACGCGCTGTTGAAGACCCTCGAGGAGCCGCCGCCCCATGTCCGCTTCGTCTTCGCGACCACCGAGATCCGCAAGGTGCCGATCACCGTGGTCTCGCGCTGCCAGCGTTTCGACCTGCGGCGGCTGGACGCGGACGAGTTGATCGGCCACCTCGAACGGGTCGCGGCCAAGGAAGGCGCCGAGATCGACGCCGGCGCGCTGGCGCTGATCGCGCGCGCCGCCGACGGCTCGGTGCGCGATGCGCTCTCGATCCTCGATCAGGCGATCGTCCATTGCCCGGGCGGGATCGACGAGGCGCGGGTGCGCGACATGCTGGGGCTCGCCGACCGGGTGCGCATCTTCGATCTGTTCGAGGCCGTGATGGCGGGCGACATCAAGACGGCGCTCGACGAGATCGGGCGCGAGTACGCCGCCGGCGCCGATCCGCTCACGGTGTTGCAGGACCTGCTCGACCTCACCCATTGGCTGACGCGGCTTCGGCTGCTGCCCGAGGCGGCGCGCGACGCGGCGCTGCCCGAGGCCGAGCGCAAGCGCGGCTCCGAGCTCGCCGCGCGCCTGTCGATCCCGGCGCTCGCGCGCGCCTGGCAGATGCTGCTCAAGGGGCTGGGCGAGGCGCGCCTCGCCCCCGACGCGCTCGCCGCCGCCGAGATGGTTCTGGTCCGGCTCGCCCATGTCGCCGACCTGCCGAGCCCGGCCGAGGCGGTCGCCGCGCTTTCGGAGGGCGCGAAGGCCCCCGCCGCCGCGCCGCCGGCCGCGCCGTCGCCCGAGGCCGCGCCGCCGCCGCCCAGCCTGCCGTCGCGGCCACCCGCGACCGGCGGCGGGGCGGGGGGCGACGGCGGCCCGCGCGCCGCGCTCGCCCAGGTTCCCGACCCGTCGCCCGAGCCCGAGCCCGAGGCGCCGCCCGACGCCTCCCCGGTCGGGAGCGCCGCGCCCGACGCGCCGGCCAGCTTCGACGACGTGGTCGCGCTCGCCGCCCAACGCCGCGAGATGGTGCTGCACGCCCATTTGCGCAACAACGTCCATCTGGTCGCCTTCGAGCCCGGGCGGATCGAGCTTCGCCTCGCCGAGGACGCGCCCGCCCGGCTCGCCAACGACCTCGCCGACAAGCTGAACGCCTGGACCGGGCGGCGCTGGGTGGTCGTGGTCTCGTCGAACGCGGCGCACGGCGCGCCGACCCTTTACGAGCAGGCCGAGGCGGCGCGCGCCGCCCGGATCGACGCGGCGCGCGACCATCCGGTCGTCCGGGCGGTGATCGACGCCTTCCCCGGCGCCGAGATCAGCGACGTGCGCCTGCGCCCCCACGCGCCCGAACCGCCCCCGGAAAACCAAGAGGAAACGCCATGAAGAACCTCGGCCGCCTGATGAAGCAGGCGCAGGAAATGCAGGCCAAGATGGCCGACATGCAAGCCAAGCTCGCCGATATCGAGATATCCGGCGCGTCCGGCGGCGGGCTGGTGAGCGCGACGCTCAACGGCAAGGGCGAACTGCGCGCGCTCAAGATCGACCCGAGCGTCGTCGATCCCGAGGATGTCGAGGTGCTCGAGGATCTGATCGTCGCCGCCTTCAACGACGCCAAGGCCAAGGTCGAGGCCCATATCGCCGAGGAGATGAAGAAGCTCAGCGGCGGGCTCCAGCTTCCGCCCGGCATGCAGATGCCGTTCTGACCCGACCGGCAACGGGCGCCAGGCCGTGACCGCCGGCGAAATCGAACGCCTGATCCAGCTTCTCGCCAAGCTTCCGGGGCTCGGGCCGCGTTCGGCCCGGCGGGCGACGCTTTATCTTCTCAAGCGGCGCGAGGCGCTGCTCGCGCCCCTGGTCGCCGCGCTTTCGCAGGCGAGCGAGCGGGTCCGCGCCTGCGGCGTCTGCGGCAATCTCGACAGCGTCGATCCTTGCGCGATCTGCGCCGATCCGCGCCGCGATCGGTCGCTGATCTGCGTGGTCGAGGACGTGGCGGATATCTGGGCGCTGGAACGCGCGAACGTCTTTCGCGGTCGCTATCACGTGCTCGGCGGCACGCTCTCGGCGCTCGACGGGGTGGGGCCCGAGGATCTCAACATTCCGCGCCTGATCGAACGCGCCCGCGCGCCCGAGATGCGCGAGGTGATCCTCGCCACCGGCGCGACGGTCGACGGCCAGACCACGGCGCATTACATCACCGACCGCCTCGCCGACTGCGGCGTCGCGGTCACGCGCCTCGGCCAGGGGGTGCCCATGGGAGGCGAGCTCGAATACCTCGACGACGGCACGCTCTCGGCCGCGCTCCGCGCCCGCAAGCGGTTGTAGGGGAGAGCGGCGCGCCTACTCGCCGC
>CAZHDF010000254.1:0-4075 GCA_964531525.1 uncultured Alphaproteobacteria bacterium | reverse complement strand
CAAAGCGGGAGCGCAAGACGCGCCGATTCAAGGAAATGACGCGCCGACCTTAAAATCATTCCGCTCAGCGCAGCGCGACGAGGTCGGCGTCGTCGGTCAGCACGTAAAGCGTCTTGTCGGCGACCACCGGGGCGAGGCTGGCCGGCCCCGGCAAATCGAGACGTCCCAGAACCTCGCCGGTATAGGGCGAGATCGCGACCGCCTCCTCGTTCGAGCCGACGACGATCAGCCGATCGCCGGCGAGCACCGGGCCGGACCAGAAGATCGGGTCCTTCTTGTCCTCGGGATCCTCGAAGCGCGGCAACCGCGTGACCCAGCGAATGCCCCCGCTCCGCCGCGACAGGCATAGCACCTCGCCCTCGCTGGTCAGCACGAACAGGAAGTCGCCCGCGACCCAGGGCGTCTGGGTGCCGGAGATGTCCTGCTCCCACAACCGCGTGCCGCTCTTGAGGCCGATCGCGGCGAGCTGGCCCGACTGGCTGATGGCATAGACCCGATCGCGGTCGATGACCGGGTCGCCGTTGATGTCGCTGAGCGATTCGACGGCGCTCATGCGCCGGCCGACGGCGAGGCCGTCGCGCCAGACGATCCGCCCCGAATCCGCGCGCAGGAGATAGATCTCACCCGACGAATAGGCCGAGACCACGACCCCTTTGACGGCCGCCGGCGCGGCCGCCCCCAGGAGCTGGGCGATATCGGCGATCCCCTCGTGGGACCAGAGCTGGCTGCCGTCGGTGATGTCGAGGGCGAAGGTCTGATTCTCGGTGGTGACCACGAACAGCCGGCCGTCGGCGATGGTCGGCGCCGAGCGGATCGGCATGCCGATCCGGCTGCGCCAGATCTCCTCGCCGTTCTTGGCGTCGAACGCGACCACCTCGCCGATTCCCGTGGCGGCATAGAGACGACCGCCGGAATAGGCCAACCCGCCGCCCAGCGCGTTCTCGGATTCGTCGTCGGGCACCGCCTCGACGCGCCAGCGGCGGCGCCCATTGGCGGTGTCGAAGGCGCTGACCAGCCCCTCGGCGTCCATGGTGAACACGGTTCCGTCGGCGACCACCGGCGGCGAGAGAAGGCGGCGGTCGTCGGCGCTGCCGGCGCCGATATCGGCGCTCCAGGCGCGGCGCGGCATATCGCCCAACGCGAGATGGCCCGGCGCGTGATCGGCGCTCCCCTCGGCCTGGGGCCAGTCGGCGTTGACGCGCGGCGACGGCAGGCGCACCTCCATGGCCGCGAGGGCGGGGTCGGGCTCGGGCACGGTCTCTCGCGCCAGCACCGCGACGCGCTCGCCGGGCAGCGGCGGCGCCTCGGCCTCGCCCAGCCAATCGGGAACCAGACTGCAGCCCGCCGGAATCAAGGCGAGCAGAAGGACCGCGAGAAGACGACGCATATTACGATCCGGTGTTTTCCGCGCCGCCGAGAATGGCGAGATACTCCGCCACCCGACGGCGAAGCGCGGGCGGCGCGTCGGTCTTATCGGCGAGCGCCGAGAAGATCTTGCGCGCCTCGGCCCGCTCGCCCCGGCGAAGCGCCACGAGACCCTGAATCTCGCGCGCGTTCGCCCGCCAAACCGATCCCTCGGCGACGAGCGGCGCGAGGCGGCGGTCGATCTCCTCGGCGGCGGCGTTGTCCATGACCTGAAGGGCGGCGAGCAGCGCGGCGAGATCGCGCGTCGCCTGGTCGGCCCCCTCGTCGGCGGCGAGTTGGTCGAGCGCGGCGACCGCCTCTTCCTTCTTGCCGGCGGCGATCAGCGCCTGGGCCTCGCGCAGTCGCGCGAGCAGGGCGTAGCCGTCGCCCGCGTCGGCGGCGAGCGCCGCGAACTCCCGGGCGGCGGCCTCGGCGTCGCCCGAGGTCAGCATCTCGACCGCGGCGTCGAACCGCGCGCTTTCGGCGACCCGCTGCGAGAGGCGGTATTTTTCCCAGCCGACCTTGCCGCCGATGCCGATCACCACGGCGGCGACGGCGACGATGATGTATTTGCCGTAGACGCGCCACAGCTTGGCCGCCTGTTCTCGGCGAACCTCTTCATCGACTTCGCGAAAGACGTCGGACACGGGCAACTCCAAGGGGGTCGGATGAGCCGGCTAAGATAGCCCGCGGCAGCGGCGAAGGCAAACCCGCCGACGACCGCTCATTCCGGGCGGGGACCGCCGCTCCGGGGGCATGGAATATCGCGGGGGCGGCTTATGCTCCCTACGCCCCCGCCTCGTCCCGCCACTTGATCGAGCAGCCGATGCTCGGCACCTGCCGGGCGGGACCCTTTCCGGTCTCGGCGACCCGGATCATGGCCTCGAACAGCTCGCGCCGGGCGCCGGGCACCGCCTTCATGCCCGATTCGTCGAGCCGGCCGCGGTACTGAAGTCCGAGATCGGCGTCAAAACCGAAGAAATCGGGCGTGCAGACCGCGCCGTAGGCCTTGGCGACCTCTTGGGTCTCGTCGAGAAGGTAGGGAAAGGGAAAATTCTTCTCGCGCGCGATCCGAACCATGTTCTCGAACGAATCCTCGGCGTAGACCGTGGGATCGTTGGACATGACGGCGACGCTCGCGACGCCGTGGCCGGCGAGTTCGCGGGTATCGCGAATGATGCGATCCAGGATCGACTTCACGTAGGGACAGTGGTTGCAGATGAACATCACCAGCGTCCCGCGCTCGCCGCGCAGATCGGCGAGCCGGTGGCGCTTGCCGTCGACGCCGAGAAGATCGAAATCCGGCGCTTTCCAGCCAAAATCGCAAATCGGCGTTTCGGTGGCGACCATATGCCTTCCTCCTCGATCCGCTGAATACGGCGGCGGGCCGGATTGTGGCCCCCGCGCCCGCGCCGCGCAAGGGGAAGCGCGGGCATGGGCCCGCGGACGGCGCGGTGTCTTGCCTTATGCGCGGCCCGCTTGTTCCATTTTATTCCATTTTATTCCGTTCGCGACATCCTGTATCGTTGAGCGACATCGACGCCCCGACCAAGCGCGAGCCGGGCCGACGATGGCGAGGGAAAGGCGATGGCGTTGGACGACCGCGCCGATCGACCGACGGCGATCGGTTTTCTCCTGGTGCCGAAGTTCTCGATGATGGCCTTCTCGGCCGCGCTCGAGCCATTGCGCGCCGCCAACCGGATGAGCGGGCGCGAGCTCTATGCCTGGCGGCTGTTTACCCGCGACGGCGAGGCGGTGACGTCGAGCGGCGGGGTCTCCATCATACCCCACGCGGCGATCGCCGAGGCCCCGCATTTCCCGACCATGATCGTTTGCGCCGGGATCGACGTGCATCTCTATCGCGAGCGCGATGTTCTGTCCTGGCTGCGACGCCTCGACCGCCAGGGCGCGCGGATCGGCTCGCTCTGCACGGGCGCCCATGTGCTGGCGCGCGCCGGGCTTCTCGACGGTCACCGCTGCACGATCCACTGGGAGAACATCCCCGGCTTCGTCGAGGAATTCCCCGATATCGAGGTCAGCAGCGAGCTATTCGAGATCGACCGCAAGCGCATGACCTGCTCGGGCGGCATCGCGCCGCTCGACATGATGCTGCACCTGATCGCGACCGAGCATGGCCACGAGCTCGCCGCCATGGTCTCGGACCAGTTCATCCACGACCGCATTCGCGGCCCCAACGACCACCAGCGCATGACGCTGCAATCGCGCCTCGGCGTGCGCGACGCCAAGCTGATCTCGGTGATCGCCCAGATGGAGGCCAACCTCGAGGAGCCGCTGTCGCGCGAGACGCTGGCCGCCAGCGTCGGGCTCTCGACCCGCCAGCTCGAACGCCTGTTCCGCAAGCATCTCAAATCGACGCCCAAGCACTACTATCTCGAGCTGCGCCTCAGGCGGTCGCGCCAGCTTCTGTTGCAGACCTCGATGTCGGTGCTCGGCGTCGCGCTCGCCTGCGGCTTCGTCTCGGCGTCGCATTTCTCGAAATGCTACCGCGAGTTCTTCGGCCGAACCCCGCGCGAGGAGCGCCGCGACGCCGCGTAAGACCGGCCCCGGAGGTGTCAACCGGCTCGCCGGACCTCGCCCTTCGATAGACCGATTAGGCCATCTCGGGGTGAGGTCCTCGGTTAGAGCCAAACCCTCATGGTGAGCGTGTCGA
>CAZHDF010000253.1:0-4127 GCA_964531525.1 uncultured Alphaproteobacteria bacterium | reverse complement strand
AGGGCATCCTGGTCAACATCTTCGGCGGCATCATGCGCTGCGACGTGATCGCCGAGGGCGTGGTCGCGGCGGCGCGCGAGGTCAGCCTGCGGGTACCGCTGGTGGTGCGGCTCGAAGGCACCAACGTCGCGCTCGGCAAGCGGATCCTCGCCGATTCGGGGCTTGCGATCCTGTCGGCGGAGGACCTCTCGGACGCGGCCGAGAAGATCGTCCAGGCGGTGAGGGAGGCGGCCTGATGGCGGTTCTGATCGACGCGAACACGCAGGTCATCTGCCAGGGCTTCACCGGCTCGCAGGGGACGTTTCATTCCGAGCAGGCGATCGCCTACGGCACCCGCATGGTCGGCGGCGTGACCCCGGGCAAGGGCGGCGGCACGCATCTCGACCTGCCGATCTTCAACACCGTGGCCGAGGCGCGGCGCGCGACCGGGGCCGACGCCTCGGCGATCTACGTCCCGCCGCCGTTCGCGGCGGATGCGATCCTCGAGGCGATCGACGCCGAGATTCCGCTGGTGGTCTGCATCACCGAAGGGATCCCGGTTCTCGACATGGTGCGCGTCAAGCGCGCGCTCGCCGGTTCCAAGACCCGGCTGGTGGGGCCCAACTGCCCGGGCGTCATCACGCCCGACGCCTGCAAGATCGGTATCATGCCGGGGCATATCCATCTGCGCGGGCATATCGGCATCGTCTCGCGCTCGGGCACGCTGACCTACGAGGGCGTCGCCCAGACCACGGCCGCCGGGCTCGGCCAGTCGACCTGCATCGGCATCGGCGGCGATCCGGTGGCGGGCACCAGCTTCGTCGACTGTCTCGAGTTGTTCCTCGGCGACGACGAGACCCGGGGCATCATCATGATCGGCGAGATCGGTGGCAGCGCCGAGGAGGAGGCCGCCGAGTTCCTGCGCTCGGAAAAGCGCAAGAAGCCGGTGGTCGGCTTCATCGCCGGGCGGACCGCGCCGCCGGGACGGCGCATGGGGCACGCGGGCGCGATCATCGCCGGCGGCAAGGGCGGCGCCGAGGACAAGATCGAGGCCCTGCGCTCGGCCGGCGTGACGATCGCAGAGTCGCCGGCCAGCCTGGGCGACACCATGTTAAAGGTATTGAAACGTTAATCCGCCTGACTAGCGCCTGGTGCGGCCGAGGAGCGACGGCACGGATACCATGGGACAGCGGCTAGACGACACGTCTTTTCTGTACGGAACCAACTACGCGTTCATCGAGGAACTCTATAGCCGTTATCTGAACGACCCCGGTTCGGTCGATCGGAGCTGGCGGGAGTTCTTCGGCGACCTCGGCGACGATATTCGCGCCGTGCTCGAGGAGGCGCGCGGTGCCCCCTGGGCGCCGCGAACGCCGATCGAGCCCGAGCCCGACGGCGACGGGATGAACGGTCAGGCGGTGGCGATGAGCCCGGCGCGGCCCGCCGCCGCGCCCGCGGACGCCGCGACCATTCGCAAGGCGACCCAGGACAGCATCCGCGCGCTGATGATGATTCGCGCCTATCGCGTGCGCGGGCATCTGATCGCCAATCTCGACCCGCTCGGCCTCGACGGCGAGAAGCACCACCCCGAGCTCGACCCCGCGACCTACGGCTTCACCGAGGCCGACTACGACCGCGAGATCTTCGTCGACGGCGTGCTCGGGCTGGAAACCGCGACGCTCCGCGAGATGCTGACGGTCGTCAAGCAGACCTACTGCGGGTCGGTCGGCGTCGAGTTCATGCATATCCAGTACCCCGACCAGAAGTCGTGGATTCAGCAGCGGGTCGAGCAGACCCGCAACCAGCCCGAGCTGACGGGCGAGGAGCGGGTGCAGATCCTGCGCGACCTCTACGCCTCGGAGGGGTTCGAGCGTTTTCTCCATATCAAGTACACGGGCACCAAGCGGTTCTCGCTCGAAGGGGCGGAGAGCACGATCCCGATGATCGACGCGATCGTCGCCCATTCCGCCGGGCTCGGTATCGAAGAGATCGTGATGGGCATGCCGCATCGCGGCCGGCTCAACGTGCTCACCACGATCCTGAACAAGTCCTACGCCGCCGTGTTCGCCGAGTTCCAGGGCGAGCCGGCGCATCCCCTGGACGTCCAGGGCTCGGGCGACGTCAAGTATCACCTCGGCACCTCGACCGACCGCGAGCTGCCCGACGGGCGGCGCATCCATCTCAGCCTGACCGCCAACCCCTCGCATCTCGAGGCGGTCAATCCGGTGGTCGAGGGCAAGACCCGCGCCAAGCAGGCCCAGCGCGGCGACGTCGAGCGCCGCCGGGTGATGAGCCTGCTGCTCCACGGCGACGCCGCCTTCGCGGGTCAGGGGCTGGTCGCCGAGACGCTCGGGCTGTCGCAGCTTCGCGGCCATCGCACGGGCGGCACGATCCACGTCATCGTCAACAACCAGATCGGCTTCACCACCAGCCCGCGGTATTCGCGTTCCTCGCCGTACCCGTCGGACGTCGCCAAGATGGTCCAGGCGCCGATCTTTCACGTCAACGGCGACGACCCGGAAGCGGTGGTCCATGTCGCCAAGCTCGCGGTCGAGTTCCGCCAGCGGTTCAACCGCGACGTGGTCATCGACATGTTCTGCTACCGCCGCCACGGCCACAACGAGGGCGACGAGCCGGCGTTCACCCAGCCGCTCATGTACCGCAAGATCGCCCAGCACCCGACCACGCGCCAGCTTTACACCGAGAAGCTGATCGCCGACGGGGTGATCAACGCGAAGGAGGCCGAGGCGTTGATCTCGGAATTCAACGCCAGGCTCGAGGACGCGCTCGCGGCGTCCAAGAGCTACAAGCCCAACAAGGTCGATTGGCTGGAAGGCGCCTGGGCCGGCTTCAAGAAGGCCGAGAAGGGCGGCCCCCGGCGGGGCGAGACCGGGGTTTCGAGCGATCTTCTCAAGGAGGTCGGACTCGCCATCTCGGCGCGGCCCGAGGGCGTGCGCATCCACCGCAAGCTCGAACGTTTCCTCGACCGCCGCCGCCACATGATCGAGACCGGCGAGGGCATCGACTGGGCGACCGCCGAGGCGCTCGCCTTCGGCACCCTGCTGGTCGAGGGCAACGGCGTGCGCCTCGTCGGCCAGGACAGCGGGCGCGGCACCTTCAGCCAGCGCCATTCGGTGCTCGTCGACCAGGTGACCGAGGACCGCTACGTGCCGCTCAACCACATCCGCGAGGGCCAGGCCCCGTACGAGGTCGTCGACAGCATGCTGTCCGAGGCCGCGGTCCTCGGCTTCGAGTACGGCTACTCGCTCGCCGATCCCAGCACCCTGGTGCTGTGGGAGGCGCAGTTCGGCGACTTCTCGAACGGCGCCCAGGTCATCATCGACCAGTTCGTCTCGTCGGGCGAGTACAAGTGGCTGCGCATGTCGGGGCTGGTGATGCTGCTGCCCCACGGCTACGAAGGCCAGGGGCCCGAGCACTCCTCGGCGCGGCTCGAGCGCTACCTCCAGCTCTGCGCCGAGGACAACATGCAGGTCGTGAACTGCACCACGCCCTCGTCCTATTTCCACGTGCTCAGGCGCCAGCTTCGCCGCGACTTCCGCAAATCGCTGGTCGTCATGACGCCCAAGTCGCTACTGCGCCACAAACGCTGCGTCTCGCGGCTCGACGCCATGGGGCCCGACACCGCCTTCCACCGGGTTCTCTACGAGGATGCGATGCCGGCGCCCGACAAGGACATCCGCCGCGTCATCCTGTGCACGGGCAAGGTGTTCTACGATCTCGAGGCCGAGCGCGACAAGCGCGGCATCAAGGACATCACCATGCTCCGGCTCGAGCAGCTCGCGCCCTTCCCGGCCGACGCGCTCGGCGAGCAGCTCGCGCGCTTCCCGCAGGCCGAGGTGATGTGGTGCCAGGAGGAGCCCCAGAACATGGGCGCCTGGACCTATGTCGCGCCGCGCATCGAAACCCTGTTGATCGAGCTCGACGGCAAGGCCAAACGGCCGCTCTACGCCGGCAGGCCCGAGGCCGCATCGCCCGCCGCCGGCTTCCTCAAGATTCACCTGCGCGAGCAGGCGGCGCTGGTCGACGCGGCGCTGACTCTCTAGAGCATGATGTTTTTACATCGAATCGGCGCCTCTCGCATCCCCGGTCCGCGCCCGCGTCCCCATCCCCACGACCATATGCACCCC
>CAZHDF010000252.1:0-4132 GCA_964531525.1 uncultured Alphaproteobacteria bacterium | reverse complement strand
CTAAGGCTTCAGCCTATACCCGCTCGCGAGCATGCGGTGGCAGACGAACCAGAGCGCGACGTCGAGCCCCAGCATCAAGACGATTCCGACCGTGAGCGAGCCGTCGGCATGGCCGATGAAACCATAGCGGAAGCCGTCGATCATGTAGAAGAACGGGTTGAACTGGCTCAGCGCGTGAAACACGCCGGGTAGCCGGTCGACCGAATAGAAGGTGCCCGAGAGGAAGGCGAGCGGCGTGATCACGAAATGGGTGATCACCGAGATATGGTCGAACCGCTCGGCCCAGATGCCGCCGATTAGCCCGATCATGGCGAGCGCCGCCGAGGCGGCCACGGCGTGGAACAGGACGAAGCCCGGATGCACCGGCGTGAGCTCGACCAAGGGCTGTAGCACGACGATCAGCACCGCGCCGGTCGCCAGTCCGCGCGTGATCCCGCCCATGAGGAAGGCGAACGCGATCTCGCCGGCCTCGAGCGGCGGCATCAGGAGATCGACGATATTGCCCTGGAGCTTGGACATGATCAGGCTCGACGAGGTGTTGGCGAAGGCGGCGCCGATCATCGCCATCATCACCAGCCCCGGGGGCAGGAAGGCGAGGAACGGAATCTCGCCCACCCAACGGTCGCGCCCGCCGAGCGCGAGCCCGAACACCGCGAGGATCAACAGCGTCGAGATCAGCGGCGAGGCCAGGGTCTGCGCCGGCACCTTGACGAAGCGCCAGACCTCCTTGCGGTACAGCGTCCACAGGCCGTACCAGTTGACCGGCCCCTCGATGACATGGGCGGCGCGCGGGCTCACGACTTGATCCTGTAGCCGACGGCGATCAGCCGTTGGGCGAGCGCCCAGACGGCGAGCGCGAGCAGCGCGACGACCGCCAGCCCCGCCGCCAGCCCGCCGTCGGCGTGGCCGGTGAAGCCGTAGCGGAAGCCGTCGATGACGTAGAACAGCGGGTTGGCCCGGGCGATCGCGCGCCAGCTCTCGGGCAGCCGCTCGATCGAGTAGAAGGTGCCCGACAGGAACGTCAGCGGTATGACCGTGAAGTTGGTGACCGCCGCCAGATGATCCCATTTGCTCGCCCAGAGCCCGGCGAGCACGCCGAGAAGCGCCGGCAGGAACGCGGCGGCGAGGGCGTGGAACAGCACGTAGCCGCCGTGGAGCGGCGCGAGCACGACGAAGGGCAGCATCGCCGTCCACAGGACCACGCCCGTGATCACCCCGCGCGTCGCCCCGCCGAGCACGATCGCGATGGTGATCTCGGCGGCGCTCAGCGGCGGCATCAGGATATCGGCGATATTGCCGAGCAGCTTTCCCTGAACCAGCGATCCCGCCGTGTTCTCGAAGGCGGCGTGGAAGATCGCCATGACGATCAGCCCGGGCGCCAGGAACTGAACCAGCGGCACGCCGCCCATGCCGCGCAGCGTGTTGCCGAGCGCGAGCGAAAAGACCGCGAGGAACAGAAGGCTCGAGACCGTCGGCGCGAAGATCGAGCGCGTCGGCGTCTTGAGGAACCGCCAGACCTCGCGCTTATAGAGCGTGTACGCGCCGTACCAGTTGACGCGGCCGACGATGCGGGGGCGAGGGGGCATGCGCGATCGTGGATCATGGATGATGCGGGGCTTGGCCCCGGGCGGCGGCACGATAGACCCGCGCCCCGCGCGCGGCAAGGGGCGGAACAAGGGCTGGCGCATGGGCGTGACAGGGGCGGCGCGCTTGCGCATACTTCGCCGCCATGAGGCGAATGTCCCACGGCCCGCGCGTTCTGATCGCGCTGCTGCTTCTCGTGCTGGGCGCCTGCGCGCCGCGCGTCGAGGGGGCGGGGCCGCCCCGGATCGTCCCGGCGCTCGACGACGGCGCGATCGTCGCCGCGGACGGCGCGCGGCTCCCCTTGCGCGTCTGGCGGGCCGAGGGCGAGACCCGCGCCGTGATCGTCGCGCTTCACGGCTTCAACGATTACGGCGCGGCGTTCGAGGACCCCGCCCGCGACTGGGCCAAGCGCGGCATCACCACCTTCGCCTACGACCAGCGCGGCTTCGGCGCGACCGCGACGCGCGGCCTCTGGCCGGGGACCGAGGCGCTGGTCTCGGACCTCGACGCGGCGCTGCGCCTGGTGCGCGCGGCCAATCCCGGCGTGCCGCTCGTGGTCGTCGGCGAAAGCATGGGCGGCGCGGTCGCGATGGTCTACGCCGCGCGCGAGGCGTCGCCGCCGATCGACGGGCTGGTGCTCGCCGCGCCGGCGGTCTGGGGCTGGCGCAGCATGAACTTGTTCTACCGCGCCTCGCTCTGGCTCGGCGCCCATGTCACGCCCTGGGCGCATGTCACCGGGCGGGGGCTGGGGATCAAGCCGTCGGACAACCGCGAGATGCTGATCGCGCTCGGCAAGGACCCGCTGATCATCAAGGAGACGCGAATCGACGCGGTCTACGGGCTGGTCGATCTAATGAGCGCGGCGTTCGACGCCGCCGAGCGGATCACGGTGCCGACACTGGTGCTCTACGGCGAGAACGATCAGCTCGTGCCCAAGGGGCCGACCTTCGCCATGCTCGCGCGGCTCAAGGCGCCGCACCGGGTCGCGATCTACCCGGGGGGCTATCACATGCTGCTGCGCGACCTCGACGCGGCGGTGGTGCGCGCCGACGTCGCCGCCTGGGTCCTCGACCCCGGCCGGCCGCTGCCCTCGGGCCTCGAGCGCAAGGACGTCGCCGCCCTGGGCGCGCCTTAATAAATCGGCACCGGCCACTCCCCCGACGAGATCGTAGGATATGGGTGGCCGAGCGGGGAAGTGGGCCGGAGCCGATTCAGCGCGCAAAAGACCCGCCTTAAAGCGAGGCCGCGGCGCGCGCCGCCTGGTCGTAGAGGCCCGAGAGCGCGCGCAGGAGGTCGGCGAGGTCGCCGATGTCGCGCTCGCCATGGCCGAGCACGCTCAGCGACTTGATCAGGCAGTCCTCGCGCACCTCGCGGTAGCGCGCGCAAACGGCGACGCCCTCGTCGGTCGGCGAATAGAAGATCTCCTTGCCCTTGCGCGCGCCCGAGACGAGCCCGAGCTTGGCGAGCTTGCGCAGCGAGTACGAGACCGTGTGGGTATCCTCGACGTTGAGCACCAGGCAGATGTCGGCGAGCTTCTTGGCGCGGGCCCGATGGTTGACGCCGTGCAGCACCAGCACGTCGAGCGGGCCGAGATCGGCGATCCCCGCCGCCGCCATGCAGCGCACGATCCAGCGGTCGAAGGCGTGCGAGGCGATGATCAGGCCGAACTCGAACTCGCTGAGCGCGCCGCGCTCGGACGAGACGAGATGCGCCGAGGAGACGATCGGGCGCGACTTGCGCGCGCGCGGTCCCGGGGAGACTTTCTTCGATGCGGTCATTGCGATCTCCGTTGGTCCGCCTCAACCGCGCAGCGACATGCGCTCGGGCAGGTAGGTGACGAGGTCGGGAAACGCCACGATCAGCGCCACCGCCGCGAGCAGAATCAGAAAGAACGGCACCGCCGCGCGGGCGACGTAAAGAATGCTCTTGCCGGTGATCCCCTGAAGCACGAACAGGTTGAAGCCGACCGGCGGGGTGATCTGCGACATCTCGACCACGACCACGATGTAGATGCCGAACCAGATCAGATCGATCCCCGCCGCCTCGACCATCGGCAGGATTACCGAGGTGGTCAGCACCACCACCGAGATGCCGTCGAGAAAGCAGCCGAGCACGATGAAGAACACGGTCAGCGCGGCGAGTAGCCAGTAGGGCGAAAGCCCCATGCCGCCGATCCACTCGGCGAGCTGGCGCGGGATGCCCGCGAAGCCCATGGCGACGGTCAGAAACGCGGCCCCGGCGAGAATGAAGGCGATCATGCAGGAGGTTCGCGTCGCGCCCATCAGCGCGGCGACGAAGGTCTCGCGGGTGAGCGTGCCGCTGACCAGAGAGAGCGCCAGCGCCAGCACCACCCCGACCGCCGCCGCCTCGGTCGGCGAGGCGAGTCCGGCGTAGATCGAGCCGATCACCCCGACGATGAGCAGGATCACCGGCGCGAGCCGCCGCGTCGCCCTGATCCGCTCGAACAATCCCATGTGGAAGTCTGGCGCCGGTACCCGGTCGCGGTTGAGAAGCGACCAGGCGACGACATAGCCCATGAACATCAAGA
>CAZHDF010000251.1:0-4163 GCA_964531525.1 uncultured Alphaproteobacteria bacterium | reverse complement strand
CCCCCATGGAATAGAGCCCGCGCGCCGGTGTTGTTAGGGCATGAGGCGGGGCGGCAGAGCGCCTGAAGGCCTTGCCCAAATGGGCCCGGTGTAACGGAGATCACAAACCGGCGACGGGCGTTTGGGTATCCTGAGGCCCCCTGCAAGGCAAGGCTCCGGCGCAGCGTCCACGCAGGCGGCAGGAGCCTTCCGCCGGTGCCGGCGCGGGCCGGGGACTGCCGGAGCCACGCCGTGAAAACCGCTAGAACGGCTAGAACGGGAAGACGGGAAGAATGAAAGAAAAAATGAAACCGGGCGCATGCTTTGGCGATCTCGACCGCGCTCGCCTCGCGCGGGCCAAGAAGGCCTACACCACCCGCCGGGTCGCTTTCGACGACGCCCGCGTCCTGATCTCGGGCGCGATCGCGCCGCGGCCTGGCGATCTCGTCCTTGCCCGCGTCGATAAGATCGGCCATCACGCGAAGCTCGAGCTCCGCTCGGGCCGTCGGGCGCAGATGCATCCGGGCGACGAGATCGTGGCGGTTTTCGGCAACCGCTACGCGCCCGACCAGTTCGAAGCGCTCGTCGGTCCCGATCTCGCGCCCTGCCATCTCGCCGCCGCCGGCGGCGTCGCCGCCACCGTAAGCGTCCGCCACGACCGCGCGCGCAAGCCGACGCGGATCACCCCTCTCGGCCTTCTCGGCAACGGCGACGGCGCGGTCATGAACCTCGACCAGTACGCGCTCGCGCCCCGGGCCACGGTCCATGCGCTGCCGACCATCGCCGTCGTGGGCACGGCGATGAACGCGGGCAAGACCGCCGTCGCGGCGGCGCTCGTCAAAGGGCTCGAGACGGCCGGGATCGCGGTCGGCGCGGCCAAGATCACCGGCACCGGCGCGGGCGGCGACGTCTGGCAGATGATCGACGCGGGCGCCGCGGCGGCGCTCGACTTCACCGACGCCGGCTACGCTTCGACCTTCGGGCTCGGCCCGCGCCAGGTGCTCACGATCTTCTCGACGCTGATCGGGCACCTCGCCGAGCGCGGCGCCGAGATCGCCGTGGTCGAGATCGCCGACGGCCTGTTCCAGAAGGAAACCCAGGCGCTCCTCGGCGCGCCGGCGTTCTCGCGCCAGATCGACGCCATCGTCTACGCCGCCCAGGACGCGGTCGGCGCGGTCGCCGGCGCCCAGTGGCTCACCGCCCAGGGCCTGCCGGTCTGCGCGATCAGCGGGGTCGTGACCCGCGCGCCCCTCGCCATGCGCGAGATCGAAAGCTGGACCACGCTTCCCGTCATAGAGACTCGCGAGCTCGCCAACCCGGAAGTTGGCGCGCAGATCTGGCGCCCGCTCGTCGCGCGCAACCAAACCCAGCGTAAGGCGGAAGCGCCGGCGGAACTCGGCCTGCCCTCCCCCGCCACCATAGAAGAGCGGCTCGCCGGATGAGGCTGCCCCCGCTTTTTCACAAACGCCGCCGTCTCCTCTTTGCCCGCTTAGTCGCCAACGGGTTCGGGCAGGCAGCGACAGCGATCGGGATCGCGCTCCTCGTCCGGGCGTTGTTCCGTCGGATGGGAGCAGTCGCAAACGGCGTTCCAGCGGGAGACGGCGCGGACGGAATCGCCTGGATGATCGCGGCGCTGGCTGCGACGATCGCGTGCTCGATTGCGCTCCGCGTGATCGAACGCCGCGACGCCGCTCGGATCGGCGAGGACTACGTCACCCAGGTTCGGCTCCGCTTGTTCGACGCTCTCGGGGCCACCCCGGTGATCGGCGTCAAAAGACGCGGCCTCGGCCCGACGATGCTGCGGTTCGCGACCGATCTCACCGCAGTCCGCCAGTGGGTCAGCAACGGGCTCGCGCGCCTTGTCGTCGCCCCCCTCGGGGTCGCCGGCGGGCTGGCGGCGATCGCGCTGATCGACCCGCTCGCAGGCGCGGCGGTCGCAGCGATCGCGGCCGTCGGCATGGCCGTTGCGGTCGCCCTCGGCGGTCCTCTCGAGCGCCGGGTGCGCGAGCTTCGGCGCCGACGCGCCCGTCTCGCCGCGCGAATCGGCGATCGGTTGCGGGCGCTCGCCGTGGTTCAGATCTCCGGCCAGCAGCGACGCGAACGCCGGGCGCTCGCTCGCAACAGCCGGGCGCTCGCCGAGGCCGCGGTCGACCGCGCCGGCATGGCGGGGCTGGTGCGGGCGCTGCCCGAGGCGGCGCTCGGCCTATCCACGGTTGCGATCCTAACCCTCGGCAGTCTCCGCCTCGCCGCGGGCAGCGCCGAGCCCGGCGCGATTATCGCGGCGCTCTCGGTGCTCGGCGCGATCGCCCCACAGGCGCGCACGCTCGGACGGGTCTTCGAGTACGCCAAGACTTACCGCGTCGCGACCGGACGGCTGCGCGATATCCTGGCCGGAGCCCCCCGCCTGCGCGACGCTGCGGCGCGCGGACGGGACGCGCCCGCCCCGGCCGCGCCGCTTCCCCTCGTCATCGAGAACCTTTCGGTCGCGGGCGCGCTCGCCCACATCGAGGCCGTCGCCGAGGCGGGCGCGCTGGTCGCCGTGGTGGGGCCGAGCGGCGCCGGAAAATCCATGCTTCTCGCGGCGATCGCCGGGCTTGCGCCGATCGCTTCGGGCCGGGCGCTGCTCGGCGGGCGCCCGCTTTCCGCTTATGACCGCGAAACGCGCGCCCGGCTCGTCGGCATGGTCTCGCCCGATCTGCCGCTGCTCAAAGGAACGCTGCGCCAGAACCTCGTCTACCGCCTCGGGCGGGCCAGCGACGAAGAGATCGAGGCCGCGATCGCGCGTTGCGGTCTCGCGCCTATGATCGCGGCGCTTCCCGGCGGCCTTGCGGCGCGAATCGCCGAGAACGGCGCCAACCTTCCCTTCGGTCTGCGCCAACGGCTCTGCCTCGCCCGCGCGCTGATCGGAGAGCCCGCGCTTTTGCTTCTCGACGAGGCCGAGGCGGGGCTCGACGCCGAGGGCCGCGCCGTCCTCGACCGGGTGCTCGCCGAGCGGCGGACGACCGTGTTGATGGTCACCCGGGAGCCCGCGCGGGTCCGCGCCGCCGATGCGGTCTGGCGTCTCTCGGATGGCCGCCTGGTCAAGGCTGTCGCCGAAAAAAGACGGCCTTCTCTTGTCCTCGTCAACGATTGATTGAGGCCCTCAAAAGCACAATCGCTCCTGTGGTTCTCCCGTCCGACCGATCCGTGATCGTTCTTTATCACCGCCGAAAGGACACCGCTATCCATGACCACTCCCCGAACCTCGCTCGCCCGCACCGCCCGCGTTTCGGCCCTCTTCGCCGTAACGCTTCTGCTCGCCGGCTGCGCCGAAAGCCTGGGCATCACCCCGCCCTCGTTCGACTTCGCGAAGCCCGTTCAATACGTCGACCTGCCGCCGGCGGCGCTGCCGAGCTATCGCGCGGGCGACCGTTTCGTCTATCGCGACAATAAGGGCGTGGAACGGGTCCGCAGCGTGGTCCGGACCGAAGGCGACCAGGTCTATTGGATCACCGAGGAAGGCTACCGCTTCACCACCTTGCGCAACTTCGCGTTGCCGGTGCTCGCCTGGGACGGCAAGTCGAGCGCGGGGCGCATGCTCGGCCGCCCCGACCCCGACCTTCTGTGGCCCTTGCGCGAAGGCGGCCGGGCCGACATCACGGTGCGTTACACCAAACGCTACAAGACCAAAAACGAGACCAAGACGTATGACGAGCACTGGTCCTGCCAGGTCGACCGTCCGCGCGTCGTGACCGTGCCCGCAGGCCGCTTCGAGACTTATGAAATCGTCTGCAAGCGTCTCGACGCCGCGACAAAAAAGGTGACCCGGACGCATATCTGGTACTATGCGCCGGAGATCGGGCACTTCGTCAAGCGAATCAAGAAGTACCGTTCAAAACCTGACAAAATTATAGAACTCGTCTCCTACCGCCGCGCCGCAACCGGCTGAGAACGCCGCCCGGCGGTGATCGCGGTCACTGACGGGCGGCCTCTGCGCGCGTATTCCCGAGGCTATGGGTAATGCGGCGTTAACCTTCGCAACCATGGCCGCGGGGCCGCCCGCCGGCGACGATGGAAGCGGCAATGGGGGCGACGACAGCAGTGGCGATAAAGGCCACGGCGACGACGACGGCGCCGGCGACAAGAAGAAGGACTGAGGGTTGGCGGGCCGAAGGCCGGGAGCGCTCAGCCCTGGCGGGCCTTGA
>CAZHDF010000250.1:2969-4211 GCA_964531525.1 uncultured Alphaproteobacteria bacterium | reverse complement strand
TCAGCTCGACGCTCTTCGCCAACGTCGTGTCGTCTTCTACCAGCAATACTCGCATCGTAAGCTCCCGATCGCGCAGGCTTTAGAGCCGCTTAAGGTTAAGTTCTGATTACGCCATCGCGTGTTAAGAAACGGTTAAACGGCGTTGATCGGGTGGAATTTGTTTTGGTTCGGGATTGTTCGGGCCGACGTCCGTGCCCGCAAGGGTTGTAACGATCGGATGAACGAAAGCGGCCTCAGCCGTCGCCCTCGCCGGTCAGGCGGCGGCGCGCCTCGCGGTACTTGGCGGCGGTACGGGCGACGATCTCGGGCGGCAGCTCGGGCGCCGGCGGGCGCTTGTCCCAGCCGATGCTTTCGAGGTAGTCGCGGACGAACTGCTTATCGAAGCTCGGCGGGCTGGAACCCGGCGCATACTGGTCGGCGGGCCAGAAGCGCGACGAATCGGGGGTCAGCGCCTCGTCGATCAGCACCAGCGCGCCGTCGTCGTCGAGGGCGAACTCGAACTTGGTGTCGGCGAGGATGATGCCGCGCTCGCGGGCGTAGTCGCGCGCGAAGCCATAGAGCGCGAGGCTCGCCGCCTTGACGCGCTCGGCGGTCTCGGCGCCGATCAGATCGACGGCCTGGTCGAAGGAAATGTTTTCGTCGTGGCGGCCGGGCGCGGCCTTGGTCGAGGGGGTGAACAGCGGCTCGGGCAGCGCGTCGGCCTCGCGCAGGCCCTCGGGCAGCGCGATGCCGCAGACCGCGCCCGTGCGGCGATAGTCCTTCCACCCGGAGCCCGCGAGATAGCCGCGCACGATCGCCTCGATCGGCAGGGGGACGAGGCGGCGCACGACCACGGCGCGGCCTTCCAGCGCCGCGCGTTCGTCCGCGTCGGGCACCGCCTCGGCGAGCGGCAGCGCGGCGAGATGGTTGGCGACGATGTCGCGGGTGCGCGAAAACCAGAAGTTCGAGACCGCGGTCAGCACCGCGCCCTTGTCGGGGATCGGCGTCGGCAGGACGACGTCGAAGGCCGACAGGCGGTCCGAGGCGACGATCAGCAGATGGTCGTCGCCGACCGCGTAGACGTCGCGGACCTTGCCGCGATTGACCAGCGGAAGCGAGGTGAGCCGGGATTCGAAAAGCGTCTCGGACATGGGACGATCCTTGGGGTCGATTCTTGAGGACTATCCTCGGGCGCGGGCGATCGAAACGAACGGCGCGGCGCGCCCGAGAATGACCGTTCCCGCGCGCCTTGTCACCCCCGAT
>CAZHDF010000250.1:1401-2869 GCA_964531525.1 uncultured Alphaproteobacteria bacterium | reverse complement strand
GCGCGCTTGACCGTCCAGGAGGTCCGTGAGAGGCTTTCCTAAACGAGGCGACCCCAAACGACGCGGCATTGCCGCCGTCGGCCGTCGCAAGCGAACGATCGCGATGGCGGCAGGTGCCGGTTGATCGGAACCGGAGGGTAAGATGCGCGCGATCCGATATCTCCTCGCCGCGACGGCGTTCCTGCTGATGATCCTGGGCGGCGACGCCCGGGCGGCCTATCAGGTGCTCGCGCTGGTCGCCACCGCCGAGCCGGTGTCCTTCGCCTGCGTGCGCGGCGACTGTTTCGCCGAGTTGAGCGTCTTCTGCCTCCAGCCGTTGCGGGCCTCGCCGCCGCGCGACGCTCCCTATACGCTGTACCAGGGGCGCGGCGTGACGCTCGTGGGAACGACGCGCGACGGGCGAGAGCTGCGCCTCCCGGCGGCGGATCTCCTCTCGATCACCGCGGCGCGCGGCCACAACGCCGTGCGCATGAGCGTTCCGCGCGCCAAGCTCAACGCGCTCGGCTTGCGCAAGGTCGCCGTCGAGGTCGCCGAGCGGGTCTCGCTGATCCCCAAGCCGATCCGGGGCGACCGCGACCCACAGACCGAGGCCGATATCGCCATCGCCACCGGGCCGTATCGCGCGCTCGGCGCGCGGATCGTCGACCACGGCGGCGAGCGCACCGTGGCCGCGCGGCTCACCAACGACATGATCAACGCCCTGCCCGAGCTCTGGCAGGTGGAATCGAACGTCTACGCCACGCTCTGGGACCGCGTCTCGCCGCAGTGGAACGGGCGCGATTTGAGCGAAAACGCCGTCCGCCTCGCCCGCGAGGCGTTCGAGAGCTGCGCCGCGATGCGCGACCGGGGCATGTTCTCGACCATGCGCCAATGCCTGGGCGCTCGCCACGACCAGCTCATCGGCGAGCGCAACGACGCCTACTGGGAGGCGCTGCGCACCGGAAGCTGAGGCCCGGTCCCAACTTCCGGCCGTTTTTCGATCGTCTCGCATTCATCGTCGAGCGGCGGCGTCTCCCGATCTCGGGAGCGGTTGCGCGGTTTCTCCCGCGATGCGCGTTTTTTTATTGAAGTTCGCCGTGATTTGGTTAGAGTGGCACTCCCGTAATGAGTGTATTTCACTCTCAAGTTTGCGAGTATTCGTATTTGCATACCTACAGGCTCTCGGAGGTAACGGCGGCGGACCGTTTTCGAGCGGTCCCACGTTTTCCGGGGCATTCAACATCACGCATCGATCTCGAGGCGCGGCTTGGCTGAGGCTTTCGGGGGGCCGCTGAACCCGATGACCGAGGCCGCGCGCCCGCGCGTTCTGGTCGTCGAAGACGACGCGGTCGTCGCCGAGGCCTATGCCGCCTGCCTGTCGCGGCGCGGTCTCGCGGTCGCTCGCGCGGCCAGCGGCGAGGAGGCGCTCGCCTTGCTCGATCGCGCGCCCGAGAAGATGGCCCCCGAGAAGGTGCCCCCCGAGAAGGTG
>CAZHDF010000250.1:0-1301 GCA_964531525.1 uncultured Alphaproteobacteria bacterium | reverse complement strand
CCCCCGAGAAGGTGCCCCCCGAGAAGGTGGACGTGGTTCTTCTCGATCTCGGATTGCCCGGCTTGCACGGCCTGGAGGTGCTCGCCCGCATCGTCGCGCAGCCCGAACCGCCCGCCGTCGTGGTCGTGACCGGCGACGCCTCGATCGCCATGGCGGTCGAGGCGATGCGCGGCGGTGCCTTCGACTTCCTGGTCAAGCCGGTCGGCAACGAGCGGTTGGTCGCGGCCGTCGCGGCGGCGGTCGAGGCGCGGCGCGATGTCGCCTCGCCTTGCGCCGGCGCCGTCCCGCCCGATGCCGACGCGCGGCTCTGCGACCTGATCGGCGCCTCGCCGCCGATGCAGGCGGTCTACCGGGTGATCGAGCGCGCTGCGCCCAGCCGGGCGAGCCTGTTCCTCACCGGCGAAAGCGGCACCGGCAAGGATCTCTGCGCCCAGGCGATCCACCGCCTGAGCCCGCGGCGCGATCGGCCCTTCGTCGCGGTCAACTGCGCCGCCATCCCGCGCGAGTTGATGGAAAGCGAAATCTTCGGTCATGTCCGGGGCGCCTTCACTGGCGCGGTCGCGACCCGCGAGGGCGCGGCCGAACGGGCCGACGGCGGCACCCTGTTTTTCGACGAGATCTGCGAGATGGACCTCGCGCTGCAAGGCAAGCTGTTGCGCTTCGTCCAGACCGGCAGCTTCCAGAAGGTGGGATCGGACGCGACCGAGCGGGTCGACGTCCGCTTCATCTGCGCGACCAATCGCGACCCCTTCGCCGAGGTCAAGGCCGGACGCTTCCGCGAGGATCTGTACTATCGCCTGCACGTCATCCCGATCGAATTGCCGCCGCTGCGCATCCGGGGCAACGACGTGATCTCGATCGCGCGCCACCTGCTCGACGGCATCGCCGCCGAGGAGGGGTGCCCGCCCCCCGCCATCGCCCCCGAGGCCGAGGCCCTGCTCGCGGCCTACCCCTGGCCGGGCAACGTGCGCGAGCTTCAGAACCTGCTTCGCCGCCTGCTGGTGCTCAACGACGGCGCGACGATCACCCCCGCCATGCTGCCGCCCGAGATCGCCGTCCCCGGGGCGCGCCGCGAGGCGGCGCCCGCCGCCTCCGGCGACGTCCCGGCCTCCATTCCGGACGCCAGGCGGCCCATCGTCCGGCCGCTATGGATGGCCGAGCGCGACGCGATCGAGGCGGCGATCGCGCACTGCCGGGGGAACGTCCCACGGGCCGCCGCGCTTCTCGGGATCAGCGATTCGACTATCTACCGCAAGCGTCAGCGCTGGGCCGCGCGCGAAAACGACGCCGCCGCCGAATAA
>CAZHDF010000249.1:0-4226 GCA_964531525.1 uncultured Alphaproteobacteria bacterium | reverse complement strand
TCGCCCAGGGGCGCGACATTCCCATGCACATGGGGGTGATGAGCTTCACGGTGAAGGAGTTCCTCAAGCGCGTGCCCCGCGACCGCCTCGCGCCCGGCGACGTCTGGTTCCTCAACCTGCCCGAGATCGGCGGCAATCACCTGCCCGACGTCAAGGCGGTGCGCCCGATCTTCGCCGACGGCGCGATCCGCGCCTTCGCGGTCAGCCTCGCGCATTGGGCCGATATCGGCGGCGCGGTGCCCGGAAGCTACGTGGCGAACGCGACCGACGCCTGGCAGGAGGGCCTGCGCCTGCCGCCGACGCGGCTGTTCTCGGCCGCCGGGCCGGACCGCGAAAAGCTCGATCTGGTGCTCGCCAACCTGCGCGGCGCGGCCGAGCGCGAGGGCGACATCCTCGCCCAGATGGCCGCGACCCGCGCCGCCGACGAGCGCCTCGCCCGTTTGTTCGACGAGCACGGCGTCGCCACCGTCGCGGCCACCGTCGCCGCCATCCACGACCGGGCCGAGGCGCAGATGCGCGCCGCGCTCGCGGGCCTCCCCGACGGCGTCTACGAGGGCGAGGATTGGCTCGACGACGACGCGGCGGGCGGCGGGCCGGTGGCGGTGCGCGTGCGGGTGCGCGTTTCGGGCGAGGAGGCGACATTCGACTTCTCGGCGAGCGACGACGCGACGCGCGGGCCGCTCAACACCACGCCGTTCATCGCCGCGGCCTCGGTCTTCTATGTCGTCAAGACGTTGCTCGGCCCCGACATCCAGCCCTCGGGCGGCTGCTACCGGCCGCTTCGCGTGATCACGCGCCCGGGCTCGCTGCTCGATCCGGGCCCCGAGCGCCCCGTGGTCGGCGGCAACCACGAGACCTCGCAGCGGGTGGCCGACGCGGTGTTCCGCGCGCTCGAGCCGGCGCTCGCCGACCGGCTCACCGCCGGCGGGCCGACCACATCGGGGCTGGTGCTGTTCAGCGGCGCGCGCGCCGACGGCGTCTGGACCACGCTTTACGAGACCCACGGCGGCGGCGAGGGCGCGCGCATCGACCGCGACGGTTGCCCGGTGGTGCGCGTCCATATGTCGAACGTCATGAACACGCCGGCCGAGGTGATCGAGGCCGAGTATCCGATCCGCGTCGAGTACCAGCGGCTGCGCCGGGGCTCGGGCGGACGCGGCCGCCGCCGGGGCGGCGAGGGGCTGGAGCGCGCCTACCGGCTGCTCGCCGACGACATGTCGGTGACCACCATGTTCGAACGCCGCGTCGTGCCGCCCTACGGCCTGCAAGGCGGCGAGGCCGGCGCGCCCTTCCGGGTGCGCGCCCGGCGCGCGACGGGCGAATGCGACGAACTGCCCGGCAAGGCCAACGTCCGCCTGGGGCGGGACGATCTCGTGATCGTCGAGAGCTGCGGCGGCGGCGGCTACGGCCCGCCCGACGAGCGCGAGCGGCGCGAGGAAACCAGCGACAAGGGAGAACAAGACGGATGAAACTGGAGAACAGGAAAGCGATCGTCACCGGCGCGGCCAAGGGAATGGGCGCGGCGATCACCCGGACGCTCGCGCGCGAGGGCGCCGACATTCTGTTGACGGCGCGCGACACCGCCGCCCTCGACGAAGTGGCGGGCGAGGTTCGCGCGCTTGGCCGCGAGGCCCATGTGGTCGCCTGCGACGTGACGGACGAGGCCCAGGTCAAGGCCATGGTCGAGGCGGCGCTCGCCGCCTTCTCGGGGCGCATCGACATCCTGGTCAACGTCGCGGGCGTCACCGGGCCGATCGAGACCCCGGTTCAGGACATCGCGGTCGAGGATTTCGACATGGTGATCACCGCCAACATCCGCGGCACCTTCCTGCCGATCAAGCACGTCATGCCGACCATGATCGCCCAGCGCTCGGGCAAGATCGTCAACATCGGCGGCACCTCGGGCCTGCGCGGCTATCCCATGCGCACGTCCTACAGCGCGTCCAAATGGGCGGTCCGCGGGATGACCCGAACGGTCGCGCTCGAGGCCGGCGCCCACAACATCAACGTCAACGTCGTCTGCCCCGGCATCGTCGAGACCCCGCGCATGCACAAGCTGTGCGAGGAAAAGGCGCGGGTGCGCGGCTGGACCTTCGAGCAGGTCTACGAGGAGTATGTCCAGGACATGGCGCTGCGCCGCGTCACCACGCCCGAGGACGTCGCGGGCGCGGTCCTGTTCCTCGCCAGCGACGACAGTCGTAACATCACCGGACAGGAACTCGCCGTCGACGGCGGCTGGGACGTCTGATCCGGCGCGACGGAGGGGCCAGACAGGGAGACAGCCCATGATCGCCGAATTCGAACTCGAGACCCCCGACCGGCTCGACGCCGCGCTGGCGCTGCTCGCGGAGGGGGACGCCGGCCCGGGCGCCCCGCTCGCCGGTGGGACCAACCTGATCGTCGATCTTCGCTCGGGCCGCGAAAGCCCGGGGCGCGTCGTCGATCTCGGGGCCATCGACGCGCTGCGCGGGATCGAGGCCGGCGCGGACACGATCACCCTTGGCGCGCGCACCACGGTCACCGACCTTCTGACCGCGCCCGAGATCGCCGCCCACGCGCCGGCGCTGGTCGAGGCCGCGCGGGTCTTCGCCGGCCAAATGGTGCGCAACGCCGCGACGGTCGCGGGCAACATCGCCTGCGGCTCGCCGGCGGCCGATCTGGTGCCGCCGCTGATGACGCTCGACGCCGAGGTGACGCTGGCGAGCGCGGCGGGCGAGCGCGCGGTGCCGCTCGCCGCGTACTACACCGGCTACCGCGCCGACGTGCGCCGCGCGGACGAGCTGATCACCCGCATCCGCTGGCCGCGCCCGCCGGAGAACTCGACCCACAGCTTCTACAAGCTCGCGCGGCGCAAGGGCGACGCGATCACGGTCGTCGGCGTCTCGGTCGCGCTTTCGGTCGAGGGCGGGCGGTGCGCGCGGGCGCGCATCGCGCTCGGCGCGGTCGCGCCCATGGTGGTGCGCGCGCCCAAGGCCGAGGCGATGCTCGAAGGCGCCGCGCTGACGCCCGCGCTGATCGAGGACGCCGCCCGCCAGGCGGTCGCCGAATGCGCGCCCATCGACGACATCCGCGCAAGCGCCGCCTATCGCCGACACAGCGTCCATGTGCTGACCCGCCGCCTGGTCACGGCGGCCTGGGATCGGCTCGTCTAAGGGAGGGACGACGCGCCATGCCGAAAGAGAAAGACGTGACACTCACCGTCAACGGCCGCGAGGTCACGGCCCGCCTGCCGAGCCACCGCACGCTTCTCGAGGCGCTGCGCGATCTCGGCTTCGTCGACGTCAAGCGCGGCTGCGAGAAGGGCGATTGCGGCGCCTGCGCCGTGCTCGTCGACGGGGTCGCGATCGACAGTTGCCTGACGCTCGCGGCCTCGGTCGAGGGACGCGCGATCACGACCGTCGCCGGCCTCGGCGACCGCGACGCGCCCCATCCCCTGCAGGACGCCTTCGCCGCCACCGGCGCGGTGCAATGCGGCTACTGCACGCCGGGGCTGATCGTCGCCGCCCAGTCGCTGCTCAATCGCACGCCCGAGCCGACCGACGACGACATTCGCCTCGCGCTCAGCGGCAATCTTTGCCGCTGCACGGGCTACGCCAAGATCTTCGATGCCGTGCGCGACGCCGCGCGCGCGCTTCGCGACGGGGAGGATGCGCGATGACCGGAACCGAGAGAACCCCGGAGACCGTCGGCGCCAACATCGGCTATCGCCAGATCGGCCGCCCGCTGATTCGCACCGACGTGCCCGGCAAGGCGGTCGGCAAGACGCCGTACGCGGGCGATTACACGATGCCCGGCATGCTGCACGTCAAGGTCGTGCGCAGCACCCTCGCGAGCGCCCGGCTCGAACGCCTCGACGTCGCGGCGGCGCGCGCGTTGCCCGGTGTGGTCTGCGTGCTGACCGCGGCCGATCTTCCCGATCGGCTGGCGCCGACCGACATTCCGGGCCAGACCGGCCAGGCGCGGCTCAAGACCGACCAGCAGATCCTGGTCCGCGAGCAGGTGCGCTACTACGGCGAGCCCGTGGCGCTGATCGCCGCCGAGACCCGCGACATCGCCGAGCGCGCCGCCGCGCTGGTCGAGGCCGATTATGCGCCGCTGCCCGGCGTGTTCGACCCCGAGGAGGCGCTGAAGCCCGGCGCGCCGATCGTCCAGGGCGAGGACAACGTCGTCGCCGAGCATCGCATCCGCAAGGGCGACGTCGCCGCCGGCATGGCCGAGGCCGACCT
>CAZHDF010000248.1:0-4251 GCA_964531525.1 uncultured Alphaproteobacteria bacterium | reverse complement strand
TTTAAGTCGGCACCGGCCCACTCCCCCGCCCGGCCACCCACGGGATCGTAGAATAGGGGTGGCCGGGCGGGGGAGTGGGCCGGCGCCGATTCGATGCAAAAACATCACGCGCTAATGCGCCTCGTCCCAGGTGGCGCCGGCGCCGGTGTCGACCACCAGCGGCACGCTGAGATCGGCGACCGAGGCCATGACCCGCCGCGCGAGCGCGGCGGTCGCCTCGACCTCGGCGTCGGCGACCTCGAAGATCAGCTCGTCGTGGACCTGAAGCAGCATCCGCGCCCCCAGCCCGGCCTCGGCGAGCGCGCCGGGCATGCGGATCATGGCGCGCTTGATGATGTCGGCGGCCGAGCCCTGCAAGGGCGCGTTGATCGCCGCGCGCTCCATGAAGTTGCGCCGCGCGAGATTGCGGTCGTTGATCCCCGGCATGTGGCAGCGGCGTCCGAACAGGGTGACCACGTAGCCGTGCTTGCGGCAGAACGCCTTGGTCCGCTCCATATAGTCGCGAATGCCCGGGTAGCGCTCGAAATAGGCGTCGATATAGGCGCGCGCTTCGTCCTGCGGAATCGAAAGCTGACGCGCCAGGCCGAAGGGGCTGATGCCGTAGATGATGCCGAAGTTGATCGCCTTGGCGCGCCGCCTGAGCTCGCCGTCGACCGCATCAAGCGGCACGCCGAACACTTGGCTCGCGGTCTGGGCGTGGATGTCGAGGCCGTCGCGGAACGCCTGTTTGAGGGGCCCGATATCGGCGACATGGGCGGCGAGGCGCAGCTCGATCTGCGAGTAGTCGGCCGACAGCAGCTTGTGCCCCTCCTCGGCGACGAAGGCGCGTCGGATCTTGCGCCCCTCATTGGTGCGCACCGGGATGTTCTGGAGGTTGGGATCGGTCGAGGCGAGCCGCCCGGTCGAGGTCGCCGCCATCGCGTACGAGGTATGCACGCGCCCGGTCTCGGGATTGATCTGCTCGATCAGCGCGTCCGCGTATGTGCTCTTGAGCTTGGCGAGCTGGCGCCAATCGAGCACCCGGGCGGGCAGCTCGTGGCCCTCGGCGGCGAGCTGTTCGAGCACGCGGGCGTCGGTCGAAAGCGCGCCGGTCTTGCCCTTGCGCCCGCCGGCGAGCCCCATCTCGCCGAACAGCACCTCGCCCAACTGCTTGGGCGAGCCGATGGTGAAGGGATGGCCCGCGAGACGGTAGATTTCTTCCTCGAGGGTCGCGAGCCGCTCGGCGAAATCGCGCGAGGCGGCGGCGAGCGCCGCGCGATCGACCCGAATACCGGCGCGCTCCATGGCGACCAGCACCGGGATCAGCGGCCGCTCCAGGGTCTCGTAGACCGTGACCAGCCGCTCGGTCAGCAGGCGCGGCTTGAGCAGGCGGTACAGGCGCAGCGTGACGTCGGCGTCCTCGGCGGCGTAGTCGCGGGCGCGCTCGATCGGCACCAAATCGAAGGTCACCTGCTTCTTGCCGACGCCCGCGACCTCCTTGAAGGGGATCGGCGAGAAGCCGAGATGCAGTTGCGCGAGCTCGTCCATGCCGTGGCCGTGGAGCCCACCCTCGAGCACATACGAGATCAGCATGCTGTCGTCGACCGGCGTCACGCCGACGCCGTAGCGCGCCAGCACCTCGGTGTCGTACTTGATGTTGTGGCCGACCTTGAGGACGCCCGGATCCTCGAGAAGCGGCTTGAGGATCTCGAGCGCGACGTCGAAGTCGATCTGGCGCGGGCCGTCCCCGTCGAGGTCGAGCCCGCCGCCCGCCGCCCGGTGCGCGAGCGGCACATAGGCCGCGCGCCCGGGCTCGATCGCGAGCGAGACGCCGACCAGCCGCGCGCGCATGGCGTCAAGCGAGGTGGTCTCGGTATCGACCGCGACGACGCCCGCCTCATGCGCCCGCGCCACCCAGTCGCGCAAATCCGCCTCGTCCTGGACCAGCAGGTACTCGGTCTTGGCCGGCGGGTCGTCCCCGGCGGCGGCGTTTCCGGTCTTGGCGCCGTTGCGCCCGAGCCAGCTTTCGGCCCGGCCGACGATGCCGCGAAAGTCCTGGGCGCGGAGAAACTCGGTCAGCGCCTCGGGGTCGGGCGGGCGGCGGATCAGGCTGTCGAGCCCATCGTCGAGGGGCACGTCGTCGCGCAGCCGCACGAGCTCGCGCGAGAGCCGCGCCTGATCGGCGAATTCGATCAACCGCTCGCGCCGCTTGGGCTGCTTGATCTCGCCGGCATGGGCGAGCAGGTTTTCGAGATCGCCGTAGGCGCGAATCAGCTCGGCCCCGGTCTTGACGCCGATCCCGGGCACGCCCGGCACGTTGTCGCTGGCGTCGCCGGCGAGCGCCTGGACGTCGACCACCTTGTCGGGGCCGACGCCGAACTTCTCGCGCACCTCCTCGACGCCGATCGACTTGCCCTTGAGCCCGTCGTACATGGTGACGTGCTCGCCGACGAGCTGCATGAGGTCCTTGTCCGACGAGACGATGGTCACGTCGGCCCCGGCCTCGCGGGCTTGTCGGACATAGGTCGCGATGATGTCGTCGGCCTCGAACCCCTCGCGCTCGACGCAGGCGAGGTTGAACGCCCGGGTCGCGTCGCGGATCAGCGGGAACTGGGGCACCAGCTCCTCGGGCGCGTCGGGACGGTGGGCCTTGTACTCGGGGTAGAGGTCGTTGCGGAAGCTGCGCCCCGAATGGTCGAAGATCACCGCGATCCGGTCGGCCGGCAGCTCGGTCAGCAGCCGCATGAGCATGTTGGCGAAGCCGTAGACCGCGTTGACCGGGGTGCCGTCGCCCCGGGTCATCGGCGGCAAGGCGTGAAAGGCCCGGAAGATGAACCCCGAGCCGTCGATCAGAACGACATGCTCGGGCCGCTCGCGCGCCTCGGGCGCGCCGTCGGATGCCTCCCCGGGCACGTCCCCGGCCGCCCCGCGCCCGCTAGTCCGCCGCCGCCCGCGGGGCGCCCGTTCCGAGCACGAAGCGGCGGTCGCAGTAGGGGCACTCGATCCAGCCGCGCGCGTCGATCTTGAGATAGACGCGCGGATGACCCAGCGCGCCACCCCCGCCGTCGCAGCTCACCTCGGTCCCGGAGACCTCGACGATCTCGGGCGGGTCGATGGATTTCGCTTCGGCGTTCACTGGCTCGGCGGCTGTCATGGCGGCTCCCCGTCCTTTGCTGATGACCGTGGATCGTGTCGGCTGCGTGCGCGGCGGTGCCCGCCCGGGGGCCTTGTCCGTTGACCCCGGGGCTCGGCGGATGATACCCATTGCCCGGCGACAATCAACCGCCGCATCCCGATGTCTTCGCACAGGCCCCGGCCATGGCCAACGACCGCACCGACGGCGGCGCGCCCGCCAATGCCCTGACCATTCGCGGCCTGCGCAAGGTCTACGGCAAGGGAGCCGCGGCGGTCGAGGCGCTGCACGGCATCGACCTCGACGTGCCGGCGGGGGCGTTCTTCGGGCTTCTCGGCCCCAACGGCGCGGGCAAATCGACCCTGATCAACATTCTCGCGGGCCTCGTGGTCAAGACCGCCGGACAGGCCGCGATCTGGGGCTACGACATCGACGACAACCCGCGCGCCGCGCGCAGCGCCATCGGCGTGGTGCCGCAGGAAATCAACATCGACCCGTTCTTCACCCCGCGCGAGCTTCTCGAGCTGCAAGCCGGGCTCTATGGCCTGCGTCCCCGCGAGCGCCGCACCGACGAGATCCTCGCCGCGGTCGGGCTGACGGCCAAGGCCGATTCTTACGCGCGCGCGCTTTCGGGCGGCATGCGGCGGCGGCTCCTGGTCGCCAAGGCGATGGTGCACGCGCCGCCGGTCCTGGTCCTCGACGAGCCGACGGCGGGCGTCGATATCGAGCTTCGCGAGCAGTTCTGGCGCTATGTCGGCAGGCTCAACGCCGACGGCACGACGATCCTGCTCACCACCCATTATCTCGAGGAAGCCCAGCGCTTCTGCGACGCCATCGCGATCATCCACCAGGGCCGGCTGGTCGCCTGCGACGACACCGAGACCCTGATCCACCGGCTCGACCGCAAGACCGTGACCATCACGCTCGCCGACGACATCGACGCGGTGCCGCCCGAGCTCGCCGTCTTCGACGCCGAGCTCCTGCCCATGCGTCGACTCGCGATCCAATACCGGCCGAGCGAGACCCGGATCGGCGCGATCCTCGCCGCGGTCGACCACGCGCGGCTCGCGATCGTCGACCTGACCACCGAGGAAAGCGACCTCGAGGACCTGTTCCTCGCGCTCACCAGCGGCGACGCG
>CAZHDF010000247.1:0-4263 GCA_964531525.1 uncultured Alphaproteobacteria bacterium | reverse complement strand
CCGAACGCCTCGCCCGCGAAAGCCCTTTGTTCGAGGGCGCAGCGGTCCATCGTATCCCGAACGGGATCGACTGCGCGCTGTTTCGCCCCCGCTTGCGCGCCGAGGCGCGCGCCGCGCTCGGCTGGCCCGCGCAAGCGACGGTGGTGCTGTTCTCGGCCCATGTCGCGATCGACAATCCGCGCAAGGGCACCCATGTGCTCGAGCGCGCGCTCGCCCGCATTCCGCCCAGCGAGGATCTGGCGGTCGCCATCGCCGGCGAGCGGGCCGGGGACTGGCGCGCGCGCACGAAGCATCGGATCATCCCGCTCGGCTATCTCGACGACCCCGAGGCCATCGCCCAAGCCAACGCGGCCGCCGACATCGCGGTTCTACCCTCGACGGTCGAGAACCTGCCCAACACCGCGATCGAGGCGCTCGCCTGCGCGACGCCGGTGGTGGCCTGCGATGCGGGCGGCATGAAGGATGCGGTGATCGACGGCGAGACCGGCCTTTTGGTTCCCAACGGCGACGATAAGGCGCTGGCGACCGCGCTCGTCCGCCTGATCGACGACCGCGACGCGCGTGCGCGCATGGGGGCGGCGGGGCGCGATCTCGCGCTTCGCGCGTTCGACCGGGAGGTCGAGGCCAAGCGCTTCGCCGCGCTTTACGAGGCGCTGGTCGCGAAGAGGCGGCGATGAGCGCGCTTCCCCGCGTCCTGTTCGTCACGCCGCACGCCTTCAACGCGCTGACCGGCGGCGGCATCACGTATTCCAACCTGTTCCGGGGCTGGCCCAAGGATCGGCTGGCCACCGTTCACAACGACCCCGTGCCGACGACCGACGACGTCTGCGCGCGCTATTACGTGCTCGGCGAGAGCGAAATCGACCTCGCGCCGCCGCTCGCCTGGGCGCGGCGGCTGCGCCGCAGGGGGCGGGGCGCGGGGGGCGCGGGCGAAGCGCCGCGAGAGGCCGCGCCCAACCCGGCCCCGAGTGGGGTGCTGCGCGGCCTTCTCGGCGATTCGGTGCCTCAGGTCGCGCGGCTCACGCCCGCGCTCGAAGACTGGATCGCCGCCTTCCGACCCGAGGTTCTCTACACGATCCTGGGATCGAACGCGCTGATGGCGCTGATCGAGCGTATCCGGCGGCGGTTCGATTTGCCGCTCGTGGTCCATTTCATGGACGACTGGCCGTCGCAGGCCCACCGGCGCGGGCTTTGCGCGCCGTTCATGCGGCGAAACATGAAGCGCCTGGTGCGGCGGCTCACGGCCGAGGCGGCGATCGCCATGGGGATTTCGCCGGCCATGTGCGAATGCTTCGCCGCGCGTTACGGCCGGCCCTTCGTTCCGTTCCAGAACACGGTCGATCTGGCGCGCTGGGAGCCGCTCCTGCGCCGCGATGCGCGCGCCGGCGCGCCGCCGTTCGATCTTCTTTATGTCGGCTCGGTGTTCGCCAATGCCCAGCTCGCCTCGCTCCTCGACGCGGCGGCGGCGGTCGAGGTGGCGGCGGCGGACGGCATCGACATCCGCCTCTCGATCGCGAGCCCGCCGTTTCTGATCGCGCCCCACGCGGCGCGCTTCGCGGCCTTTCCCCGGACCCGGATTCTGCCGCCGATCACCGACGACGAAGCCTTTTTCCGCCGCATCGCCGCCGCCGACGCCCTTCTTCTGCCGGCGAATTTTGATGCGGACAGCGTCGGCTTCATCCGCTATTCAATGCCGACCAAGGTGCCGGCCTATCTGGCGTCGGGCACGCCGGTCCTGGTTTACGGACCGGCGGAGACCGCGCAAGTCGCCTATGCCCGCGCGGCCGGTTGGGGCGAGGTGATCGCCGAGCGCTCGTTGGAACGACTGAAACAGGGCCTCCGCCGCATCATGACGGACCGAGACCGGCGCGAAACGCTGCGTTGCAACGCGCAAGACGCGGCGCGCGAGAACCACGACGCGGCGCGGGTGCGCGCGCGCTTCCAGGCGGCGCTGGCCGAGGCCGCGGCGCGAAAAGGGGCGCGGGCGTGAAACAGGTTCTTCTCACCCGCAATGGGGTCGAGGTTCAAGACGTGCCGGCGCCGACGGTCGAGGACGGGACGATCCTGGTCGCGGTCGTCAAGTCCTGCATTTCGGTCGGCACCGAGATGAGCGGCGTGCGCGAAAGCAACACGCCGCTCTGGAAGCGCGCCATGCGGCGCCCCGACCAGGTTCGCCGGCTCGCCGAAACCGCCATGCGCGAGGGCCTGCGCAACACCCGCAACCTGGTGCGCGGCAAGCTCGCCGAGAGCTTCCCGACCGGCTACTCGGCCGCCGGCAGGGTGATCGCCGTGGGCGCGGGCATCGACGATATCGCGCCCGGCGATGCGCTCGCCTGCGCGGGCGCGCAATGCGCCCATCACGCCGAGGTGATCCGGGTGCCGCGCAACCTCGCGGTCCCGGTGCCCGAGGGGCTCGACCTCGACCGCGCGGCGACCGTCACCCTGGGCGCCATCGCCTTGCAGGGCATCCGCCGCGCCCGGCCGACGCTCGGCGAGACCCTGGCGGTCATCGGCCTCGGTTTCATCGGCCAGCTCACGGTCCAGATGCTCAAGGCCAACGGCTGCCGGGTGATCGGCATCGACCTCGACCGCGCGCGGCTCGACCTCGCGCTCACGGGCGGGCTCGACGTCGCGCTCCACCCGGACGACGGGGATGCGGTCGAGCGGGTCGCCCGGCTGACCGACGGTTTCGGGGCCGACGGGGTCATCGTCACCGCCGCCTCGCCGTCGGATGCGGTGATCGCGAGCGCGTTCCAAATGTGTCGGCGCAAGGCGCGGGTGGTGCTGGTGGGCGACGTGGGCCTCGGCCTCGAGCGCGCGGACATCTACGCCAAGGAGCTCGATTTCCTGGTCTCGACCTCCTACGGCCCCGGGCGCTACGACCGCAATTACGAGGAGCGCGGCCTCGATTACCCGCTCCCTTACGTGCGCTGGACCGAGAACCGCAACATGGCGGAGTATTTGCGCCTTCTGGCCGAGGGGCGGGTGCGGCTCGACGGCATGCTGGGCGCGGTCTACGCGATCGACCACGCGGCCGAGGCCTACGCCGCGCTCGCCGACGCCGCCCGCCGCCCGCTGGTCGCGCTGCTCGCCTACCCGGGCGCCGAGGACGCGGCGCGCGGCCGTCGGGTCGTGGTTTCGGCCGGCTTCCCCGGAAAGGAAGGGCGAATCGGCGTCGCCGTCATCGGCCCGGGCGGCTTCGCGAAAGGCACCCATCTGCCGATCCTGCGCGCGCAGAACGCGCGCTTCCGGCTCAAGGCCGTGGTCGGGCGCAAGGGGCACGACGCGCTGTCGGTCGCGCGCCAGTTCGACGCCGAATACGCGACCACCGACTGGCAAGCGGTGCTGGACGACGCCGAGGTCGACGCGGTCGTCATCGCCACGCGCCACGATTCCCACGCCCGGCTCGCGCTGGATGCGCTTCGCGCGGGCAAGCATGTGCTGGTCGAGAAGCCGCTTTGCCTCGCCCGCGACGAGCTCGCCGAGATCGAGGCCTTCTACGCCGAGGGCGGCGAGGGCAAGCCGATTCTTCTGACCGGCTTCAACCGGCGCTTCTCGCCCTTCGCCCGGGCGGCGCGCGATCTGCTCGCCGCGCGCGCCGGGCCGATGGTGATGAACTACCGGGTGAACGCGGGCCATATCCCCCGCGATCATTGGGTTCAGGGGCCCGAAGGGGGTGGACGCAACCTGGGCGAGGCGTGCCATTTCTACGACCTGTTCACCTATCTCGCCGACGCCGAGGCGGTCGCGGTCGAGGCGATGGCGATCCGCCCGACGAGCGCGCGCGACGCCCGCAACGACAACTTCGTCGCCACCATCCGTTTCGCCGACGGCAGCCTCGCGACCCTGACCTACACCGCGCTCGGCACGCGCGAGCGGCCCAAGGAGCGGTTCGAGATCTTCTCGGACGGGCGGATTCTGGAGATCGACGATTATCGCCGCTTTGCGGCCCATGGCTGCAAGGCGAAGGCGATCAAGCTGGCCGAGCCCGACAAGGGCCACCGCGCCGAGATCGAGGCTTTCGCCGACGCGATCCGCGACGGCGGCCCCTGGCCGATCCCCCTTTGGCAGCAGGTCCAGGCGAGCCGCCTCGCCCTCGATGTCGAAGAGCGCCTGAGCCGCTAGAGCATGATGTGTTTCAGTCGGCACCGGCCCACTCCCCCGCCCGGCCACCCACGGGATCGTAGGATATGGGTGGCCGGGCGGGGGAGTGGGCCGGTGCCGATTCGACGCAAAGACATCATACGCTAACAGCCCATGTGC
>CAZHDF010000246.1:0-4270 GCA_964531525.1 uncultured Alphaproteobacteria bacterium | reverse complement strand
GAGCAGCGCCTCGGCCTCGGCGCGCTCGGAGAAGGCCGCGTCGTCGGCGAGAATGCGCCCCAGAACCGCGCGTGCCCGGTCCTTCTCTCCATTCGCGGCCAGCGCCTGGGCGAGGTGATGCTGAAGGTCCCGGTTCTTCGGTAGGCGCGTCGCCGCCCGCTCGATCAGACGCAACGCCCGCCCCGCCTCGCCCTTCTTCAAAAGAACGAGCCCGAGCGTATCCATGACCTGGGGACTATCGGCGGCGAGCTCCTGCGCACGGCTCGCCTGGGTAAGGGCCTCGTCGAGATTGCCCTTGCCGAGAAGCAGCCAAGCGAGATCGTTGCGCGCGACCCAGTTGTCGGGCTGGCGCTTGATGATCTCCTCGTACTGAATGCGGGCGTCGTCGACCCGCCCGAGCGCCGAAAGGTAGGAGGCGAGTTGGTAGCGCGATGCCAAGTCGTCGGGAGCTTTAGTCACCCATTCGGTGAGCGTGGCAACGCTCGCCGCCCGGTCGTCCGCTCGCCATAGCGCCAATGCAAGCTTGACCGTGAGATCACTCGTCGGGCGAATGTCGCGGGCCCTGCGAAACAGTGCCGCCGCCTCCCGTGGCCGGTTTTGCGCAAATGCCAGCCTGCCTTCCAGCTCGATCACGTCGGGGCTGTCGGGATACGTCTTTTTCAATGCATCCAAGATCTCGGCGGCCGCTTTCCGCTGGTTCTGGCGCAAGTAGAGGCGGGCGCGGGCGAGCTTCGACGGAGCATGATTGGGATCGAGCTCAAGTGCCTTATCCAAGGTCCGCCCCACATCGGCCCAATCCTTCGCCGCCTCATAGGCGGTCGCGAGCAGGTAGAGGGCTTCCGCGCTCTCCGGCTTCGCCTCGGCGAGCCTACGGAAGGTCGCCGCCGCGTCCTCGGCGTTGTGCTGGGCGAGCTGCGCCTTGCCGATGATTTCGAGCAGCGCGGGGTCGTTCGGATAGCGTGTCAGGGCCTTCTGCGTGACGGCGAGCGCCTTGGTGTTCTGGCGGGAAACCAGATAGGCCCGGCCCAGGAGAACGCGGGCAATGAGATTGTCAGGGTTCCCGTCGACCGCTCGTTCGAGCAGCGCGATGCTGTTCCCATTGTTCCCCGCTTGCGCCTCCAGTCGGGCGAGCCGCAGGAGCGCGGTTAGGTGCTTGGGATGCTTTTCGACGAGCGCATCGAGATAGCCGCGCGCCGCGTCGAGGTCGCCGTCGCGCTCGGCCATCGCCGAGAGGTTGAGCGCCGCGTCCGGACGCCCGGGCTCGATCTTCAGGGCCTTTTCGAAAGCCGCGCGCGCATCGGCGGGTTTCTTCATCCCGGTATAGGCGAGGCCGGCAAGGGTGAATCCGGTCGCGTTTTCCGGGCGTTTCCGTTGCAATGCCTCTGCGGCTGCGAGCGCCCGGTCGAATTCCTTGGCGCGAAGATAGTTGAGGATGAGGATGACCTCGGTTCGGTCGAGGTTGGGGTCGTCCTCGATCGCCTTTTCCAGATCTTCCAATCCCTGGTTCTGCTCGCCGAGGGCGATTCGCGTCAGGCCAAGCTGGGTTCGCAGCTTCGCGTTTTTCGGTTGCAGTTCGACCGCCCGCGCGAAATACCCGCTGCCGGTGGCGATATCCCCGCTCCGGACTGCGGCGGTGCCGATCATGGCGAGAAGGCCCGCGTCCTCCTTGCCCTTTTTGACCAAGGAGCTCAGCACCTCGACCGCCTCGTTGCTGCGGCCGAGGCGCAGCAGGACGGCGCCGAGCAGCCGGCGCGCGGGCGCGTATCGCGGCGCCGCCGCGAGGAAGCGGCTGATGTATTTATACGCTTGCTCCATGCGCCCGAGCGCGTAGCTCGACGCCCCGGCGATCAACTGGCTCGGCAAATGGATTTTTACGATCTTCAGGACGACTTCCGTATGATCGAGCGCGGTCTGGTAGTCCTGTGCCTGATAGGCGGCGACGGCGCGCAGGTAGTTTGTGCTCGGCTGATTGGGGGCGACTCTCAAAATCCGGTCGAGATTGGCCACCGCCTGATCGACCTTGCCGCCGCCGAGCTGAGCCCGCGCCAGCGCGAGGCGAAGCGAGAGGTTCTCGGATCGTGTGGCCAGTAGCTTCTGGAACGCATCTTCCGCGCCCGCGTAATCGCCGCGCAGGAACGCGACATCGCCCCGGGCGGTGACGACATCCGGGTCGTTGGGAGCAATCTTGGCGGCGCGCGTGAGTGCCTTCTCCGCCGCGTCGAGTCGCCCTCGGCCGATCGCCACATAGGCGAGCCCCACCGGCGCCCCGGCTGATTCGGGGTCAATTGCGAGGGCGTCGCGGAAGGCTCGCTCCGCCTCGTCCAGCTTGCCGAGGCCCGCATAGGCCTGGCCACGAAGAATCAAGGCGATGGTTTTGGCTTCCGGCGACCCGCCCTCGGGGACGGGGATATCCTTCAGAACCCGATCGAACTTCCGCTGAAGAAGCCACGCTCGCCCGAGCGGCCTAGTCACCGAGGCCGGGTCGGCCCCGAGGTCGCGGGCGCGCGCGAGTTCCTTCTCCGCCGCCGCCCCCTGGCCGACGTCAAGATAGATTTGGCCGAGCAGGAAGCGTGCCGGCGCGCTGTTGGGATTGGCCTGAAGCGCGTTTTTGAGCTCGATGACGCTCGCCTTGAGGTTGCCGGCGAGGCGCTGCTCCTGCGCGCGCGCGATGAAATCCTGTTCGCCCGGCCCCCCCCCGTCGCCGCAGCCGGTAAGCGCGAGGATTGATACGAGAAGAAGGCTTGCGCCGATCGCGCGGAGTTTCGTCAAAACACCCACCTTGGTTGTTGGCTCGGGAGCCATCATCCAGGCCACCATCGCCAATAGTCGCGTACATCCGGCGATCGCTCAAGGAATTCCCATATCCGGGTGCATTGAAGCCCCTATATGATTGAAAATCTCTTACGCGCCTTGTCGTTGGATGGGGTGGTAATGCGCCCGTCGAGCCATTCGCCCCGGTTGCTCTACTCCCCTTGCTTCAACCTCAACCTCTCCCGGTCCGGAGGGTGACGGAATTCTTTACATTCGCAATTCAGGAGCTGGAGGCGCTTATTCCATTGATAAATCGGTTATTTTCCCGAAATTGCCTACGGCGCATCCGTCGAATCACCAATATCGCCCCCGAAAACCTGTCGGGATTCTTTACAACTTCGTCGTCGAGCGTGTTTTTTTCGTCTCACCCATTCACACAACAGTTTGAAATAAAACGAAACTTTATCGTTGGCACGATCCTTGCATGGATAACGGTGAATGACTGTACGCGGTGGATCATGAAGGAATGAAATACCGCGAAGTTCGGGAAGCCGCAGGGCTTCCAACCGCTGGAAAATCCGGGAAGACCGAACCGGCGGGAATGGAACAGGAGGGTTGAACGATGATTGATATTCGTTTCTTGACAAGAGGCTTGGCAGGTGCCACCGCAGCGGGTGCGCTCGTTTTCAGTCTCGGGATCGGTGGCGCTCAGGCGAGTAGTTTCGGCACTGTGCTGAAGCAAGAGGGTGGAACGGTAATCGTTTCCGACAACAGTGGCGAAAGCCTGGTTGATAATGTAGGCGCAAACGGGTTGCTTGACGTTGGCGATTTTCTCCGTGGTACGTTCTCTATCGACCAAGTCGGGACTACCCCGATCGGGTTGCTGGGGTTTCAGGTATCCGGGATTTTTGAAGCTCAAGTCATTAGCAAGGGGAATAAGCAAACGATTAACGGAGTAGACGTGTATGACTACGTCTTTGCTCCGTCTACTGGGTTTGCTACAACCTTTGAAGGAAGTCTTGGGCTTGCTGCCGGCGACTTGGCTGGGGCAATGATTCTGTTGTTCGAGGATAATGACCCATTGGGTGCCGGCTCGGTTTACGATCGAACCGGGACAATCGCCAACGCAGAGGCAACAGCGACCGATGGCAACTATCTCGCCGCGATCGGTTTTGCTGGTGATCCGGATGAGTTGTGGACGTCGTTTGCGGCCCCGGAAGATCCTAGCTTGCTAGGCAGTCTGCTTGCGCCAGGAGGTGCTCCGGGCGTGTCGTTCAACCTTCAGTTAAGCTTCCTTCCCGGCCAGAACAATATCGGCATCAACTTTTTGCAAACCCCCGCCAGTCTTGCTACTGGAAACGTGGGCGCCGACGGTTTCGTTGATGTGAATGGCTCTGGTTCGCTGGTCGTTCCGACTGCGGGGGTTTCTTACGATGTCTTCGACAATGTCGATTTCACGGTTAGGGTCCCCGAGCCCGCGACGCTCGGTCTGCTGGGCGCCGGTCTGTTCGGTCTCGGT
>CAZHDF010000245.1:0-4349 GCA_964531525.1 uncultured Alphaproteobacteria bacterium | reverse complement strand
TCGGCGATCACGTCGCAGCGCATGATGCCGCCGAAGATGTTGACCAGGATGCCCTCGACCGCCGGGTCCGAGAGGATCAGCTTGAACGCCGCGGTCACGCGCTCGCGGGTCGCGCCGCCGCCGACGTCGAGGAAGTTGGCGGGCTCGCCGCCGTGCAGCTTGATGATGTCCATGGTCGCCATGGCGAGCCCGGCGCCGTTGACCATGCAGCCGATATTGCCGTCGAGCTTGACGTAGTTGAGGTCGTGCTTCGAAGCCTCGAGCTCGCGCGGGTCTTCCTCGCCTTCGTCGCGCATGTCGGCGACGTCCTTGTGGCGGAACAGCGCGTTGTCGTCGAAGTTCATCTTGGCGTCGAGCGCGATCACCGCGCCGTCGCCGGTGACCACCAGCGGATTGATTTCGAGCAGGCTCGCGTCCTTGGCGAGAAAGGCGTCGTAGATCCCCTTGAGGAAGCGCACCGCCGCCGAGACCTGCTTGCCCTCGAGGCCGAGGCCGAAGGCGACCTTGCGGGCGTGAAACGCCTGCATGCCCATCGCCGGGTCGACGGCGACCTTGAGAATCTTCTCGGGCGTCCGCGCCGCGACCTCCTCGATCTCCATGCCACCTTCGGTCGAGGCCATCACCGTGACCCAGCCGGTCGCGCGGTCGATCAGCATGCCGAGGTATAGCTCGCGCGCGATGTCGCAGCCCTCCTCGACGTAGACCCGCTTGACCACCCGGCCCTCGGCCCCGGTCTGGGGCGTGATCAGCGTCATGCCGATCATCGCCCGGGCGGTCTCGGCCACCTCGTCGATCGAGCGGACGACCTTGACGCCGCCGCCCTTGCCGCGCCCGCCCGCGTGGATCTGCGCCTTGACGACCCAGACCGAGCCGCCGAGATCGCGCGCCGCCGCGGCCGCCTCGTCGGCGGTGTAGGCCACGGCGCCACGGGGGACGGCCACCCCGTATTGGGCCAACAGGCCCTTCGCCTGATATTCGTGGATATTCATCGGATACCGTTCAAGACGCGCCCACCCGGCGGATGCCCGGCGGATTCAATTTATCGTCGTTAAGGCTGGTTGTAGTGCAGACGGAATCACGACGCAAGACGCGACGCCGAAAATCGCTCGCCAAGCCACCGGTCGCGGCGCCCCGAAGAGCGCCGCGACCCGTCGACCCGGTTTCGCGTCGGTCTCAGAGGTCGATCGCGTCGATCAGCCCGCGCACGGCGCCGACCGACTTCTCGAACGCCGCCCGTTCGTCGGCGTCGAGCTCGATCTCGACCACCCGCTCGACGCCGCCCGCGCCGATCACCACCGGCACGCCGATGAATAGGCCGTCGACCCCGTACTCGCCGGCGAGATGCGCCGCGCAGGGCAGCACCCGCTTCTTATCCTTGAGATAGGCTTCGGCCATCTGGATCGCGGCCGACGCCGGGGCGTAATAGGCCGAGCCGGTCTTGAGCAGGGAGATGATCTCGGCGCCGCCGCCCCGGGTGCGCTTGATGATCGCGTCAAGCCGCTCCTGGGTGGTCCAGCCCATCTTCACGAGATCGGGAATCGGAATCCCGGCGACCGTCGAGTACCGCGCGAGCGGCACCATGCTGTCGCCGTGGCCGCCGAGCACGAAGGCGGTCACGTCCTCGACCGAGACGCCGAGATCGTCGGCGAGGAAGTAGCGGAAGCGCGCCGAATCGAGCACGCCGGCCATGCCGACGATCTTGTTCGCCGCCAGCCCGCTCAGCTTGTGCAACGCCCAGACCATCGCATCGAGCGGATTGGTGATGCAGATCACGAAGGCGTCGGGGCAATGGGCGCGAATGCCGTCTCCCACCGCCTTCATGACCTTGAGGTTGATGGCCAAGAGGTCGTCGCGGCTCATCCCCGGCTTGCGCGCAACCCCGGCCGTGACGATCACCACGTCGGCGCCTTCGATCGCGGCGTAGTCGTTGGCGCCCGCGAAGCGGGCGTCGAACCCCTCGATCGGCGAGCTTTGGACCAGATCGAGCGCTTTGCCCTGGGGAAGCCCCTCGACCACGTCGAAGATGACGACGTCGCCGAGCTCCTTGAGCCCGGCGAGATGGGCGAGCGTGCCGCCGATGTTGCCACCGCCGATCAGCGCGAGCTTGTTCCGTGCCATTGTCCTGTCCTTGTTCGAATGGGAGCCGCAAGGCGGCCTGACCGCGTACCTACCCCCAACCCGGAACGGACGCAAGGGCGGAGGGATGCGCCCGCGCTTCCGCGGGCGCGCCCCGCCCCGGGACTGTTTTTATTCGTTACTTCAATGTCGGCATCACGTACTCGGCGCCGGTGCGAATGCCCGACGGCCAGCGCGTGGTGACGTATTTCATCTTGGTGTAGAAGCGCACGCCCTCGGGGCCGTGCATGTGGTGATCGCCGAACAGCGACCGCTTCCAGCCGCCAAAGGAATGATAGGCCACCGGCACCGGAATCGGCACGTTGACGCCGATCATGCCGATCTCGGCGCGCATGGCGAAGTCGCGCGCGGCGTCGCCATCGCGGGTGAAGATCGCCGTGCCGTTGCCGTACTCGTGCGCGTTGACCATGCCGAGCGCCTCCTCGTAGTCCTTCGAGCGCACGACCGACAGCACGGGGCCGAAGATCTCCTCCTTGTAGATGCGCATCTCGGGCGTCACCTTGTCGAACAGGCAGCCGCCGATGAAGTAGCCGTTCTCGTAGCCCTGGAGCGTGAGCCCCCGGCCGTCGACCACGAGCTCGGCGCCTTCCTCGACGCCGAGATCGACGTAGCCGCGCACCTTGTCGAGGTGTTGCTTGGTCACCAGCGGCCCCATCTCCGCCTCGGGATCGTTATAGGGGCCGACCTTGAGTCCGGCGATCCGCGGCGAGAGCCTCTCGATCAGCGCGTCCGCCACCTTGTCGCCGACCGCGACCGCGACCGAGATCGCCATGCAGCGCTCGCCGGCCGAGCCGTAGCCCGCGCCCATCAGCGCATCCGTCGCCTGATCGAGATCGGCGTCGGGCATCACGATCATGTGGTTCTTGGCGCCGCCCAGCGCCTGGACGCGCTTGTTGTTCGCCGTGCCGGTGTGGAAGATGTACTCGGCCACCGGGGTCGAGCCGACGAAGCTCACCGCCGCGATGTCGGGATCGTCGAGGATGGCGTCGACCGCCTCCTTGTCGCCGTTGACGACGTTGAGCGCGCCGGCGGGAGCGCCCGCCTCCTCGAGCAGCTCGACCAGGCGCAGGCCCACCGAGGGGTCCTTCTCCGACGGCTTCAAGACGAAGGTGTTGCCGCAGGCGAGCGCCACCGGGAACATCCACATCGGCACCATGGCCGGGAAGTTGAACGGCGTGATGCCCGCGCAGACGCCGAGCGGGCGGCGCATCGCCAGCCCGTCGACCCCGGTGCCGACGTCGGTCGAGCACTCGCCCTTGAGTAGATGCGGAATGCCGGTCGCGAACTCGACCACCTCGATGCCGCGCTGAACCGAGCCGCGCGCATCGTCGAAGGTCTTGCCGTGCTCGCGCGCCGTCAGCTCGGCAAGCTCGTCGAGATGGGCCTCGCACAGCTCCTTGAAGCGGAACAAGACGCGCGCGCGCGCGATCGGGGTCTTGGCCGACCAGGTCTCGAAGGCGGCCTTGGCGGCGGCGACCGCGCCGCGCACCTCGTCGGCGGTGGCGAAGGGCACCTTGGCGATGACCTCGCCGGTGGCCGGGTTGAAGATGTCGCCGAAGCGGCCGCTCGTCCCCTCGACCTTCCCGCCGTTGATGTAGTGATGAAGGGTCGTTGTCATTCCTCAAGTCTCCTGCGCTTGGCCGCCCGATGACGGGGGCGCGGCCGTCCTCCGTTCCTTGGCGCCGAATCAACAGGGCCGGGGGCCGCGACGCAAGCCCTTTCTTGGTCCCGCCGGATCATGCCGCGTCGCCGGCGGGCGCGGGCGGGGCGAAGGCGGCCTCCATCTCGCGGCGCAAGCCGACCGTCGGGTCCGCCGCGGCGATCGCCACGTCATCCCAGCGCAGCACCGCGCCGGCGGCGACCGGGCGCGTCAGCCGGACCCCGTGGGCGAGGCCGAGCGGCAGCGCCCCCGCCGCGAGCGAGGCCGCCGCCGGCATCAGCCGGCCGTAGACCGTGAAGCCGCCCTCGCCGTCGAGGGTCTCGCCCGCCGCGAGATCGCGCTTGGCGGTCGCCACCACGTCGCCCCGGAATTCGACGGACGCGCCGGTCGGCTCGCCGCGCAGCGCCGCCGAGGCGACGCTGATCCCGAGCTCGAGCCCGATCAGATGCGAGGGCCGGTAAAGCGCCGCATAACGTCCGGTCTCGTCGGTGCGCACCCCGTATTCGGCGAAGCAGCGGCGCACGTAGTCGTCGGGGGCCTCGAAGACGACATA
>CAZHDF010000244.1:0-4350 GCA_964531525.1 uncultured Alphaproteobacteria bacterium | reverse complement strand
AGTTTAGCTGACTAGGAAACGCGGTCCAACCGCAACCGGGTCTCGGTACGGTCGTTAGCGCGATTGAGTTTAGCTGACTAGGAAACGCGGTCCAACCGCAACGGTTGCTAGGCGGGCTGCGTTGCCCGCCCAAGTTTAGCTGACTAGGAAACGCGGTCCAACCGCAACGTAGCCCCGTGGCACCTAGGCCACGCGCGCAGTTTAGCTGACTAGGAAACGCGGTCCAACCGCAACACGGGTGTTCACTGCGCCCGCGCCCGAGAAATTTTTCTGACTACCCCCCCCGTGATCAGTAACACGGGGGGCTCAAAATACACGCCGTGGGGGCAACCGTCGATTGTGCGCCTGCGTGGGCTTGGCAACAGGCCCGTCGGTACGCGGGCCTGATGACCGACAGGAGCGCTTGCCGAGCCTCGCGCGGTCGGCCTGGGCGGGGTCAAGGCTGGGCGTGCCCACCACGCGAAGCGTGGCTTGGCCTTGAGGCCGCCCGGGCCGAGTGCGACCCTTGCGGCAAGGCGCTCCGACGACTGGCACGAAGGCCGGAGAGAGAATCAACTTGCAATGCGACAATGCTTGTCTTATGCCTTAGCCATGACCGATCGCACATATACCCTCAAGGAGGTCGCCGCCGCGCTCAGCCGGAGCGGCGCGCCGGGCGACGTCGACAGGATCGCGCGACAGGTGCGGCACTGGACCCAGTGCGACCTCCTCCAGCCCGTCGGCAAGAAGTACACCGGCACCGGGGTCAGCCGCCGCTACACGGCCGACGAGGTGCGCAAGGCGGCGATCCTCGCCGAGCTGTCCCATTTCCGGGTGCCGGTGACCATCCTCGATGCGCCGTTCGCCCATAGCGACGAGGTTTTCCTGGGCGAGGAATGGGAGATCGCGATCGCGGGCAAGCGGCCGGTCTATTTGGAGATGGCCTGGACCGAGGACGGCACGTCCCGTTGGCGGATGGCCGTGGACTGGCCCAGGCTGCTGTTCATCAACCCGCCCGTGGCGCGCGAAACAAAGGAAGAAGGACGAGACGACGTGACGGTCATGGACCCGGAGCGACCGACCAGCATGATCCTGATCAACCTCACCGAGACGTTTGCGCGGCTCCGCCTGTAGTTTTTTTTTGAGCACCCGAGGACAAGAGATGTCTTTCAGATCGAGGCGACCATGCGGGTAGCGGGCGCGGAACACGCGTGCCGGGAGCGCCCCCGCCTGCTGATCAGCGGGCTCGATAGCCTCTATGTCGGTTACTTCCTCGACATGGCGACCGGGGCGCTCGACTGGGACGAGCTCGCCTATCGCAAGGAGCGCATCGGCCAGTCGCGCAAGGATGCGTTCTCCGAGGTGACCTTGGGCTCGGAGACCTTCGCGCTCCGGCCCTTCGGGCGCCATCCCTATCGCTACATCCTGACCAACCGCGCCTTCACGATCGGCCTCGGCGAGCACATCCAGCCGGGGTGCTATGTCCAGTTCTCCAGCGAGGCGCTATGGAGCATCGGCCTCGATCGCCTTGTCGTCCGCTTCGATGACTGGCGGCGCTCGATGCGCTTCCAGCCGATCCGGCGCGAGAAGGTCTCGCGCGCCGATTGGGCCTTCGACTACGACTATCCCGAGATCGAGTTCCGCGTCGAGCAGTTCGTCTCGCGCGCCACCAAGGACAATATCTGGCGTGAGAACACGGTCCTGCAGAGTTTTCAGTTCGGCAAGGGCGACGTCGTCGTCCGGGTCTACGACAAGGCCGCCGAGATCGAACAGAAAAGCGGCAAGGCCTGGTTTCATCCCCTTTGGGGCCGGAAGGCGGGCGTCCTGCGCATCGAGTTCCAGGTGCGCGGCGACCGGCTTCACGCCGCCGGCATCGACACGCTCGAAGACCTCAAGCACTTCCAGGGCGATCTCCTGCGCGAGCTCGCCCAGGGCCACACGACGCTGCGCCGGCCGGGCGCGGACCACAACCGCTCGCGCTGGCCGTTGCATCGCCTTTGGCGCGCGCTGCGCGACGATATCGCGGCCCTGCCGCAGAGCGGCCTGATCCGGCATATCGATCCCCGGATGCCGCTCGACTGGCGGCTCCATAAGCAGCTCCAGGCGCTTTACGGCAGCCTCAAGGGGATCGCCGCCGTGCTCGCGCTTCGGGAGGGCAAGACCGACGCGCCGACGTTCGACGCGGTTCTGGGCGCCCTGCCGGCGCTTCTCGCATCCCATCATGACGCCCATGCCTGGGCGCCCGACGTCGAGCGCCGGATCACCGGATACGGGCTTGGACGTTGGTAACACGGCAAGGGAATCGATCGCGCACGCGGTCGCAAATTCAAGTGGGACTCCCTGGGGAGATGGAGACCCGAGAAGGGTATGCCGAATGGCCGAGAACCGAGACCGCCGTCCGACAATAAGAACCTCCCCGGTGGGCAACGACAATGCGCCTATAGCTTCCGGTGCTATAGAGACGGGGGCTATAGAAACGGGAGCTATAGAGCCGGACCCCATGGAGGGGGCATCCCCGCGACCGGGGCAGGCGTCCCGGTCGGACGGTGCCGGGATCGGCCATAATATAGACCGCGCCGGCGCGCCCTCCTTCCCCAGGGTCTATACCGATTGGCCCGACAGGTTCCCGGTCCTTGCGGCCGAGGTTGATCTGATCGAGGCTTATATGCCCGAGCTTATTGATGCCATGATCGCCAACGATAACGACGAATAGTCATGGGAGGCGCCACTATGGGACGGCGGGTCGCGCTCTACCTCCGGGTCTCGACCACGAGGCAGGCCGAGAAGGATCTATCGATTCCCGACCAAAGACGTCAGGCCGAGGCCTATTGCAAGGCCAAGGGCTGGGAGATCGTCGCCGAATACGTCGAGCCCGGCGCAAGCGCGACCGACGACCGGAGACCCGCTTTCCAACGGATGATCAACGACGCCTGTGCAGCGGCGCAACCGTTCGACGTCGTTCTGGTTCATAGTCTGTCGCGCTTCTTCCGCGACGCGGTCAACTCGGGTCTCTACCAACGCAAGCTGGAGAAGCACGGGGTCGAGGTCGTCTCCATTACCCAGGATTTTGGGAACGATGCGACCGGCCGCTTCGTCAAGCAGATCGTCGCGGCCGCCGATGAGCTATCCAGCGCGGAGAACGCGAAGCACACGCTTCGCGCCATGAAGGAGAACGCCCGCCAGGGTTTCTGGAACGGCTCGCAACCGCCAATCGGCTATCGCGTGGTCGAGGCCGAGCGACGCGGCGACAAGATCAAGAAACGCCTGGAGATCGACCCGGCCGAGGCCGAGATCGTGCGCCTCATTTTCGACCTCTACCGCCATGGCGACGGACGAAACGGCCCATTGGGCATCAAGGCCATCGTGACGCACTTGAATGATAAGGGCCTGCGCCAGCGCAAGGGCTCGCGCTTCACGACCAAGACCGTCCACGAGATCCTTACGCGCACCACCTATGCGGGCCGGCACTACTTCAACCGATGCCACTGCAAGACCGGAAAAACGAAGCCGAGGGACGAATGGATCGAGATGGCCGTGCCCGCGATCATCGATCCAGCCGTGTTCGAGGAGGTCCAGGCCCGCCTCGCGAGCCGCCGGCCCGAGAACACGCCGCCACGCGTCGTCAATGGTCCGACCTTGCTCACGGGCCTCGCCATATGCGCGGCTTGTGGCGGTGGCATGACGCTCAGGACGGGCAAGGGCGGGCGTTATCGGTACTACGCCTGCGCGACCTGTATGCGGAAGGGAAAGACCGCCTGCAAGGGGCGGAGCCTGCCCATGGGCCTTTTGGACGACCTCGTGATCGACACCCTGTTGGACCGTCTCCTAACGCCCGATCGCGTCGCGCGACTGATCTCCGATCTCACGGCGCGGGTTGCGAACGACAGCAACGCGCGACAGGCCCGATTGAAGGCCCTTAATAAGAAGCTGCGCGAGATCGACGCCGTGATTGCGCGCCTCTACAAGGCCCTTGAGGACGGTTTGGTGTCGGATAGCGACAGCTTCCGGAACCGTCTTTCCGGGCATGAGCAACGCCGCGAGGAGGTCATGCGGCTCATCGCCATGACCAAGCGCCGACTCGACCAACCCCGCAACCTCATCACGCCGCGCAAGATCGAGGCCTTCACCACCGCCATGCGCGACCGGCTCCGGAGCGGCGACAGCAAGTTCCGCAAGACCTATCTGCGGCTTTTCGTCGAGCGCATCGAGGTGGACGATGGAGAGGTGAGGATTTCCGGGTCGAAGGACGCCCTGGAAAAGGGCATCTCGGAAGCCGCCAACCTGCAAAGGGGCGTGGTGCCCGGTTTTGTACAAGAGTGGCGTCCCCAGGGGGAATCGAACCCCCGTTTTCGCCGTGAGAGGGCGATGTCC
>CAZHDF010000243.1:0-4358 GCA_964531525.1 uncultured Alphaproteobacteria bacterium | reverse complement strand
AGCGCGAGCCCGTTCATCGCCGCCGCCATGGCGTGCTCGCGCACCCCGTAGTGGACATAGTTGCCCGAGAAGTCGCCGGCGGTCACCGCCTTGGAGCGCCGGGCCCAGGTTCCGTTCGAGCCCGTGAGGTCCGCCGAGCCGCCGATCAGAGTCGGCAGCGCCTCGCTCAGAGCGTCGAGCGCGCGTTGCGAAGACTGGCGGGTTGCGAGCCGAGGGGCCTCTGCGCTGAAGCGCCGCTTGAGCGCCTGAACGGCCTCGGCGAAGCCGGCCGGAAGTCCGCCGTCGAGCGCGGCCGTAAAGGCGGCGCGTCGGTCCGGTCCGGCGGCTTCAAGGCGTTGCAGCCAGGACGCGCGCGCGGTCCGCCCCCGTCGGCCCGCGGCCCGCCAGGCCTCGCGGATGGACTCCGGCACGACGAAGGGCGCATGCGGCCAGCCGAGCCGGTCGCGCGCCGCAGCCACCTCGTCGGCTCCGAGCGGCGCTCCATGGGCGGCGGCCGAGCCTTGTTTGCCGGGCGCGCCGTAACCGATCACGGTCTCGCAAGCGAGCAGGGTGGGGCGGTCGCTTTCCCGCGCCCGCGCGAGCGCCGCGGCGACCGCCCGCCAGTCGTGGCCGTCGACGCGAATCGTCTCCCAGCCGGCGGCGGCGAAACGCGCGCGCTGGTCCATCGAGGTCGCGAGCGCGGTCGGGCCGTCGATCGAGACGCGGTTGTCGTCGAACAGCACGATGAGCTTCGAAAGCCGGAGATGGCCGGCGAGGTCGATGGCCTCGTGGCTGATTCCTTCCATCAGGCAGCCGTCGCCGGCGAGCACGTAAGTGTAGTGGTCGACGAGCTCGTCGCCGAAGCGCGCGTTCATCAGCCGCTCGGCGAGCGCCATCCCAACCGCGGTGGCGAGCCCTTGGCCGAGCGGCCCGGTGGTCATCTCGACGCCGGCGGTCTGCCCGTACTCGGGATGCCCTGGCGTGCGGCTGCCGAGCCGGCGGAAGCGGCGCAGCTCGTCGAGAGTCATGTCGGCGTAGCCGGTGAGATGAAGCAGGCTGTAGAGCAGCATCGAGCCGTGGCCCGCCGACAGCACGAAGCGGTCGCGGTCGGGCCAGCCGGGAACCGCCGGGTCGAACTTCAGGAAACGAGCGAACAAAACGGTCGCCGCGTCGGCCATGCCCAAGGGCAAGCCCGGGTGGCCCGAGCCGGCGCGCTCGATCGCGTCCATCGCGAGCGCGCGAACCGCGTTGGCCATGTCGCGGTGCGAGGCGGTCGCCGCCGACGCCGCCGGCTCTTGCGCCGTCGTCATCAGGTCTTCCATGGTTTAGTCGGCGAGCCGCTTGCGCTCGATGAGCTTCAAGATCATCGGCGTCAGGATGAGCTGCATGGCGATGTCGAGCTTGCCGCCCGGGATCACGATCGAGTTGGCCCGCGACATGAAGCTGTCGTGGATCATCGAGACGAGATAAGGGAAGTCGATGCCGCGCGGGTTGCGGAACCGGATCACCACCATCGATTCATCCGCGGTCGGGATCCAGCGGGCGATGAAGGGGTTCGAGGTGTCGACCGTCGGAACCCGCTGGAAGTTGATGTCGGTCTCGGTGAACTGCGGGCAGATGTAGCGCACATAGTCCGGCATGCGCCGCAGGATCGTGTCCATCACCGCTTCGGTCGAATAGCCGCGGGTCGCCTTGTCGCGGTGGATCTTCTGGATCCACTCGAGATTGATCACCGGCACCACGCCGATCTTGAGGTCGGCGTAGCGGGCGATGTTGACCTTGTCGGTGACCAGCGCGCCGTGCAGCCCCTCATAGAACAAAAGGTCGGAGTCCGGCGGAAAAGGCTCCCACGGGGTGAAGGCGCCGGGCGGCGCGCCCAACCGCTCGGCTTCTTCCTGGTCGTGCACGTAATGGCGGGTTCGCCCGGTGCCGCTCTCGCCGTACTCCCGAAAGACCGCTTCGAGCTCTTCGAACAGATTGGCTTCGGGGCCGAAGTGGCTGAAGTGGTTGTTGCCCTTCTCCATCGCCTCGGCCATCGCACGCGCCATGGCCTCGCGGTCGTAGCGGTGAAAGGCGTCGCCTTCGATGAAGACGGCGTTGACGCCTTCGCGCCGGAAGATCTGGTCGAAGGTGTGCTTGACCGTCGAGGTGCCCGCGCCCGACGAGCCGGTGACCGAGATGATGGGGTGCCTGGCGGACATGAGAGCCCCCTTTAGCTGCGGAACAGGCCGCGCTTGCCGAATAGCGGCGAGCGTTCGCCAAGGCCGTGCGGTTCGCGATGGTAGCGCGCGAGCCGCTCGACCTTGTCGCGCGAGCCGAACGCCAGCGGCACGCGCTGGTGCAGCGATTCGGGAGCGATATCGAGGATCCGGCGCGCGCCGTCGGTGGCCGCGCCGCCGGCCTGCTCGACGACGAAGGCGATCGGGTTGGCCTCGTAGACCAGCCTGAGCCGTCCGTTGTGGTAGCCGGGGCGGTCGTCGCGCGGATAAAGGAAGATCCCGCCGCGGGCGAGGATGCGATAGGCCTCGGCGACCAGAGAGGCGAGCCAGCGCATGTTGAAATCCGCGCCGCGCGGCCCGTCGGCGCCGGCGACGCAGTCGTCGATATAGGCGCGCACCGGCTCCTCCCAGTGCCGGTAGTTCGAGGCGTTGATGGCGTACTCGCGCCGGCCGGGAGGAATCCGCGTCTCGGGGCGGGTGAGCGCGAAGGCGCCGCCTTTGCGATCGTAGGTGAACACGTAAGCGCCTCGGCCGAGCGTCAGCACGAGCGCCGTCTGCGGGCCGTAGACCGCGAAGCCGGCGGCGAGCTGGCTCGTCCCCGGCTGGAGCGCCGCCCGGGCCGGGTCGCCGCCCGGGTTCGGAAGAACGGAGAAGATGGAGCCGATCGACAAATTGGTGTCGATGTTGGACGAGCCGTCGAGCGGGTCGATCGCGACCACCAGAGGCGCCCGGGGGTCGAGCGCAAGCGCGGTTTCAGCCTCCTCGGAAGCGAAGACCGCGACGGGGGCGAGGCGCAGGGCGTCGAGGAACATCTCGTTGGCGCGCACGTCCAACGCCTTCTGCGCATCGCCGTCGGCGTTGCTGCCGAGCACCGCGCCGAGCGCGCCCGCCAGCGGCCCTTGCGCCACCAGCTCGGCGACCGCCGCCGCCGCGGCCGCGATTCCAATGATGGTCTCGGCAAGCGCGGGGCGCGGGCAGCAGCGCTCCAGCCAGTCGTCGAGACGAGAGCCGGGACGGGTGATCGCGCTCATTCCATCCTCCCGAGGCCTCCTTGTTTGGGCATCGCCGGAGAGCATGCGAGGGCTGGATCGTAAAGTAAATTTGAATTAAATTTGTTTCTATGAAAGAAAAACTTTCACCTGCTCTGCGCCGGATCACGCTCAAGCAGCTCCGCGCCCTCGCCGCAGTGACAAGCGCCGGCACGGTCTCGGGCGCGGCGCGGGCGCTCCACGTCACACCGCCGGCGGTGGCCTTGCAGCTCCGGCTCCTCGAGGAGGCGGCCGGGCTGCCGCTCGTCGAACGCGCCGAGCGCGGACTCAGGCCCACCGCGGCGGGCCGCGAGGTTCTCGCCGCCGCCAAGCGGATCGAGACCGCGCTCGGCGAGTGCGGCGAGGCGCTGCGGGCGCTGAGCGGCGGCGAAGGCGGCGCGGTAGCGGTCGGCGTGGTGAGCACCGCCAAGTACTTCGCGCCGCGCGCGCTCGCCGCCTTTGCGAAAGCGCACCCCAACATCGACGTGCGCCTCAAGGTCGGCAACCGGCGGGAGACCGTCGCCGCCCTCGCCGGCTATGACCTCGACTTCGCGATCACCGGCCGTCCGCCGGAGGATTTCGCGGTCGAAAAGGCGGTGATCGGCGACCATCCGCACATCATCATCGGCCCGCCCGACCATCCGCTGATCGGCCGCCCCCGGCTGACGCTCGCCGAACTCGCCGGCGAGCCCTTTCTCTTGCGCGAGCCGGGCTCCGGCACCCGCCTTCTCATGAAACGTCTGTTCGCCGCCGCCGGCCTGAGCCCGACGCTCGGCATGGAGATCGGCAGCAACGAGACGATCAAGCAGGCGGTGATGGCGGGGCTCGGGATCGCCCTGATCTCGGCCCACACGGTCTGGGCCGAGATCGCCGACGGCCGGCTCGCCGCCTTCGACGTCCAGGGCCTGCCGGTGGTCCGGCAGTGGTTCGTGGTCAAGCGCAAGGAGAAGCGGCTCTTGCCGGCGGCGCAGGCGCTGTGGTCCTTTCTGTCGGAGAGCGGCGCGCGCTACCTGCCCCGGATTCCCGCATCGGCGCCTGTCGTCAGTTCGGTGGCGTGCGCCGAGCGCAAGACGGACCCGGTCGGGCTGCGGCCGGGGCGTCGTCGAGAGCGGGCAAGGCGGTGATCAGGCCG
>CAZHDF010000242.1:0-4379 GCA_964531525.1 uncultured Alphaproteobacteria bacterium | reverse complement strand
CGTCAACGGCACGGCGGTGACCGCATAGCGAACGCCGCCGCACTGGCAGCCGCCGGAAAGCGGTAGGCGCGCCCGCGGCATCGGTTGTCGGTTCTCCATCGAGCCCCCGTTTCCCTTCGCGGGCACAGGATGCCGGGCGCGGTATTCGTTGTCCAGGCACGGGACGGCGCACGACCCGGAAGATGTTCACTCTGCGTTCATCAGTTCTGACATAGGATTGCGCCGACGTCGCGGTTCGCCACGCCGCCTCCCGACATCACAGACCGGATCCCTCCCCTTTTTCTTCAAGGCTTTAACAATGTTTGATCTTGCGCTGATTCACCCGATGCTGGTTCATTTCCCGCTGGTGCTCATCCCGCTCGCCGTGGTCCTCGACTGGCTCGCCGTCGCCCGGGGCGAGGATTTGGGAAAGTGGCGGGGGCTCGCCCGTCTGTCGCTCGTCACCTGGAGCCTCGGCGCCGCCTTCGCCGTGCTCGCGGCCATGTTCGGCGACCTGGCGCTCGACGCGGCGGTCGGCAAGGGATTTCCCGTCGCGCCTCTCGACCGGCACGAAACCTTCGGCTACACGACCATGTGGATCCTGATCGTCCTTTCGACGCTGCGCCTCCTGTTCACTTGGCGCCGCCTCCCGCTGCTCGGCGGGCGCGGAGCGGCGATCGCGCTCGGCGGCACGCTCGCCGTGGCGGTGCTTCTCACCACCGCCTTTTATGGCGGCGAGCTCGTCTACTCGCTGGGCGTCAACGTCGCCGCCGTCCAGCCCTGACCGGGCTACGCCCCACGCGCCCCGACGGTCTACGTCCACGCCCGGACGCGTGCTATCATGCCATGCGTGAAAGCATGACGATTTAAGCGTTTGTTCACGCCGAATCGTCAGCCTGGACCCCAGGCGCGCCGGCGTTCGAAATCGGCGCTTAACGCAAGGACCGGGTCGGTGATCGCCGTAGCCCCCTCGAAGCCGCTTGGAGCGTTCGCGCCTCGCGCAAGCGATCGAAAATCGGTCGCTCCCGCGGGGCGCGGTGATTTCGTTCGACATGCGCTCGCGGCGGCCCGCGTCGTCTTCGCGGTGGCGCTGATCGGCGGGTTTCTCATCTCGTCCGGCGTCGCGAGCCCGACACCGGACGGGACCGCCGACTATTACGAGGACGCGCTAGGCCGCTTCGACGCGGGCGACTACGGTGGCGCGATCATCCAGCTCAAGAACGCGCTTCAGAAGAATCCCGACGACTTGGCGGCGCGGCTGCTGATCGGCCGGGCCTATCTCGAAATCGGGGCCGGCGCCGCCGCTGAAAAGGAAATCCGACGCGCCCGCGCCGGCGGCGCCGCCGACCAATTGGTGCTGCTGCCGCTCGCCAAGGCCTATCTCCTTCAGGGCAAGTATCGGCGGTTCCTCGATGAAATCCGAACGATCGGCAACAACGCCGAGCTCGAAGCGAAGCTCATGGAGATGCGCGGTCAAGCGTATCTCGAACTGCGCGAGCTCGACGAAGCCGAACGCGCCTTCGCCGAGGCGGCCGATTTGAAACCGGGCTCGATTCCGGCGAAGCTCGGCCAGGCGCGCGTCCTTCTGGGGCGCGGCGCGTTCGACGAGGCCGAGGCGATCGCCCGTGAAACCCTCAAGTCCCATCCGGGGGAAACCGATGCCTGGTATCTCTTGGGCGAGGCCGCGCGCCTGACGCGGCGGTTCGGCGACGCGGTCGAGGAATTCGACCATGTCATCGACGCCCGTCCCGATCATCTCGCCGCGCGGATCGGGCGCGCCGCGGCGCTGATCGAACTCGGCCGGCTCGACGACGCGCTCGCCGATGTTCAGGCGGTGCGCCGCGTCATCCCCCGCGATCCGAGGGCGGCCTTCCTTAACGCGCTGATCCTGATGCGCCAAAACGACGTCAAGGGCGCCAACGAGGTGCTACGCGAGGCCGCCCTCGCGCTCGGCGACAGCGAGCCCGGTTTCATCATGAACCACGCGCCGAGCCTGCTGATCTTCGGGGTAATCAACTTCGCCCAGCGCCGGTTCGACGACGCGGAGATCTATCTTGGCCGCTTTATCGAGCTCAACCCCTACCATCCCGGGGCACGCAAGCTGCTGGGAACGATCCTGATCCAGAAAGGCGATTACACGCGCGCGCTCAAGCTGCTCGAACCCGCGCGCCGCTTTTCGCCGAACGACGCCCAGCTCTACGCGCTTCTCGGCACGGCGAACATGCGCCTGCGGCGCTTCGACGAAGCCGCCGAGCTGTTCGACGAAGCGAGCCGGTTGGCGCCCAAGCGCGCCGCCTTCCAGGCCCAGCTCGCGCTTAGCCGCTTGGCCCTGGGCGACAGCAAAAGGGCCGTCGACACGCTCGAGGGCGCCTTCGCCCTGGAAAAGGACAGCACGCCCGCGGGCATTCTTCTCAGCCTGGTTCATCTGCGCGGTGGACGCTACGCCGACGCGCTACGCATCACCCGCGAGCTGATCGCGCGCGACCCCGAAAACCCGATCCCCTACAACCTCGCCGGCGCCGCCCAGTTGAGTATGAACGACCCGGCGGCAGCGCGCGAAAGCCTCGACAAGGCTATCGAGATCGACCCAGACTACCTTCCCGCGCGGTACAATCTCGCCCGGCTCGACCGGCGCGAGGGCCATGCGAACCGGGCGCGCGAACGGCTGCTCGAGATCCTTCGCGACCATCCGGGCGAATCGCGCGCGATGATCGACCTCGCGACGATTGCCGAGGACGAAGGACGAACCGACGACGCGATCCTCCTTCTCAAGCGGGCGCGAAGCCGCGAGCCGCTCAATACCGCGATCCAGCGCCGCCTCATCGATCTCTATATGCAAAGACGCAGCTTCAAGGAGGCCATCGGCCTCGCCAAGAAGCTCGAGGAGCAAACCCCCAACGACATCGGCGTCATCGAGATCCTGGGACGCGCGCAACTGGCCGCGGGCAAGACCGCGGCGGCGGCGCAAACCTTCGGTCGCATCGCCACGCGGGTCGCGGGCGACGCCGAGGGACTTTATCGCGCGGCCCGGCTCCAACTCTCGGCGCGGGATATTGACGGCGCGCGGGCGTCGCTGCGCCAGGCGATCGAGCGCGCCCCGGACGCGGTCGCCTACCAGGCGGCGATGGCCGAGATCGAGGTTCTGAGCGGCAACCCCAAGAAGGCGCTCGCGATCGCCAGGGAAATTCGCAAGAACTATAAGGAATCACCGGTTGGCGACCGTCTCATGGGCGACCTCATGATGCGCGCGAAGCGCTATGACGACGCGATCAAGGCCTACGGCGCGGCCTTGAGAAAGGCGCCGGAGGCGGCGCTCGTCGCCCGTCTCTACCGCGCGCGGCGGGCGGCCGATCCGAAGGATATCGCGATCCCGCTGCTGGTCGACTGGCTGGCCGCGCACCCCGACGACAGCGATATTCGCCGCCTGCTCGCCGCCGCCAATATCGACGCCGGCTTCCACGATGTCGCGATCCGGCAGTACGAGCGGCTGCTGGCGTCCTTCCCGGACGATCCGGCGATCGTCAACAATCTGGCCTGGCTCTATTACAAGACCGGCGACGCCCGCGCGCTCGACTTCGCCAAGAAAGCCCACGCGCTCGCGCCGAACGGGGCGGCGACGCTCGATACGCTGGGCTGGATCTTGGTCGAAACCGGCGACGCCGCGCGAGGCCTGCGCTATCTGCGCGACGCCTACGCGCGCGCGCCGAGCGAGCCCCAGGTTCGCTACCACTTGGCCGTCGCGCTAAGCCGCCTGGGCCGGGCGGGCGAGGCGCGTCGCGAGCTCGAAGGCGCATTGGCCGCGGGCCGCCCCTTCGACGGCGCCGACGACGCCCGCGCGCTCCTGAAGGAGCTCTCGGCCGCCGCGCAATAATCGAGACCGGATTGCCGATGCGGACCCGATCGCCGACAGATCGAAACCGCGTCGCAAAGACAAGGCAAACCCGCGATGGAGCCCATCGCGGGATGCGCTTTCGGCGGGGCGCGGCCACCGTAATTTCGTCAAACGGCCCGAGCGGATAGGCCCGGGCGAATAAGCTGCGAGCCGCCTAAGCGCGCCGGACCCGACGGCGACGCTGCACCAACGCGATCCCGAACAGCCCCATGGCGAACAGAACCAGCGCGCCCGGCTCGGGAACCTGATTGGGGGGCGGCGTCCCGTTCTGCGTGAAGGTGATGCTGTCGGGCGATTTCGCGCCGGTCTTCGATGGCGAGGCATGCGCGCCCGTGAGCATGACGAAGTTGAGCGCCTGGTTCGGATCGATCCAGCGCTGGTCGAACATCGCCGCATCGAAACGGAACTCGTAGGCGACATCGAATACCCAGTCGGAAAAGGCGGGGTCGGTCACGTTGTAGTTCGAATCGGCCGCCGGCGAATCCTTGATCACGCCGGTCGCGCTCGT
>CAZHDF010000241.1:0-4380 GCA_964531525.1 uncultured Alphaproteobacteria bacterium | reverse complement strand
TGCTCGGGCTGTCAGGCGGGATCGGCGATCCGATAGGCCCGACCCCGCCCATCGATCTTCTCGGAGACGATCACGAGCCCGAGCCTCTTCTTGAGCGCGCCCGAGATGGCGCTGCGGACTGTGTGCGCCTGCCAGCCGGTCTCGTGGCGGATCTCGTCGATGGTCGCGCCTTGCGCGCGGCGGAGCATGGCGATGAGCGTCGCCTGCTTGGTGCCGGCGCGCGTCTTTCGCGGCTTCGTCGCCGCCGTCGCGGCGCCGTCGGCGGCCGTGGCGGGCGCTTCCGGACCGGCGACGGCCACCGCCGCGGCCTTGTCGTCGGGCGCCGTGGGCGCGCCCTCGGCGCCTTCGTCCGGGTCGACGTTGATGGCGAGAAGGCCGGCGCGGGTGATGCGGAAGGCCCGTCCGCCGGGTCCGCGCGATTCCAGGGCCACGGGCTCGCCCTCGGGGACGGGCTCGGCGAGCCCGCGACGGATCAGGCCGTCGATCACCTTCGCGGCGGCGCCGCCGCGAAGCGACTTGGGCAAGGGCAGGATCGCGCCGTCCTCGCGCATGGACGCGGCCCCGAGCACGACGAGCTGGGTATCGGTGAGCTTGGTCATCGGTCCCTCCTTCGGGTCGTGGGCGCCGCGCACCACGCGCGACGCTTCTACCGCCCCGAGCCCCGCCGGGCGATGCCCGGTCGGGGCGGGGGCTGGAAGCGAGGGCGGTCAGGTGGTGAAGCTCTTGCCGGTGATCACGTTGACCACGCGGATCCCGGAGCCGAAGGCGGCGCGCGCTTCGGCCTTCTGCTCTGTGGTCGGTGGCGTCGCGTTGGCACGGTACTCGTCGAGGAACCGCGCGATCTCCGCGTCGCGCTTGGCATGGCAGGCGGCGACGTTGACCGGGAGGCCGAGCCAGGCCCAGAAGTCGATGATGTCGGCGGGCGGGACGCGGCCGTTGGAGAGCCATGACACCGCGCCGTCGTCGTCGATCACCGTCTCCATGTGGTAGGCGGTGATCAGGCGCTCGGCCTCGTCGCGCTCCCATCTGTTTCTGGGGGCTTCGTATTGGCGGATGTAATCGGTCATCGGGGCCTCCGTTCGGGGCAAGGCTCAGAAGGTGAGCTCGGCGATCTCGGCCGCATCGAGCCGAAGCCAGCCTTCGGATCCGGGATCGAGCGGGATCTGGTCGACCCGGCAGCCGGGGGCGACGAGCAGGAAGAGGCCGTCTGCTTGCGTCGGCGACCCGAAGGCGGTCCAATCGGGGTTCTCGGTGGCGAGATGGGCGATCGCCTCGGCGGCGCCGGCGTAGGCGACGTCCGGGTCGCGCCGGCGCGCGGTCCGCTTGCGGTAGGTCCGGGTCGCGTCGTAGGCGGTGTGCGCGTGGTGGATCATGGCCTGTTCCCTGGTGTTCGTCGCGTTGTTCATGGTCCGTATGAATGCTTGGGGCGCGCCAATGATCAAGTGAATAAGCGACTGTTTTTGAATAAAAAAAGCCGGCCAAGCGGGCCGGCTTCCCTGGCGGATCCGGGCCCCGGCTCAGGGGCCCGCCGGCCCGGCGCGATAGCCCTCGGAGGTGACCAGGTAGCGCATGGTCTTCACGTTGAGCTCGACCCTGGGCTCGGTCGCGGTGAAGAAACGGATCGCCTCGCAGACCGTGAGGACGGCCTCGCCGGTGACCCAGGCGGCGATCGGCGCTTTCCAGTCGCCCGCGTCGCAGACCGCATCGAAGGTCGCCCGCAGATCGTCGATGCGATAGCGGCGGCCGTCGTTGGCGATGTAGGAATCGATGGGGCGGTTCTGCATGTTGGACATGGCGACCTCCTCGGCGATGGGTGGGGCGCTGTTCATGGCCCACATGAACGCTTCAACTGCCGCGCCGATCAAGTCCAATAAGCTGTAATAGAAGAACTTTTTTGACCCGCCATGGCCGGCAACACACAGCCCATCACGGTCATCGCCCGGCTCCTCGACTTGAGCGAGCGGCGGGTCCAGCAGCTGGTCCGCGAGGGCGTGATCCCGAAGGCGGAACGCGGACGCTACGAGCTGGTCGGCGCCGTCAGGGGCTACGTCCGTTACCTGCGCGACCTGGTCCTCAAGGGCGAGGTCGGCGCCGCCGATTACGGGACCGAGCGGGCGCGCCTGGTGAAGGCCCGGGCCGATCTGGCGGAGATGGAGGCGGCGCGGATGCGAGGCGCCCTCCTCGCCGCGCCCGAGGTCGCCGCGGCCTGGACGGAGGTCGTGACCTTGATGCGGGCGCGCCTGCTGACGCTGCCCGACAAGCTGGCGCCCCTGATCCATGAAACGACGAGCATCGCCGAGGCCAGGGGCGTCCTCAAGACCGCCGTCCACGAGGTCCTCGCGGAGATCGCCGCGACGGAGGTCGAGATCACGCCTCGTGGTGACCGGGACGCCGGCGCTGGCGACGGTGATCGAGGCGGCGCTCTCGGCGGCGATGCCGCCGCCGGACCTGACGGTCTCGCAATGGGCCGATCGCAACCGCAGGCTTAGCGCCGAGGCCAGCGCCGAGCCCGGCCAGTGGTCGACGGCCCGCGCCGCGTACCAGCGCGGCATCATGGACGCGGTCTCCGATCCGGCCGTCGAGACCGTCGTGGTCATGACCTCGGCCCAGATCGGCAAGACCGAGGCGCTCCTGAACGCCGTCGGCTATCACATCGATCAGGACCCGGCGCCGATCATGGTGGTGATGCCGACCGAGCGGGACGCCGAGACCTGGTCCAAGGACCGCTTCGCGCCCATGGCCCGCGATACCCCGTGCCTCAAGGGCCGGATCTCGGATCCCAAGTCGCGGGACGGGGCCAACAAGATCCTGCACAAGCGGTTCCCGGGCGGCCACCTGACCATCGTCGGCGCCAACGCGCCGTCGGGCCTGGCCAGCCGACCGATCCGCATCCTGCTGTGCGACGAGGTCGACCGCTATCCGCCGAGCGCCGGCGCGGAAGGAGATCCGGTCAACCTGGCGCGCAAGCGCACGGTGACCTTCTGGAACCGCAAGATCGTTCTGGTCTCGACGCCGACGATCAGGGGCTACAGCCGGATCGAGGCGGCCTATCTGGAGAGTGACCGGCGCCGCTACTGGGTGCCGTGTCCCGATTGTGGTACGCATCAGACGCTCCGCTGGCCCCAGGTGCGCTGGGACAAGGACGGGGCCGGCGAGCACCGGCCGGAGACGGCCCACTATGTCTGCGAGCACTGCGGCGCCGGATGGACAGATGCGCGGAGATGGGCGGCGGTGCGGCGTGGCGAGTGGCGCGCCGAGGCGCCCTTCGCCGGGATCGCCGGGTTCCATCTGAACGAGATCGCCTCGTCCTGGGTGCGCCTCGAGGACATGGTGCGGGCCTTCCTCTCGGCCAAGGCGGCGGGCGGCGAGGCGATGAAGACCTTCGTCAACACCGCGCTCGGCGAGACCTGGGTCGAGACCGGCGAGGCGCCCGACTGGCGACGGCTCTACGACCGGCGCGAGGACTATCCGCTCGGCGCGGTCCCCCGCGGCGGGCTGCTGCTCACCGCCGGCGCCGATGTCCAGAAGGACCGCATCGAGGTCTCGGTCTGGGCCTGGGGGCGCGGCCGGGAGGCGGCCGAGGGCCCGGCGGGGAAGCCGGGGTTCCAGTGCTGGCTGATCGAGCACCGGGTGATCGAGGGCGACACCTCGCGCGCCGAGGTCTGGGGCGGCTTGAGCGCGATGCTGTCGGAGACCTGGGCGCACGAAGGCGGCGCGGTGCTGCCGATCCGGCTGCTCGCCGTCGATTCGGGCTACGCCACCAGCGAGGTCTATGCCTGGGTCCGGGCGCAAGGGCCGGCGCGGGCGATCGCCGTCAAGGGGGTCGAGCGCGGCAGCGCCCTGGTCGGCATGCCGACCGCGGTCGACATCAACGCCCGGGGCAAGCGCCTGCGCCGGGGTGTCAAGGTACGCCCCGTCGCCGGCGGCATCGCCAAGCTCGAGCTGTTCGGCAATCTGCGCAAGGACCCGCCGACCGACGAGAGCGGTGCGCCCTACCCGGCGGGCTACGTGCATCTGCCCAAGGTCGATGCCGAGTACTGCAAGCAGCTGTGCTCGGAGCAGCTGGTCACGGCGCGCAACCGTCGCGGTTATCCGGTGCGCCAGTGGCGGAAGCTGCGCGAGCGCAACGAGGCGCTCGACTGCTACGTCTACGCCCGCGCCGCCGCCGCGGTGGTCGGGCTCGACCGCTTCGGCGAGCGCCATTGGCGCGATCTCGAACGGCACCTGGGCCTGCGCGCGCCGCCGCCGGCGAGGCGCGAAGAGACCGCCCCGGCCCGTGACGACGCGCCGCCTTCGAGCGGAACGAATCGTTCCGACCATCGGTATGTCGCGCGCCGGGTGATCCGCAGCAAATGGATGGGGTGACAGAGGTCAGAGATC
>CAZHDF010000240.1:0-4398 GCA_964531525.1 uncultured Alphaproteobacteria bacterium | reverse complement strand
TCGCCTCCAACACCCCATTTCGCAGAGGTCTCCATCGAGGGGGAGGGCTTTCGCCTCGATGCCGCACCGCGATCTCCCCTCCCGTCGAGGGAGGCGGGAAAGCATGGGCGCGCTCGGTTGACCGAGCCCTCCCCCATCGAGGAGATCTCTGCGAAAGGGGGTTGGGTGGGGGTGCGAAGCGGGGGGCGCGAGAGGCGCCGATTCAGTTCAGGGAAATGACGCGCCGGCCCAAAATCATCCCGCTCAGACCGCGCGGGCGTGACGCTGGGGGACGGGCTCGAAGCGGCGGTCGAAGGCGGCGCAAGCGAGCCGGAGCAGGAGCCGGGCCTCGGGCTTGACGCGGACCCGGCCGCCGGCGACCTCGACCGCGCCGCACTCGCGCAGGGGCGCGAGCGCCGCGACCCCGTCGGCGACGTAATCGGCCGTATGCCCGTGGCGGGCGCAGACCGCGTCGAGGTCGACCGCGAGATCGCACATCAGGCGTTCGATGATGTCGCGGCGCAGCCGGTCGTCGGCGTCGACCTCGACCCCGCGCACCACCGCGAGATCGCCGCCGTCCACGCGCTTGCGGTAATCGGGCGTGCGCGCGGCGTTCTGGACGTAGCCCTGGGGCAGGGTGCCGATCGCCGAGGCGCCGAGCCCGATCAGCACATCGGCGAGATCGGTGGTGTAGCCCTGGAAGTTTCGGTGCAGCCGGCCCTCGCGCGCGGCGACCGCGAGGGGGTCGTCGGGCAGCGCGAAATGGTCGAGCCCGATCACGTCGTAGCCGCGCTCGCCGAGGCGGCGCTCGGCGGCCTGGGCCTGGCGCACGCGATCGACCGCGCCGGGCAGGCAGCTCTCGTCGATCAGGCGCTGGTGGCGCTTCATCCAGGGCACGTGGGCGTAGCCGAACAGCGCGATCCGCTGGGGCGTGAGCGTCATGGCGCGGTCGACCGTGTCGGCGACCCCCTCGGCGGTCTGCTTGGGCAGGCCGTACATGAGATCGATGTTGAGGTCGGCCACCCCCGCCGCGCGCAGCCAGTTCACCACGTCGGCGGTCGCCTCGTAGGTCTGCTCGCGGCCGATGGCGGCCTGCACCTCGGGCGAGAAATCCTGGACCCCGAGGCTCGCGCGGGTCACGCCGATGTCGGCGAGCGCCTGGGCGGTCTCGGCGATCATGCCGCGGGGATCGACCTCGACCGCGATCTCGGCGTCGTCGGCGAAGGCGAACCGCTCGCGCAGCCGCGCGCCCAGCCGGCGGACGTGATCGGGGGTCAGCAGCGTCGGCGTGCCGCCGCCCCAATGAAGGTGAACCACCCGGTGATCGTCCGCGAGCATCGCCGCGACCCGGTCGATCTCGCGCTCCAAGGTCGCGAGATAGGCGGTCACCGGATCGTAGCGGTTGATGACCGTCGTCTGGCAGCCGCAGAACCAGCACAGATGCGCGCAGAACGGCACATGGACGTAGAGCGACACGGTGCTGCCCGCCGGCAGTTCGCCGAGCCAGCGGGCATAGCGCGCGGCGTCGACCTCGGGCGTGAAATGGGGCGCCGTCGGGTAGCTCGTGTAGCGCGGGACCGCGCGATCGAAGCGGGCGATTTCCTCTGGGGTCATCGGGCAAGCCTATGGGCGCCGCCACCGGGCGGCATTGATCGAAATCAAGGGCCGATTCGCGGCATGGCCGGTCAAATCGGCTCCGGCTATCCTATATAGTAGGGGCGCCCGGGATAACAGGTCCAGGATAACAGGACTGTTCGGGCGCGTCGCGCAAATGGGACCCCCGGCATGGACGACGAACGACTCATCGGTCACCGGATCGCCAACGCCCTCCAATCGGTGCTGCTGCTGGGCGGCATGGTCGCGCTGCTCGCGGTCATCGCCGATATCGTCGCCGGCCCGGACGCGATCGTCTGGACGCTGATCGGCGGCGCCGCGATCCTGCTGCTCAGCCCGCGGATCTCGCCCAGGTTGATCCTCGGGCTCTATGGCGCGCGCGAGGTTTCGGTCCGCGAGGCCCCCGATCTCCACGCCCTGATCGCCGAGCTTTCCCGGCGCGCGGAACTTCCGCGCCCGCCGCGCCTGTTCCATGTGCCGAGCAGCATGCTCAACGCCTTCACCCTGGGGCATCGCGACGACGCGGCGATCGCCGTGACCGACGGGCTGCTCCGACGCCTGAACGGGCGCGAGCTCGCCGGCGTTCTCGCCCACGAGATCGCCCATGTCCGCCACAACGACATGTGGATCATGGGCCTCGCCGACAGCATCAGCCGGATGACGCGGACCCTTTCGATGCTCGGCACGTTCCTGTTGTTCCTGAACCTGCCGCTGCTTCTGTTCGGGTACTACCACGTCCCCTGGCTCGCGATCGCGATCCTGGTGGTCTCGCCGACGGCGAGCGCCCTGTTGCAGCTCGCGCTCTCGCGCCAGCGCGAGTTCACCGCCGACCTGGGCGCGGTCGAGATCACGGGCGATCCCCTGGGCCTCGCCGCCGCGCTCGAAAAGCTCGAACGCTATCAGGGTCGCATGTGGGAGCAGATCCTGCTGCCCGACCGGCGCCTGCCCGAGCCCTCGCTCCTGCGCACCCACCCGCCGACCGAGGAGCGAATCCGCCGCCTGATGGAAATCGCGCCCGAGACGCGGCGGGCGCTGCCGCCGCTACCCGAGGACGCCTGGCCCCGCGATTGGCCCCATATCCAGCGCCCGCCGCGCTGGCACTGGTCGGGGATTTGGCATTAGGGGGGGCGTTTTCACCGCCGATGGGTTTTCCCGGCGCGGTTTGACATGCCCCCGGCGCGCGAGACGCGCCGGCAAGCGCGACCGCGCGCCCGAGCTTATGCGAGGAAAGCCTGCGTGGCGTTTGAACGCCCGTAAATCGGCGCCGTCAATACGCGCATTCGGTGATCAGCGGGTCGATGTCGCCGTCCCATTCGTTGTAGTAGGCGTCGAGCAACCCCTCGGCCGGGGTGCGACCGGTCGAGACGATCTCCTCGAGCGGATCGAGGAAATGGACCTCGTCCTTGCCGTTGGCGTCCAGGCGGCCGAGACGCGCGAGGCCCTGGCGCGAAAGGTCGAGCACCTCGCGGGCGAGCGCGAGCAGCGGGCGGCCGCGAAACTCGGTCGAAAACGCGCGCCGCGGCACCTCGGCGCGGAGATAGGCGTGTTCCTCGGGCGTCCAGTCGCGCACCATCTGCCAGGCGGCGTCCAGGGTGTCGGCATCGTAAAGCAGCCCGACCCAGAGCGCGGGCAGCCCGCAGATGATGTCCCACGGTCCCGAGTCGGCGCCGCGCATCTCGATGTAGCGCTTGAGCCGGACCTCGGGGAACAGGGTCGTGAGATGACCGTCCCAGTCGCTGAGCGTCGGCCGCTCGCCGGGCAGCGCCGGGAGGCGGCCGTCGAGGAAGTCGCGGAACGACTGGCCCGAGGCGTCGATGTAGCGCCCGTCGCGGTAGACGAAATACATCGGCACGTCGAGCGCGTGCTCGACATAGCGCTCGAAGCCCATGCCATCCTCGAACACGAAGGGGAGCGTGCCGCAACGGTCCGGGTCGGTATCGGTCCAGACCTTGCTGCGGTAGCTCAGGTAGCCGTTGGGCCTTCCTTCCGTGAACGGCGAGTTGGCGAAGATCGCGGTCGCGATCGGCTGAAGCGCGAGGCCGACGCGCATCTTGGTCACCATGTCGGCCTCGTCGGCGAAGTCGAGATTGACCTGGACCGTGCAGCTCCGAAGCATCATGTCGAGGCCCAGCGAGCCCCGGGTCGGCATGTAGGCGCGCATGATGTCGTAGCGCGCCTTGGGCATGACCGGAATGTCCTCGCGTCGCCATTTGGGCTGAAAGCCAACCCCGACGAATACGGCGCCGATTTCCTCGGCGACCGCCTTGACCTGGACGAGATGACTGTGGACCTCGGCGCAGGTGTCGTGGAGCGTGGGCAGCGGCGCGCCCGAAAGCTCGAACTGCCCCCCGGGCTCGAGCGAGATCGCCTGGCCCTTGTAGGTCAGGCCGATCGGCCGTCCGGCCTCGAGGATCGGCTCCCAGCCGAAGCGTTGCAGCCCCTCGAGCATGGCGCGAATGCCCTGCGGCCCCTCGTAGTCGAGGGGGCGGAGGTCCGAAAGCCGAAAGCCGAATTTCTCGTGCTCGGTGCCGATGCGCCAGTCCGCCGGCGGCTTGCCGCCCGAGGCGATATAGGCGACCAGGTCGCGCTTGTCGGTGACCGGCTGGCCGGCTTCTTTCGGCGGTGCGGACATGAAAAGCTCTCTCGTTCGCCCAGGCTGCGCAGGGAAAAAGGATTACAGGGCGGGCCGGGCGAGCACAAGCGCCGAGGATGCAACCCTGCCCTGCGAGCGGCGGGAGGCCTAGCGCATGATGTTTTTGTATCGAATCGGCACCGGCCCACTCCCCCGCCCGGCCACCCATATTC
>CAZHDF010000239.1:0-4424 GCA_964531525.1 uncultured Alphaproteobacteria bacterium | reverse complement strand
TGATGGACGACTACGGAGACCTGCGGGCGCGACTGCGAGCAGTCGGCGTGGCGCAATAGCCGTGGCCAGTCGATCTGAAGGCCAGTTTCATCGGCCGACTCGACCGGCAGCGCGGCCACTCACGGCCCGTTACTCTTCCTCGAAGCCGTGGCTGTCGAACTTCAAGGTCCGGCTGTTCTCGGTGACGATGCGGACGACCTGGTCGGGAACGCCGGAAGGCACCGTCGCCTCGATTTCCAGCGTCACCGTGACCTTGGCGCCGACGAGACCGGCCAAATGCGCAATGACTTCATCGGCGATCCGCCCGGCGTCTCGTCCCACCCGCGTGGGATCCAGCGTAGCGGTTCCGTGAAAGCGTTTGAAGGCGCGCGGCTGCGGGGAGGATTCCGCCCTGTCGCTTGGCCGATCGGGGGGTGGCGATGCGCCCGGTGCCGTACCGGGAGAAGCGCCCGACGGCGCCTCGGCCGCCTGCTGGCGAGACGCGGCCTCGGGTTTGACCAGGAGACCGCCGCCGCCGGCCTCCGGCACTTCCACCTGCTGGCCGCAGCGCAGGCCGCGATAGCGCCCCGCTTCTTCGTCATAGCTTTCCGCGAAAGCAAAGGAGTCCTTCTCCCAGGTGAGAAGGCTAAGGCCGTCGCGGATCGCGCGCATCAGAACATGCGGCCCGGCAAGCCTCGGCAAGTAGAGATAACGCGCGAAATCCTCGATGAGCTGCCGAATGGCGACATGATCGCCGCGCCAGAGCGGTACGCGGTCGAGCTCCATCCTGAGCCGTGTCGCCCCCAGGCTTGGAAACAATTCTTCATCGTTCTTGAGCTTCTTACTCACGCGAATGGCAAGGGCGTCGCTCCCCGAAAGACGAATTGCTTGCCACTGGATCTCGCCGTCCGCGCTTGGCTGCTCCGGCGCGAGAAGCCACTGGTAGGTCTCGGGCAGGCGCGCCGTGACCGCGCTGTCGGCCGCCTGTTTCTGCGTTTCGGCCTGTTTGACCTGGTGCGGATCGAGGTTGAGGGCCTCCTTCTCGGCGAGAATCGAGTCCCAAGCGAGATATTTGCGCAGCGCCTCATCCAGGTCTTGCAGGCGGACCTTGTCGGCGGCGAGGAAGACGAGCGTGTTGCGATAGATCCGGGGCGCGCTTCCGCGCGTTTCCAGAATCGTCTTGGCCGCGGCCTCGGCGGCGCTGTCCGCTTCCCGGCTGTAAGGGTGGTCGGGCCCCAGCACCACGAGGCGCGCGTCGAAATCGTCCGGCACGTCCGCGCCCGAACGAGGCAAGGGATGGACGCGCGCGAAATCGCCGCGCCTTTGCAGATCGGCGCGCAGTCTTCGCTCCAGCTCTTCCGCCGCCTTGTCCGGGTCGCGCTTGAGCTCCTCGGCGCGGTCCTCGGCGAGCTTGGTCACCGTGGGCTGGGTCGAATACCAGTAGCGCGCGCCGTCCTGATAAAGATAGGTCGCCGCGGACGCGAGCCGGCGCAGCGCGTCGCCGAAGACGGCTGACGCCTCGCCCGGAACCACACAGCCCAATTTGACCCGCCGGTCTTCGATGCCGCGGTGGGCCGCGCCGGCGGTCGGCGCCGATCCCAGATAGATCGTCCGCGCCACGCGCCGGCAGGCGTGAACCTTCCCGAGGTTGGGCACCTCGCCGTCGATGCGAAGCGGCAGCGAATTGGGGCCGTCCACGTCGCGTTCGATCACCGGCACCCAGTTGTCGGAGAGGTAGCGCGTGAGCTCGAACTGCACGCGCGCGTCGTCGATTGGAATCGTGGACGGCAGGATCAAGGGAGTCCGATCGCCCTTCTCCCACAGCGCGTGAATGACCGCCGCCATAAGGCGCAGCACCCCGCGCGTGCGCTGGAACTTCACCAGCGTGGACCAGTCGCCATAGAGCCGGTCGAAGATTTCCGGGTGGATCGGATAGGCGGCCTTGATCCGCTTCTCATAGTCGGCTTCGCGGCACTCGGGCGGAAACTCCTGCTGCTGCACGCGGTAGAGGTCGGCGAAGGCGCGCGCGACGACATCGCGGTCCTTGAACTGCTCGGGATCGGTCATCGGCTCGAACAGCCGCCGGCGCACGATCTCGAAGCCTTCCTCGGCGCTCGCCGGCCGCCAGGAGGATTCGATGCGCCCCACCACATTGCGCAATCGGTCGAGCGCCTCGCGCCCGCGCATGCCGCCGACCTCCACGTCATCGGCTTGGGTATGGGGCGATCCCGCGGTGTCGGATGCGGGCAGGCTGATGACGAGCAAGGCGTTCTTGGCGAGCTTGGCCGATTCGGTCAGCGCCTGGGCGAAGGTGAACTGGGTTTCGAAACTGCCGGCCGGCAGGTCGGCGGCGTCGTGAAGCTGGCGGGCGTAAGCCACCCATTCGTCGATCAGGACGAGGCAAGGGCCATACTCGTTCATCAGAGCGCGCAAGGCATCACCCGGGCTCGTCGCCTTCTCGTCGTCCGCGGCGACGCGCGCGAAGGCGTCCTTGCCGCCGAGCTGCCAGGCAAGCTCGCCCCACAGAGTGCGCACCACGGTGCCGTCGGACTTCGTCACCGGGTTGCCGGGAGAGATCTTGTTGCCGACGAGCACCACGCGCCGGGCGCGCGGCAGGCCGCTCACGCCTGCGTCCGCCAGCACAGCATCGACGCCCGGAAGCTCATTGGGGTTCGCGCCCGAGAACAGGTGATAGAGCGCCAGCATCGAGTGCGTCTTGCCGCCGCCGAAGTTGGTCTGGAGCTGCACCACCGGATCGCCCCCCGCCCCAGAAAGCCGCTGCGCTGCGCCCACCAGAAGGCGCTTCAGGCTTTCGGTCAGATAGGTGCGGCGGAAGAACTCGGCCGGGTCTTTGTACTCGTCCGCGCCCTCGCCGAGATGCACCTGCCAGAGATCGGCGGCGAACTCGGCCTGTTGGTAGCGGCCGCTGGCGACGTCCCTGTGCGGGGTCACCACGTCCCGCCAGGGCTTGAGCGCGCCCGACGCCGCCGCCTCGACCAGCGAGCCGCCCGCCTTGCGCTTCTCGCTGCGGACCTGCTCGTCGAAGATGAGGCGGCGCAGCTCCATCTTCATCTTAGTCACCGCGTCGGCCTCGGGCGCCGAGACGGCGGCGAGCAGCCGGGCGATCGAATCGAGCGCGCGGTCGGCATCGTCGCTGGAGAACGGTTCTTGATGCGCCCAGCGGTTGCGGTGGCCGCGAATCTCGCCCACCAAGCCCCGCTCCGCCGGGCCCAGGGTCTTGCGGAAAATGTCGTTCCACGTCTCCCACATGAGCTTGAGGAGCAAGGCCGCGTCCCACCCCGCAATCGGCTTGTCGCGAAGGTTGGGGTCGGTGGCGAAGGCCTGGAGAGAAGCGGGGCGCGCGCCTCCCTGTATCGCGTTCTTGACCTCGCGCTCGACGAAGGGGCCGAGACCCTTGCGCAAGAGATCCAGCGCCTTGCCGACCCGTTCCTGATTGGTCATCGCCATAGCTCACCTCATTGGAACATGTCGGCCTGGACGGCCGTTGGGTCTTTGCCCGCCTGCGCGAGCCGCGCGATTTCGGGCCAGCTTTGCACCAGCGCGTTGTAGGCGAGCGCGTCCTGGGCGCGCTTCTTGCGCTCGGCGACCGTATAGAGGCGATAGGCGAGCTCGCGCGCCGTCTCGGCCCGGGCGCCGATCTTGGCGGCGAGCGCCGCCGCCGCCTTCTCGCCCCCGGCCTCGAGCGCGCGGATCAGGTGATGGACCATCTCCCACACGGTGAGCCGCGAATCGGTCTCCGGGTCCCAGTCGTCCGCAAGCTCGCCCGGCGCCAAAAGGCGCACCTTGCCAGCCTTGGAGACCAGCACCCCGGCCTGGGCGAGGCCCGCGACGCTCGTGTTCTTGGCCTTGGACAGCGTTTCGGCCTCGCCGTAGTCGCCCTCGCCGAAGCCCATCTGCTCGAACCAGGCGAGCGCCCAGCGGGTGTCGGCGTCGAAATCGCCTTCTTGGTCCGCCAGCACCGCATCGAGGGTCTGGTTGATCAGCATCAGCGCCTCGCGCACCGGGATCGCCGCGCCCTCGGCGTCGACGACCCGGCCGTAGCGGGTGAACACCGCCATGCCGGGGCCGATCGCGGCCTGGGCGAGATCGACCGGCGCGATGTTGCCGCGCTGGAGATGCGCAAGCGCCCGCGGCAATTCCGCCTTCAGCGCGGCCAAAAACTCGCGCCGGGTGGCGACGGGGGCGTCGGCTGCGCGCGGGCGGCAGACGAGGATGATCGAGGAGGCGAGCGCATTGCTACCGATGCCAATCGAACGAGCGCCGCGCTCCGTCCGCATCGGCCAGGTGCCGGTGACGGCGAATCCGGCGCGGATGACGGCGTCGAGAAAGGTCTCCCATCCGGTCGAGGCGGTCTCGCCGTTTTTCTTCGTCTCCGCTTGCTTGAAGGCGTAATAGATGGTGACCGGAAAGGCCGGGTGCGCCTG
>CAZHDF010000238.1:0-4471 GCA_964531525.1 uncultured Alphaproteobacteria bacterium | reverse complement strand
CCTTGATGGGGGAGGGTTGGGTGGGGGCGGGGGCGCAGGCCGGGACCGCGAGAGGAGCCGATTCATCGGCTCCCCGGCATATTTAGAACAACCCGACGATCTTGCCTTCCGAATCGACCTTGATGCGGTTCGCCGCCGGCACGCGCGGCAGGCCCGGCATGGTCATGATGTCGCCGCAGATCGCGACCAGGAACTCGGCGCCCGCCGAGATCCGGACCTCGCGGACCGGAACCGTGAAGCCCGAGGGTGCGCCCTTGAGGTTGGCGTCCGAGCTCAGGCTGTACTGGGTCTTGGCCATGCAGACCGGGAAGTGGCCGAAGCCCGCGTCCTCCAGTTGGGCGATCTGGTTGCGCACCTTCTTGTCGGCGACCGCGTCGTCGGCGCCGTAAATCTCGCGCGCGACGGTGCGGATCTTTTCCCACAGCGGCATCTCGTCCGGGTACAGCGGGCGGAAGTCGGCCTTGCCCGCGTCGAGCACGCGGAGCACCGCCTGGGCCAAGTCCTCGGCGCCGGCGCCGCCCTCGGCCCAATGGTCGGCCTTGACCGCCTCGACGCCGAGCTCGCGGCAGCGTTCGACCACCAGGTCGAGCTCGGCCGGGGTGTCGGCGCTGAAGGCGTTGACCGCGACCACCGCCGGCAGGCCGAACTTGGCGACGTTCTCGATATGGCGCTCGAGATTGGCGAGCCCCTTCGCAAGCGCTTCGAGGTTCTCGGTTCCGAGGTCCTGCTTGGCGACCCCGCCGTGCATCTTGAGCGCCCGCACGGTCGCGACGATGACCACGCATTCGGGCTTGAGCCCCGCCTTGCGGCATTTGATGTCGAAGAACTTCTCGGCCCCGAGGTCGGCGCCGAAGCCCGCCTCGGTGATCACGTAATCGACCAGCTTGAGCGCGGTCGTCGTCGCCAGGACCGAGTTGCAGCCGTGCGCGATGTTGGCGAACGGCCCGCCGTGGACGAGGGCCGGGTTGTGCTCCAGCGTCTGGACCAGGTTGGGGGCGAGCGCATCCTTCAGGAGCGCCGCCATCGGCCCCTGCGCCATCACCGCGCTGGCGCGCACGGGCTTGCGGTCGCGGGTATAGCCGACGATGATGTTGCCGAGCCGGCGCTGAAGGTCGTCGAGGTCGGTGGCGAGGCAGAAGATCGCCATCACCTCGGAGGCGACCGTGATGTCGAAGCCGTCCTCGCGCGGGAAGCCGTTGCCGACCCCGCCGAGCGAGTTGACGATCTTGCGCAGCGCTCGGTCGTTCATGTCGACGGCGCGTCGCCAGCTCACGCGGCGCGGGTCGATCCCGGCCTCGTTGCCCCAGTAGATATGATTGTCGACCAGCGCCGCGAGCAGATTGTTGGCGGCGCCGATGGCGTGGAAGTCGCCGGTGAAGTGGAGGTTGATATCCTCCATCGGCACGACCTGGGCATAGCCGCCGCCCGCCGCGCCACCCTTGATGCCGAAGCACGGGCCGAGGCTCGGCTCGCGCAGGCAGATCATGGTCTTCTTGCCGAGACGGTTGAGCGCGTCGCCGAGCCCCACGGTGGTCGTGGTCTTGCCCTCGCCCGCGGGCGTCGGCGTGATCGCGGTGACCAGGACGAGCTTGCCGTCCGGTCGTCCATTGAGCGACTTGACGTGATCAAGAGAGACCTTGGCCTTGTAGTGACCGTAGGGCTCGAGGTGGGTGGCGTCGAGACCCAGCTTCTCGCGGGCGATGTCGACGATGGGACGCATCTCGGCCGCTTGCGCGATCTCGATGTCCGATTTCGGATTTTGGTGCTGTGAGCTCGACATTCCTGACTGTATCCCCGATTGGTGGTTCGCTTTCGCCTCACCCCCCGTTCGCGCGGGCAACTTATCGGCGTGAAGGTGTTATGCACCTCTCACCCGGCGCGGCCAAATCCTACTGTTTCGCCGGGACGCGTTTCGGCCTCTGCGCGACATATTATGTCGTATCCGGCCCTATGTCGCTTGCAACTCTCCGTCGCCGGCCGGCGCGGGTTTCCGGCTTCGCGCCGCACCGGGCGGTCGCTCGCCGGAGCCTAGCCGGTCGTTTAATGGCAGGCAACGAATTTTCATGAAGCTGCACCGCGAAAAAGCCGAGATCCTAATCGTCCGCCTGGTCGAGATGCGCGCGGATCGCGGACAGAATTTCGTCGAGCGGGGCGTCGAGCGCGTCGTTCGGCACCGTCAGGCGCGGCAGGCGCACCAGCCGGTTGCGCGTGAACCGGCGACGCGTGGCGTCGTCGAGGCCGGCGAGCAGGGCGTCCGGGTCGCGCAGCTCGATCGACAGATAGGCGTTCAGGCGAATGCCGGCGATGCGCGTCTCGCCGATCTGGCGCCACGGCAGCGGGCCGATGCCCCAGTCGCGGTACCACAGGCCCTCGCGGTCGAGGATCATGCGCGGTCGCGTGTCGCGCGCGGTATAGCCGACATAGGCGAGGACGCCCGCGGCGAGCGCGAGGTTGACGACGCCGAGGAGTTGCCCGTCGGGCAACGCCGGGCCGGCGAAAAACAGGCTCGCGACGCCGATGCCGCCGAGAACCACGGCGAGCAGTACGCCGTGCTGTAGCCGGCTGCGCGAAATGCGATAGACGCGGCGGTCGTCGTCCCAGGTCACGGATGCGCCTCGCTGTCGAAAGGGGGAGCGGAAAAAAGAGAGGCCGGTACGGGCGATTTCGACCCGCGTCCGGCCTCTGCTCGATCGTCGATGGCGGGAAGGGGGCGCCGCGCGACGGCCGCGCCCCCGATCGCCACTTCCGTCACGGCGTCTTGAAGTTTTCGGGATCGTGCGCCTTCATCGATTCGACGAGGGTTTCCGCCTCGGCGAGGACCATCGCCTTTTCGAGCATGGCGGGATCCTGATAATGGGCATCTTCCCGATCGTAGATCCTGTTCTCCATTTTGACCTGGATGATATGCCAGAGGACCCAGGTCACGAGCCCGATGATCACCAACAGCATCTCGCTGCCGGGGAACGGGTACATGGGCCCGATGTCGAGCAGGTTGACGTTCCAGCTTTCGATTCCGGTTGACATGTCTTTCTCCTTCCCCGGTCAGGCTTTGAGGTAGCCGCGTTCGCGGGCCTCTTTCCTCTCGGCCATCGCCACTTCCGCCTTGTCGAGATAGCGGCCGTGGTACTCCGAGATATCGAGACCGGCGAGCTCGACCCGCTCGGGGATCCGCAGCAGGTTCATCTTCTTCAGAATCCCGGCGACGATCCATGCCGGCAGGAAGCCGAGCACGAAGAACATGATGATCGCGCCGATGAACTGGCCCCACGGCGTGATCACCGCGTAGTCGGGGTTCATCGAAGAAGGATAGCCCCAAAGCAGGAAGCCCGCGATAACGACGCCGAAGAATCCGCCGTAGCCGTGCACGGCCACCGCGCCGACCGCGTCGTCGATCTTGAACCGGCGCTCGACCCAGAAGTGCATCTTGTAGACGATCACCACGCCGACGGCGGCGATGAGCATCGCCTGGATCGGGTGATAGAGATCGTTGCCGGCCGAAGCCGCGATGACGCCCGCGAGACCGCCCGAATAGGTCCAGAACGCGTCCCCCTTCGAGATCAGGTAGGCGGCCATCAGCCCGCCCGACAGCGACATCAGGAAGTTGAAGGTGATCGCCGAGGTCGTGGTCGGGGCGAGATAGATGTTGGTGGTCGAGAAGAACGACTCGCTCATGCCCGCGGCGGGTCCGATATCGAAGATCGGAATGTTGCACGCGACGTAGAAGCCCCAGAATCCGGTGTAGATCAGGAACAGCCCGATCGTCACCAGCCAGGGGTTGTGCGGCACGATGTTGCGCGGCGTCCCGTCGGCGCGGAACTTGCCGATCCGCGGGCCGAGGTGGACCAGAACGCCGAGCGCGAAGCCGCCCGCGATGGCGTGGATCACGCCCGAGGCGTAGGCGTCGTGGTAGCCCAGAAGCTGGACCATCCAGCCGTCCGGCGACCAGCCCCAGGCCGCGTCGATGATCCAGGTGAACGACCCGATCAGCACCGCGAGAATCCAGAACGCGCCCGAGCGGATACGCTCGATCACCGCGCCCGAGACGATCGACGCCGCGGTCCAGGAGAATAGAAGGAACGCGGCCCAGAACACGCCGTTGATGCGCGCCCAGCCCATGGTGTCGTCGGCCGTGAGCGCGTCGCTCATCGGCTTGCCGCCCATGTGGGTGCCCATCAGCTCGCTCCAGGGCGTCGCCCAGGGAGCGTCGATGACGCCGCCGGTGATGAACGGCCCATTGGCCCAGCCGAAATAGATCCACCAGCCGAAGTAGAAGAAGGTCACGGTGACCAGCGGGATCAGCATCGTGTTCTTCAGCAGTGTGTGCATCATGTGCTTGCGGCGCGAGGCGCCGACTTCGTACATGGTGAACCCGACGTGGATCAGAAACATGAACACCACCGTGATCCAGTAATAGACCTCGGTGAAGATGGTTGTTAACGCTCCGAGTTGATCAGACACTCTCAAGCCTCCT
>CAZHDF010000237.1:0-4620 GCA_964531525.1 uncultured Alphaproteobacteria bacterium | reverse complement strand
CCTCGATGGGGGAGGGTTGGGTGGGGGTGGGGTGCGAGCGCGGGCCAGGGACGCGAAATGCGTTGATTCAATCAAAAGACATCAGGCCCTTAGCAATCGAGGGTGTTGTCGAGCTCCCACTGGCTGAGGGTCCGGGTGTAGCTGTTCCATTCGTCGTGCTTGAGCTTGACGTAGGCCGAGACGAACTCGTCGCCGAGCCGCGCGCGCAGCGTCCGGTTGCGATCGAGCAGCCGGATCGCGTCCAGCAGGTTGAGCGGCAGCCGCTTGATGCGTTTGATGCGGTGGCCGTCCTCGTACATGTTGACGTCGAGCCGCTTGCCCGGGTCGCGCGCGTTCTCCATGCCGTCGAGCCCGGCGCCGAGCGCGCCGGCCTGCATGAGATAGGGATTGGCGGCGCCGTCCATGAGCCGCAGCTCGAACCGCCCGGCGTCGGGCACCCGGATCATATGGGTGCGGTTGTTGCCCGAATAGGTGACCGCGTTGGGCGACCAGGTCGCGCCCGAGCGCGTGACCGGCGCGTCGAGCCGCTTGTAGCTGTTGACGGTCGGATTGAAGATCGCCGCCAGCGCCTCGGCCGAATGCATGATCCCGCCCAGGAAGCGGTAGGCGAGCTTCGACAGGCCAATCTCGTCCTTCTTGTCGAGGAACAGGTTTTTCTTCCCGGTTTTGTCCCACAGCGAGACATGGGCGTGGCAGCCGTTGCCCGTGAGGCCGGCGAAGGGCTTGGGCATGAAGGTCGCGCGCAGGCCGTGCTTCTCGGCGATGGTCTTGGCCATGAACTTGAAGAAGACGTGCCGGTCGGCGGTGCGCAGGCAGTCGTCGTAATCCCAGTTCATCTCGAACTGGCCGTTGGCGTCCTCGTGATCGTTCTGGTACGGCCCCCAGCCGAGCGCGAGCATGGCGTCGCAGATCTCGGTGATCACGTCGTAGCGCCGCATCAGCGCCGCCTGGTCGTAGCAGGGCTTTGCCTGGGTGTCGCGATCGTCCGAGATCGCGGTGCCGTCGGCGTTGACCAGGAAGTACTCGCACTCGACGCCGCTTTTCATCCGGTAGCCCTTGGCCGCGGCGGCGGCGATTTGGCGCTTGAGCACCACGCGCGGACACTGCTCGACCTCCTTGCCGTCCATCCACAGATCGCCCGCCAGCCAGCCGACCTCGGGCCGCCAGGGAAGCTGGATCAGGCTGTCGGGGTCGGGCACCGCGAACATGTCGGGATGCGCCGGGGTCATGTCGAGCCAAGCGGCGAAGCCGGCGAAGCCCGCGCCCTCGCGCTGCATGCCGCCGATCGCGTCGGCGGGCACCAGCTTGGCGCGCAGCACGCCGAACAGATCGACGAAGCTGATGAAGAAGTATTTGATTTTCTTTTCTTTTGCGATCTTGGCAAGATCCGCGGCCATGTCACTATCTCCAGTCGGTGAAGTCGGGTCCCTGTCGTCTCATACGTCCCGGGCGCGGCGGGTGCGCGCCACGCCCGGGCTCGGCGTATCTTATGCGTCCCGGGCGCGCCCGGGAATCCAATTGGTGCCCGCGAGCGGCACGCCGGCCATGGCCGCCGCCTCGATGGTCAGCGCGACCATGTCCTCGGGCTCGAGGTTGTGGACGTGGCTCTTGCCGCAGGCGCGCGCCAGGGTCTGGATTTCGAGCACCATGGTGGTGAGGTAGTTGCGAAGCCAGCGCGCGCCCTTCTCGGGCGGCAGCCGGGATTCGAGCTCGGGGTCCTGGGTCGCGACGCCCACCGGGCAGCGCCCGGTGTGGCAGTGGTGGCAATAGCCGGGCGCGGTGCCGATCGCGGCGTAGTCCTCCTCGAAGATCGGCCGGTTGCAGCCGAGCGCGATCATCGCCGCGACGCCGATCGAGACCGCGTCGGCCCCGAGCGCGAGCGCCTTGGCCGCGTCGGCTCCGTTGCGAATCCCACCCGAGACGATGAGCTGCACCTTGCGGTGCATGTCGAGTTCCTGCAACGCCTCGACCGCGAGGCGCACCGCCGGCAGGGTCGGAATGCCGACGTGCTCGATGAACACGTCCTGGGTCGCGGCGGTGCCGCCCTGCATGCCGTCGAGCACGATCACGTCGGCGCCCGCCTTGACCGCGAGCGCGACGTCGTAAGCCGTCCGCGTCGCCCCGATCTTGACGTAGATCGGCTTCTCCCAATCGGTGATCTCGCGCAGCTCCTGGATCTTGATGGTGAGGTCGTCGGGGCCGGTCCAGTCGGGGTGCCGGCAGGCGCTGCGCTGATCGATGCCCTCGGGAAGCGTGCGCATGCCCGCGACCCGCTCGGTGATCTTCTGGCCCAGCAGCATGCCGCCGCCGCCCGGCTTGGCGCCCTGGCCGACGACCACCTCGATGGCGTCGGCGCGGCGCAGGTCGTCGGGGTTCATGCCGTAGCGCGAGGGCAGCACCTGGTAGACCAGGATCTTGGACGCTTGGCGCTCCTCCTCGGTCATGCCGCCGTCGCCGGTGGTGGTCGAGGTGCCCATCTCGCTCGCGCCCCGCCCCAGCGCCTCCTTGGCGTGCGCGCCGAGCGCGCCGAAGCTCATGCCGGCGATGGTGATCGGGATCTTGAGCTCGATCGGCTTCTTGGCGAAACGGGTGCCGAGCACCACGTCGGTGCCGCAGCGCTCGCGATAGCCTTCGAGCGGGTAGCGCGACATCGACGCGCCCAGGAACACGAGGTCGTCGAAAGTGGGCAGCTTGCGCTTGGCGCCGAAGCCGCGAATGTCGTAAAGCCCCTGGTCGGCGGCGCGGTGGATTTCGGCGAGGACCTCGGGCGGAAAGCTCGCGGACCGGCGCAATGTGCGAGGATCAACGCTCATGGCGGTCTCCCGGACCAGGCCGCGCCCGGCGCTCGGCGCGCTCAGTAGGCATCGGCGTGGTCGATGTTGAAGTGATACAGAGTGCGGGCCGAGCCGTAGCGGCGGAATCCCTCGGCGTCGGCCTTGATCCCGGCGCGGGCGAGTAGCGCGCGCAGGGTCTCGACATGCTCGGGCGTCATCTCCTTCTCGACGCAGTCGGCGCCCAGGCTGCCGACCTTGCCCCGGACGTAGAGCACCGCCTCGTAGATCGAATCGCCGAGATGGTCGCCGGCGTCGCCGCAAACCACGAGATGGCCCGCCTGGGCGAGAAAGGCGCTCATATGGCCGACCGAGCCGCCGACCACGATGTCGACGCCCTTCATCGAGATGCCGCAGCGCGAGCTCGCGTCGCCCTCGATGACGACCAGCCCGCCGCGCCCCGTGGCCGCCGCCGATTCGGAGGCGTTGCCGCGCACCCGCACCGTGCCCGACATGATGTTCTCGGCCAGCCCCCAGCCGCAATGGCCGTTGATGGTGACCGTCGCCTCCTTGTTCATGCCGGCGCAGTAGTAGCCGACCGGGCCGTCGATCTCGATCTCGATCGGCACCGTCAGCCCGGCGGCGATGGCGTGCTGGCCGCGCGGGTTGAGGATTCGCCAACGGCGTTCGTTGGTATCGGGCGCGAGCGCGTGCAGGCGCGCGTTGAGCTCGCGCAGGGGCGTTTCGGCCAGATCGACGGTAATCACGCGGCGTCCTTCAATGTCCAGGTGTAGATCTTGGCGGGCTCGGGCTCCCAGACCTTGGCCGTCTCGACCCCGGGCAGGTCGGCCAGGCTGCGGAACTCGGAGGCCATCGCCACCCAGTCGTCGGTCTCGGCGAGCACCGCGGGCTTGCAGGCGATGCCGTCGCGCAGAACCGCGAAGCCGTCGCGGGTGCCCATGGTCAGTGTGTAGAAGCCGTCGAGGTCCTTGAGCCCGGCCTCCATTGCCTCGTCGAGGCTCGCGCCCTCGGCCATGCGATAGGCGAAGTAGCGCGCCGCGACCTCGCTGTCGTTGTCGGTCTCGAATTCGAGCCCCTGGCGCTCCAGCCAGCGGCGCAGCCGGTTGTAGTTGCTGAGCGAGCCGTTGTGGACCAGGCACATGTCGGGGGCGGCGGTGAAGGGATGCGAATGCTCGGTGGTCACCGCGCTCTCGGTCGCCATGCGGGTATGGCCGATCGCGTGGCTGCCGCCCATGGCCGCCAGACCATACTTGGTCGCGACCTCGTGGGGCAGGCCCTTGTCCTTGTAGACTTCCATCGCCTCGCCGTAGCCCATGACGTGGACCTCGGGGTGATGGCGCTTGAGCCAGGCGCGCGCGGGGGCGTCGGTCGCCTCGATTCGCAGGACGGCGTGGTTGGCCTTGTGCTCGACCTCGACCTCGGCGTCGAGGGCCTCGGACAGCCGGCCGCCCATCTCGCGCCAGGGATAGCTTTCGTCCTCGTGGAACAGCGTCAGCTTGCACGCCCCCGGTCCCGCCGGGTCGTGATAGATCGCGACGCCGGCCGAATCGGGGCCGCGCTCGGTCATGCCGACCAGCATGGTCTCGAAATGTCGCCCGAGCGTCGGTCGAAGCGCCGGGTTCTTCAAGAAAAGGCCAACGATTCCGCACATGTCAGCGCCTCCGGAAAGGCGGGCCGCGGTGCGAGGCCCACCGTTGAAGAGAGTAGGGCAGTCTCGGCGAACATGCAATACGCAGAATAAAATTTTCATAAGGGGAAACGCGCGGCGCGCGGCAAAACCCTCGCCGACGCGCGGCTCGGCGCCGATTCGGTCCGAAAAGGACGCGCC
>CAZHDF010000236.1:0-4630 GCA_964531525.1 uncultured Alphaproteobacteria bacterium | reverse complement strand
TCAAGATCTCGCCGGGCTTCTTCGACAACCCCAAGCGCGGCCTGCCGAGCGTCAATGGGCTCATGGTGCTGCTGAGCGCCGAGACGGGGCTGGTCGAGGCGCTGCTTCTCGACAACGGTTATCTGACCGACATTCGCACGGCGGCCGCGGGCGCGGTCGCCGCGAAATATCTTGCCCGGGCCGATGCGCGAACGGCGGCGGTCCTCGGAGGCGGAACCCAGGCCCGGTTGCAGCTCGAGGCGCTTACCCTGGTTCGCCCGCTCGAAGGCGCGCGCATCTGGGCCCGGCGCTCTTCGCAGGCGGCGGAGGCGGCGGCGGCGCTCTCGGACAAGCTCGGCATTCCGGTCGTCCCCGCCGCAAGCGCCGAGGAGGCCGTGCGCGGCGCCGACATCGTGGTCACGGCGACCCCGGCGCGCGCCCCGATCCTCGAGGCCGACTGGCTCGCGCCCGGCCAGCATGTCACCGCCATGGGGGCGGACGCCGAGCACAAGAACGAGATCGATCCCGCCGCGATCGTCCGCGCCGATTTTTTCGTTTGCGACCGGTGGTCCCAATGCGCGACGCTCGGCGAACTGCATCACGCCATCGCCGCCGGCATGGTCCCCTCCAACCGGCGGTTCCCGGAAATTGGCGAGATCATCCTGAACCCGGCGTCCGGGCGCGCCACGCCCGATCAGATCACGATCTGCGACCTCACGGGCACCGGCGTCCAGGATACCGCCATCGCCACATTGGCCCGCGAACGCTGTCTGGCGTCCGGCGCGGGGGCCGACTTCGTTTCCTGAGAGATGACAATAACAAAGGTTTAACAAAGGTTTCGCGATGACCACACCGATCCTCCATTTCGACCGGGCGGAATACGACGCGCGGATCGCCAAGACCCGGGCCGAGATGGCGCGCCGGGGCGTCGAGCTGCTCGTGGTCTCGGACCCGTCCAACATGGCCTGGCTCACGGGCTACGACGGCTGGTCGTTCTACGTCCATCAATGCGTGCTTCTGGCGCTGGACGGCGAGCCGGTCTGGTTCGGCCGCGGTCAGGACGCGAACGGCGCGCGGCGCACCTGCTTCATGGCGCCCGGGAACATCGTCGGCTACCCCGATCATTACGTGCAATCGACCGAGCGCCACCCGATGGACCGCCTGTGCGCCGAGATCGAAAGCCGGGGCTGGGCCAAGGCTGCGATCGGCGTCGAGATGGACAACTACTACTTCTCGGCCGCCGCCTTCGCCGCGCTCGAGAGGGGCCTGCCCAACGCCGCGTTCCGCGACGCGACCGGGCTGGTGAACTGGCAACGCGCGGTCAAGTCCGAGCGCGAACTCGCCTACATGCGCATCGCCGCGCGCATCGTCGAGGCGACCCATCGCCGCATCCTCGACGCGATCGAGCCGGGAATGCCCAAGAACGCGCTGGTCGCCGAGATATACGACGCCGCCATTCGCGGCGCCGACGGCCATGGCGGCGACTACCCGGCGATCGTGCCGCTGCTGCCCTCGGGCGCCGACGCCGCCGCCCCGCACCTCACCTGGGACGACCGACCGCTGCGCAAGGGCGAGGGCACCTTCTTCGAGATCGCCGGCTGCTATCGGCGCTATCACTGCCCGCTGTCGCGCACCGTCTTCCTCGGCAAGCCGCCGCGGAAGTTCCTCGACGCCGAGAAGGCGGTGCTCGAAGGCATGGAGGCGGGGCTCGCCGTCGCGCGCCCCGGCAACGCTTGCGAGGACATCGCCCGCGCCTTCTTCGCGGTGCTGGCGCGCCACGGGATCGAGAAGGACAACCGCGCCGGCTACTCGATCGGGCTGTCCTATCCGCCCGACTGGGGCGAGCGCACCATGAGCCTGCGCGGTGGCGACCGCAGCGTGCTCGCGGAAAACATGACCTTCCACTTCATGTCGGGCCTGTGGCTCGACGACTGGGGGATCGAGATCACCGAGAGCATCGTGATCAAGGATGGCGGCCCCGAGTGCCTCGCCTCGGTGCCGCGCGAGCTGTTCGTGAAGGACTGATCGTGTCCAGGATGAAACCTAACCCCATGACCGCCACGGTCGACTTCGACGCCGACGGCGTCCAGCACGGGCATTTGCGCCTACCCCACAGCAGCGATGCCTCGGCCTGGGGCGCGGTGATGATCCCGATCGCGGTGATCAGGAACGGCGACGGCCCGACCGCGCTGCTCACCGGCGCCAACCACGGCGACGAGTACGAAGGCCCGGTCGCATTGTTCGAGCTCGCCCGCGCGCTCGATCCGCATGCGGTCTCGGGCCGGGTGATCATCGTGCCGGCGATGAACGCGCCTGCCTTCCGCGCCGCCAGGCGCTGCTCGCCCCTCGACGGCGGCAACATGAACCGCGCCTTTCCCGGCCGCGCGGACGGCGGCCCGACCGAGAAGATCGCCGATTACTTCCAGCGCCGGCTGCTGCCCATGGCGGACTATGTCCTCGACCTTCACGCCGGGGGAAAGACGCTCGATTTCGTGCCCCTCGCCGCATCCCATCTGCTGGCCGACAAGGACCAGGAAGCGCGCTGCGCCGCCGCCAGGGAGGCGTTCAACGCGCCCTACGCCGCGACCCTGGTCGAAATCGACGACGGCGGCATGTACGACACCGCGGCCGAGGCGCTCGGCAAGGTCTTCGTCACCACCGAACTCGGCGGCGGCGGCACGACCACCAGGCGCTCGACGGCGATCGCCGCGAGGGGCGCGCGCAATTTCCTGATCCACGCCGGCATTCTGCGCGGGGAGCCCGAGATCGCGCCCTCGACCCGGATCGACATGACGTCGGACGACTGCTTCACCTTCGCCGAGCACGCCGGCCTGATCGCCTTCGCCGTCGACCTCGGCGAGCCGGTGCGCAAGGGCGAGACGATCGCCCGGGTCCATCCCCTGGACCGCACCGGCATCGAGCCCGCGACCTACCGCGCGAAGATGGACGGCATCCTCGCCGCCCGCCACTTCCCGGGGCTGATCGCGCTCGGCGACTGCCTCGCCGTGGTGGCCGCCGTTTCATAACCGAAGTTTCCCGATCGAACCCGGAAAAAGCGCGGCGTTCCTCGTCAGCGCAAACGAATGTCGGTAAATTTTACAACTGTAAAACTACCGGAATTCTTTCCTATTGCGCTGAAAAACATAGATAATTCAGAACATTTCGATGTTCGACTCATCGAAATATCCTGAATAAAGTGTCGGAATTATTTTCACATTATTCAAACAGGTATTCCCCGGGATGATTAAGCGATTGGCAATGCAAAATAAAATTATTCGAATCGAGGTTGGCACGGAACTTGCTTGTTATGCTTAACGAGAAGTGAACGCGCCACAAATCCCGGGGGGATATCACACATGGCGATCACGGCAGGACGGGTCGGTTCCTTTGCATCCGCGGTCGCATTGACCGCCTTTCTCGCGCTTCCGCGCCCGGCCGCCGCGGCTCAGATCGTGTTCATGAATTTCAACTCGTTTCCGTTCTACCCGGGCATTACCACCGATCATTTCTCCGATGGCCTCGATGGTTTTACCGCCAGCGCTTTCACGCTTACCGGCGGCGCCGATCTCGGGATGGCGGCGGATATCCGCAATCGAATCCTCGCCTTCGTGCGGGAGGATTTCGCGGACTTCGATATCGAGTTCAGGACCTCCAGGCCGCCCCCGCCAACCCCGTTCGTTCAATGGGGCATGGACGACCGGGCCTATACGTTCAAGAACGATCCGGTCACCGACGCCAACGACAACCGGCGGCTGCACGGCAAGGCCGACAGCGACCTGCGCATCGCCAGAACCTTCGCCGGAAGCTTCTCCCTGACCTCGGGCAACCAGCCCTATGGCGGCGTCGGCCCGGACGTGATCTCCAATCCCAGGCTGCAATCGCTCGGCGCCGGCGACATCGGGGACAACACCCTGATCGCGCGCGCGCTCGCCAACAACGCATCCCACGAAATCGCGCATCTGTTCGGCGCGACCCATACCCAACTCGCCAGCAGCATCATGACCGCCTCCAACGAGCAGGTCATGGCGACGTTGGACAAGATCTTTCTCAACGACACCAAGGCGATCCTGTTCGAGAAGCTGGGCGCCGCCGACGGCAACGCGGTGGAGATGAATTCCGGATCGCCGGTCAGCATCGTCCAAACCATCTCCATCCCCGACAGCATCTTCCAATTCACCGAGCGCCAGGACGAGATTCTTTCCTTCGACTATCTTTTCAAATCCCCGGACGGCAAGTTGACCGTCTCCCTCGGGGGAGCCGAGCTGTTCACGCTGCTGGCGCCGGCGACGCCGACCAACGCGTTCACGACATTCACCCACACCGTCCCCTACGTCGATCTCCTGGCGCTGAACGCCATGGGGCCGGTGGATCTCGTGTTCACGGTCGATCAGGGACGCAGCGGCGGACAGACGACCGTCCTACTCGATAACATTCTGTTCGCCGGCTTGACCGGCGGAACCTTCCGCTCGGGGAGCTTGGGCAATTGGGCGCCGATTCTCGACCCGCAAAACCGCGGATCGGTGGCCGTGGTCAGGAAGGCTCCCGAACCCGGCATGCTCGCCCTTTTCGGTCTCGGTCTCGCCGGCCTGGGCTTCGCGACGCGCAGACGGGCGGGCAAAGCGCCGTCGGCTTGACCCCGCGCGTCCTCTAG
>CAZHDF010000235.1:2681-4654 GCA_964531525.1 uncultured Alphaproteobacteria bacterium | reverse complement strand
GGGATCGTAGAATATGGGTGGCCGGGCGGGGGAGTGGGCCGGTGCCGACTTAAACACATCATGTGCTAGCCCCGGCGCGTCCGCCCATGGCCGACAAACCCGCCGCCGACAAGCCCCATTACATCGGCCATCGCCAACGCCTGCGCGAACGCTTTCTGCGCGGCGGGGCCGAGGCGCTCGCCGATTACGAGTTGCTCGAGCTGCTCTTGTTTCACGCCCGACCGCGCGGCGACGTCAAGCCGCTCGCCAAGGCGTTGATCGCGCGCTTCGGCAGCTTCGCCGGCGCGATCAGCGCCGAACCCGCGCGACTTCGCGAGGTCGAGGGCGTGGGCGACGCCGCGATCGTCGCGCTCAAGACCGTGCAGGCGGCGGCGCTCGCCTTCATGCGCGAGCAGGTCATCGACCGCCCGGTGCTGAGCAGTTGGGACAAGCTGCTCGCCTATTGCCGAGCGAGCATGGGCCACCGCAAGACCGAGGCCTTCCGCGTCCTGTTCCTCGACGGCCGCAACGTACTGATCGCCGACGAGGTCCAACAGACCGGCACCGTCAACCACACCCCGGTCTATCCCCGCGAGGTGGTGCGCCGGGCGCTCGAGCTCGGGGCGACGGCGATCATCATGGCGCATAACCACCCGAGCGACGACCCGACGCCCTCGCGCGCCGACATCGAGATGACCCGCGCGGTCGCCGAGGCCGCGGGCAAGCTCGGCGTGACGCTGCACGACCACATCATCGTCGGGCGCACGAGCCACGCCTCGCTCAAGGCGATGGGGTTGATCTGAGCCGGAACCCCACCAGCGCCTTCCAGACCCCGCGCCCCGTGCGCGTGATCGACGATATTCCGATCCCCATGGCCGACGGCTGCCGGCTGGCGGCGCGGTTGTGGCTGCCCGAGGGCGCCGGGCGCGACCCGGTCCCGGCGATCGTCGAGTACCTCCCCTACCGCAAGGGTGACGCGACCGCGATCCGCGATTCGGTCAACCACGGCTATCTCGCCGCCCATGGCTACGCCTGCCTGCGCGTCGACATGCGCGGCAGCGGCGATTCGGAAGGGGTGATGGCGGGGATCGCCTCGCGCGGCGAGACCGACGACGGCGTCGCGGTGATCGACTGGATCGCCGCCCAGCCCTGGTGCGACGGCGCGGTCGGCATGCTGGGGCTGTCCTGGGGGGCGCGCGCGGCGCTCGCGGTCGCCGCGCGGCGACCCCGGGCGCTCAAGGCGGTGGTCGTGGTCTGCGCGCCCGACGCGCGCCTGCGAAGCGCCGACGACTACCCGGTCGGCACCATGCTCGCCCAAAGCCTCGGACGCGCGGCCTGGATGCTCGCCAATGCCGCGCGGCCGCCCGACCCGGCGGCGGTCGGAATCGCCTGGCGGGCGATGTGGCAACAACGGCTCGACGCCGCCAAGCCCCTGCTCGCCCGGCGACTGGCCGACCGGCGGCCGGGCGAGGCCGACGGCGCGATCGCCTGCCCGGTCTACGCGGTCGGCGGCTGGGCCGATCCGTGGAGGGGGGTGGTGCTCGACCTGCTCGAACGCGGTCGCGCGCCGGTCAAGGGGCTGATCGGTCCCTGGGCGCACGGCTTCCCGCATACCGTGCCGCCCGGCCCGGCGATCGACTTCCTGGGCGAATGTCTGCGCTGGTGGGACCATTGGCTCAAGGGCGCGGCGACCGGCGTGATGGACGAGCCGCGCCTGCGCGTCTTCGTCGAGGACGCGCGCCCGCCCTCGCCGCAGCCCGCGCCCCGCGCGGGCCGCTGGATCGGGCTGGCGCGCTGGCCCGCGCCCGAGGTCGCGACGCGAACGCTGTACCTCACGGGCGACGACCTCGCCGATCGGCCCGGGGCCGAGGCGACGCGCGCGCTGCGCTCGCCGCAGGCGACCGGCATCGACGGCGGCGAGCAGATGCCCTGGTTCGCCTGCGGCCCGGCGCCCGAGCTCGCCGGCGATCAGCGGGACGACGACGCGCGCTCGG
>CAZHDF010000235.1:0-2581 GCA_964531525.1 uncultured Alphaproteobacteria bacterium | reverse complement strand
CGCTGTCGAACGCCTATTGGCCGCTCGCCTGGCCGCCCCCCGAGGCGACGACGCTCGCGCTGCGCCTGGGATCGGCGCGGCTCGATCTTCCCGTGCTCGCGGCGGACGCGGCCACGCTGCCGCCGTTCGATCCGCCCCGGGGGGCCACGCCGCGGCCGGCGCGCGTGCTCCGCGAGCCCCGGGCGCGGCGGGTGCAAGACAGCGCGACCGGCGCGCGCCTCGTCGAGGAGGACCACGGCCTGCTGCGGCTCGACGACACGGGGCTCGCCTTCGGGTCGAAGGCCATGCAGCGCTTCCGCATCGCGGACGACGACCCCCTATCGGCCGAGGCGGTCTACGGGTTCGAGCACGAATTCGCCCGCGCGGACTGGCGGGTCCTGGTGCGAAGCCGGATGCGCGTCACCGCGACCCGCGAGCATTTCCTGGTCCGAAGCACGCTCGAAGCCTGGGAGGGAGACCGCCGCGTCTTCCGCCGCCAGTGGCGGCGGAAGCTGGCGCGCGGCGGTTATTAGGCGTAGTGGGCCGCGTCGCCCGCGGCTTGGTATTACTCGACCACCCGCCAGCGGCCGTCGGGCTCGCGGCAGGCGCGGCCGCGGACGATCTCGGTCCGACCGCCGATGTTGACCGTGGTCTCGTAGGGGCGGCAATAGGCGCCGTAGTTGCGGTCGTACGTCGTGGCGGAGGGCGCCCGACCGCGCGTGCCGTAGTCGGGGTTGCGCCAAGCGGCGGGGGCGCGGTCGGGAACGTACTCGACCCGCCGCGCGCCGCAGCGGCCGTCGACCCGATCGACGTTTTGCCCCAGCGTGCCGCCGATCACCGCGCCCAGAAGCGTGCCCGCGCCGACCGCGGCGAGGCGGCCGTCGCCGCGACCGATATTGGCGCCGAGAAGCCCGCCGGTCGCCGCGCCGATGATGGTGCCGAGCGTCTGGCTTCCGCCGCAGCGCCCGGATCCGGCGAGCGGCGCGACCCCATAGCCGCCATAGCCCCCGCCATACCCGTAACCGTCGTCTTCGCGGGCGTGCTCGCGGTGCTTGTGGCGATGCTTCCGGTGGCGCTTGCGCTCGTAGCGATGGTCGTCGTCATGGTTGTTCCGCCACCCGTTCCCATAGCCCTGATAGCCCTGGTCGTCGTCGTAGCCGTAGCCGTAGCCGGGCTTCCAGGAATCGGGATCGGCCGAGGCCGGCGCGGCGACGAGCGCGGTCAGGGCGACCGCGCCGAGCGCGGTGGCGAGCCAGCGACGTTTGCGGATGCTCGTGCGGCGAAGGGTCATGGCAACCTCCAGATCGGCTTGCGCTTCCGCCCCGGCCCCGCGCGCGTTCCGGTCGTCGGGATCGTGGCGGCCGATCGGTACGGCGCGGGCGCCGCGACCGATCGTCCACGAGGCTACGCAAGCACGCCTGAATGAGCCATGAGCCCGCCGTTCATCGCCGGTTCACGAAGCTATTGCAGGCGGAACACGCCGTCGACCATGCGAAACTCGGCCGGCTTGACCAGCGCGGTCGAGGCCACGCGGACCGAGTGCAGGGGCCCGTCGAGGTTCTTCTGCCAGAAGTCGAGGAACCGCCGCAGCATCGGGAAACGCGGCGCGATATCAAGCTCTTGCCAGATATAGCTCTGCAAGAGCTGCGGGTGGTCGGGCATGCCGTAGATGATCTCGGCGGTCGCCAGGCGGTAGCCCATGAGCTGACGTTCGAGGTCGCTTGGCTGGATCGTCATTTGCAAATCGCCCTATCCGTTGTCACCGATCGGCTGTTGATGATCTCCGGATTCTTGCCTGAGCCGTTCGTTCCATGCAAGCAAATCAGCATTAATATCCGTTTAATTCCATGTTGTTAGCAGCCGTTCTTCGCGGCTGCTGATATTTGAGCGCGCCCCTCTTGAAACCGGCGCGCGGGAGTCTTACATCGCGCCCAGCGGGGTTGGCACTCTCCCCGAGAGACTGCCAAATCCGTGATCACCGACAGTCCGGCCAAGGAGCCTTTGCGAGTTCAGAGGAGGTTCGATCCATGAAATTCAGGCCATTGCACGACCGGGTTCTCGTTCGCCGCATCGAGGAGGACGAGACCACGGCCGGCGGCATCATCATTCCCGACACCGCCAAGGAGAAGCCCATGCAGGGCGAGGTGCTCGCCGTGGGCGACGGCGCGCGCAACGAGGACGGCTCGGTCACGCCGCTCGACGTTCGGGTGGGCGACCGCATCCTGTTCGGCAAATGGTCGGGGACCGAGGTAAAGATCGATGGCGAAGACCTTCTGATCATGAAGGAATCCGACATCATGGGCGTCATCGAGGACAAGGCGGCATCGAAGAAGGCCGCGTGAGTTCGGAGGGATTTCGGAGATGACAGCGAAAGACGTCAAATTCTCGATCGACGCGCGCACGCGCATGCTGCGCGGCGTCGACACGCTCGCCGACGCGGTCAAGGTGACGCTGGGACCGAAGGGCCGCAACGTGGTCCTCGACAAGTCCTTCGGCGCGCCGCGCATCACCAAGGACGGCGTGACGGTCGCCAAGGAGATCGAACTCGCCGACAAGTTCGAGAACATGGGCGCCCAGATGGTGCGCGAGGTCGCGTCCAAGA
>CAZHDF010000234.1:0-4676 GCA_964531525.1 uncultured Alphaproteobacteria bacterium | reverse complement strand
CGGGCACGGCATAGTGGGCCATGGCCGATCCCGTGACCGTCTTCGACCGCGCGACCCTGCGTCGTCGGCGCGACCGCGCCGCCGCCGGTTTCAAAGGGCACGACTTTCTGTTCCGCGAGGTGGCCGCGCGCCTGGTCGAGCGTCTTGGCGACGTGCGGCGGCGCTTTCCCCTGGCGCTCGACTTGGGCGCCCATACCGGGCTGCTCGCCGAGGCGCTCGCGGGGCGTTTCGGGATCGAGCGGCTGGTCCAGACCGACCTCTCGCCCGCCATGCTGCGCGCGGCCCAAGGCCCGCGTGTCGCGGCCGACGAGGAAGCGCTGCCCTTCGCCCCGGGCGTCTTCGACCTCGCGCTCAGCCTCATGAGCCTCCATTGGGCGAACGACCTGCCGGGAGTGCTGGTCCAAACGCGCCGCAGCCTGCGCGCCGACGGGCTGTTCCTCGCCGCGATGTTCGGGGTCGGCACGCTTCGCGAGTTGCGCGAATCGCTCGCCGACGCCGAAATCGAGGTCGAGGGCGGCGCGAGCCCCCGGGTCTCGCCCTTCGTCGAGGTACGCGACGCGGGCGCGCTCTTGCAACGGGCGGGCTTCGCGCTTCCCGTGGTCGACCGCGACCCGATCACCGTGAGCTATCCGGACGCGCTCGCCCTGATGCGCGATCTGCGCGGCATGGGCGAGACCAACGCGCTCGTCGAGCGGCCCCGGCAACCGATCCGGCGCGAGACCCTGGCGCGCGCTAGCGCGATCTATGCCGAGCGCTTCGCCGGGCGCGACGGGCGCATCCCCGCGACCTTCGAGATCGTCTATCTCATCGGTTGGGCGCCGCACGCCGACCAGCCCAAGCCGCTCAAGCCGGGGAGCGCCGCCGCGAGCCTCGCCGAGGCGCTGGGCGCAACGGAAGCGCCGATCCCGCCAAGCAAGAAGTAGCTGCCCCCTACAGCAGATCGCGCAGCATGGCGACGAGGGGCTTGTCGGCGGGGGGCATGGGGTAGTCGGCGAGGCGCTGGGGACGGACCCAGGCGGTCTCCTGGCCCTCGCGCGGGCGCAGGCGGCCCTCCCAGACGCGGCAGACGTAAAGCGGCATCAGAAGGTGGAAGGTCTCGTAGCCGTGCGAGGCGAAGGTGAAGGGCGCGAGGCAGTTGGCCGAGACGTCGATGCCGAGCTCTTCGCCGATCTCGCGGATCAGCGCCGCCTCGGGCGTTTCGCCGGGCTCGACCTTGCCGCCGGGGAACTCCCACAGCCCGGCCATGGCCTTGCCGGGGGGCCGCCGGGCGAGCAGCACGCGGCCGTCGGCGTCGATCAACGCGACCGCGACCACGAGGACGACCGGCAACGCGCTCACGACCGGTAATCGGCGTTGATGTCGATGTAGCCGTGGGTGAGGTCGCAGGTCCAGACGCGCGCCCGGCCCCGGCCGACGCCCACGTCGACGGCGATCGCGATCTCGCGGCCCCGCATGTGACCGGCGAGCCGTTCCTCGCGGTAATCGGGATGGGCGACGCCGTTCTCGGCGACCAGCACGCCGCCGATGCGGATCATCAATCGGTCGCGGTCGGCGCGCTCGCCCGCCTTGCCCACGGCCATGACGATCCGCCCCCAGTTGGCGTCGGCCCCGGCGATCGCGGTCTTGACCAGCGGCGAGTTCGCGATCGCGAGCCCGATGCGCCGCGCGGCGGGCGCGCTGGCCGCCCCGGTCACGTCGATGGTGACGAATTTCGCCGCGCCCTCGCCGTCGCGCACGACCTGACAGGCGAGGTCGATCAACAGATCCCCGAGCGCCCGACGGAAATCCGCGAGGCGGCGGTCGCCGGGACGATCGACCGGGCCGTGGGCCGGCCCCCGGCCGGTCGCGAACAGCATCAGCGTATCCGAGGTCGAGGTGTCGCCGTCGACGGTGATGCAGTTGAAGGCGCGCGCGTTGGCCCGGGCCAGCATGGGCTGAAGCACCGGGGCCGGGATCGCCGCGTCGGTGAAGACGAAGGCGAGCATGGTCGCCATGTCGGGCGCGATCATGCCCGAGCCCTTGGCGATGCCGGCGAGCGTGACGGTCGCGCCGTCGATGACCGCCGTCCGGGTCGCGCCCTTGGGGAAGGTGTCGGTGGTCATGATCGCGCGGGCGGCGGCGGCCCAGCCCCCGGGCGCGGCGCGGTCGCGGAGCCCGGCGAGCACGGCGCGGATGCGCGAATCGTCGAGCGGCTCGCCGATCACCCCGGTCGAGGCGACGAACACCGCGCCGGCCTCGGCGCCGGCGAGCCCGGCGACCGCCTCGGCGGTGCGCCGCACCGCCGCCATGCCCGCGCGGCCGGTAAAAGCGTTGGCATTGCCCGCGTTGACGATCACCGCGCGCGCCGCGCCGCCGCCCCGGACCAGCGCCTCGCGGCACCATTCGACCGGGGCCGAGGCGGTCTTGGAGCGGGTGAACACCCCGGCGGCCGTGGTTCCCGGCGCGAGCAGGGCGAGCATCACGTCGTCGCGCCCGGCATAGCGGATCCCGGCGGCCCCGGCGGCCAGATCGACCCCGGAAACCGGCGGAATCGCGGGAAAGGCGGCGGGCGCCAGCGGCGAGCGGGCGGGCACGGGCTCAGTCCCGCCCGGGGCGGGGCGCCCCGAGACGACCGGCGCGAGCCACCCGCGGCCCGTGCGGTCGTTGACAGCACTCGCGGGGTTGCTTATCTCTCACCCGTCGGGACCCCGCATGGTCCCGCGTAGGCGTATGTCTGAAAGGTAACCCAAGCATTATGATCGGCGCCCTCGCGCGGCGGCTGTTCGGATCCGCGAACGACCGCATTCTCAAGTCCTTCGACAAGACGGTCAAGGCGATCAACGACCTCGAGCCCGAACTCGAGGCGCTGTCGGACGAGGCGCTCCGCGCCCGCACCCCGGCGCTCCGCGCTCGCCTCGCCGACGGAGAGAGCCTCGACGACATCCTGGTCGACGCCTTCGCCACCGTGCGCGAGGCGGCCAAGCGGACCCTGGGTCAGCGTCATTTCGACGTCCAGCTCGTCGGCGGCATCGTGCTCCACCAGGGCATGATCGCCGAGATGAAGACCGGCGAGGGCAAGACCCTGGTCTCGACGCTCGCGGTCTATCTCAACGCGCTCGACGGCAAGGGCGTGCATGTGGTCACGGTCAACGACTACCTGGCCAAGCGCGATTCCGAGTGGATGGGCCAGATCTACCGCTTCCTCGGGCTCGACGTGGGCTGCATCGTGCACGGCCTGTCGGACGACGAGCGCCGCGCCCAGTACGGCGCCGACGTGACCTACGGGACCAACAACGAGTTCGGCTTCGACTATCTGCGCGACAACATGAAGTTCTCGCTCGACGCCATGGTTCAGCGGCCGTTCAACTTCGCGATCGTCGACGAGGTCGATTCGATCCTGATCGACGAGGCGCGCACGCCGCTCATCATCTCGGGCCCGACCGAGGAGAACTCGGACCTCTACCGCCAGGTCAACAAGCTGATCCCTAAGCTCGGCGAGGAGGACTACGAGAAGGACGAGAAGGCGCGCACCGTCACGCTCACCGAGCAGGGCGCCGAGCGGATCGAGGAGCTGCTGCGCGAGGCCGGACTTCTGCGCTCCGAAAACCTCTACGACATCCAGAACGTCTCGATCGTCCATCACGTCAACCAGGCGCTGCGCGCGCACAAGCTGTTCGCCCGCGACACCGACTACATCGTCAAGGACGACAAGGTCGTCATCATCGACGAGTTCACCGGCCGCATGATGGAGGGCCGGCGCTATTCGGAGGGGCTGCACCAGGCGCTCGAGGCCAAGGAAGAGGTCTCGATCCAGAACGAGAACCAGACGCTCGCCTCGATCACCTTCCAGAACTACTTCCGGCTTTATCCCAAGCTCGCCGGCATGACCGGCACGGCGGCGACCGAGGCCGGCGAGTTCGCCGACATCTACAAGCTCGACGTGGTCGAAATCCCGACCAACCTGCCCTGCATCCGCGAGGATCACGACGACGAGGTCTACCGCACCGTGCGCGAGAAGCTCAATGCGGTGGTCGAATTGATCGAGGATTGCCAGAAGCGCGGCCAGCCGGCCCTGGTGGGCACGGTCAGCATCGAGAAATCGGAGGAGCTTTCGGCGCTTCTCAAGCAGCGCAAGATCAAGCACAGCGTGCTGAACGCGCGCCACCACGAGCAGGAAGCAACCATCATCTCCCAGGCGGGACGGTTCGGCGCCGTCACCATCGCCACCAACATGGCCGGGCGCGGCACCGACATCCAGCTCGGCGGCAACCTCGACATGCGCCTCAAGCTCGACCTCGCGGGCGTCGAGGACGAGGACGAGCGCAAGCGCCGCGCCGAGGCGATCGCGGCCGAGATCGCGGCCGAGCGCGAAAGGGTGCGGGCCGCCGGCGGGCTCTACGTCATCGGCACCGAGCGCCACGAGAGCCGGCGCATCGACAACCAGCTTCGCGGGCGTTCGGGCCGCCAAGGCGACCCCGGCACGTCGAAGTTCTTCCTCTCGCTCGAGGACGACCTGATGCGCATCTTCGGGTCCGAGCGCATGGACGGCATGCTGCGCAAGCTCGGCCTCCAGGAGGGCGAGGCGATCGTCCACCCCTGGATCAACAAGGCGATCGAGAAGGCCCAGCAGAAGGTCGAGGCGCGCAACTTCGAGATCCGCAAGAACCTGCTGAAGTTCGACGACGTGATGAACGATC
>CAZHDF010000233.1:0-4686 GCA_964531525.1 uncultured Alphaproteobacteria bacterium | reverse complement strand
CCGAACAGGCCGATCTTGCCGCCCTTGGCGTAGGGCGCGAGAAGATCGACCACCTTGATGCCCGTGATCAGGATCTCGGCCTCGGTCGACTGGTCGGTGAACGCCGGCGCGGACGCGTGGATCGGCGCGTGGCGCTTGGCGTTGACCGGGCCGCGCTCGTCGACCGGCTCGCCGACGACGTTGATGATGCGCCCGAGCGTCTCGGGGCCCACCGGCACGCTGATCGGGGCGCCGCTGTCGACCGCCTCCTGGCCGCGCACGAGACCGTCGGTGGTGTCCATGGCGACCGTGCGCACGGTCGATTCGCCCAGATGCTGAGCGACTTCGAGCACCAGCCGTCCGCCGCCGTGCTCGACATGAAGCGCGTTCAGGATGGACGGCAGATCGCCCTCGAACTTCACGTCGACGACGGCCCCGATGACCTGGGTGATCTTTCCGACGGCGTTCTTCATCTGGTCGCTCCCGTGGGCTTTGGTTGCTTGTCGTTGGCGAGAATCACAGCGCTTCCGCGCCGGTGACGATTTCGATCAGTTCCTTGGTGATGGCGGCTTGGCGCGTGCGGTTGTAGTGCAGCGTCAGCCGATCGATCATTTCGCCCGCGTTGCGGGTCGCGTTGTCCATGGCGGTCATGCGCGCCGCCTGCTCGCCGGCGGCGCTTTCGAGCAGCGCGCGGAAGATCTGCACCGCGAGGTTGCGCGGCAGCAGGTCGGCGAGGATCTCGGCCTCGTCGGGCTCGTACTCGTAGATCGCCCGGGCGCGCGCCGGCGTCGCGTCGGCGTCCTCGCCGTCGCTCGGCACCGCGAAGGGAATGAGCTGCTGGACCGTCACTTCCTGGCTGATGACCGACTTGAAGCGGTTGAAGAAGACGGTGCAGACGTCGAACTTGTCGTCGTCGTAGAGCGCCACCAACCGCTCGGCCACGCCCATCGCCTTGTCGAAGCCGAGACCGCCCCGGTCCAGGTCCTCGATGGTGTCGATGATCCGGTCCCCGTGGTCGCGCTTGAGCTGGTCGCGGCCCTTGCGGCCGACGCACAGGATCTCGACCTCGCGACCGTCGGCGAGCAGCTCGGCGATGCGGAGCTTTACGGCGCGCACGATCGAGGTGTTGAACCCGCCGCAGAGCCCGCGGTCCGAGGTCGCGACGACGATCAGGTGTCGCCGGTCGGCGCCGGTGCCCGCCAGCAGGCGCGGCGCGTCGGTCGCGTTGGCGACGCTCGCGGCGATCGCGCGCAGCATCCGGTCCATGCGGTCGGCATAGGGGCGCGCGTTCTCGGCATGCTCCTGGGCGCGGCGCAGCTTGGACGCCGCGACCATTTTCATCGCCTTGGTGATCTTCTGCGTCGATTTGACGCTATTGATCCGAACGCGGAGCGATTTGAGGCTGGGCATGCCGGGCGGGCCTCGCGGGGTTGACGATACGTCGGGTCAGGCGAAGGTCTTGGCGAAGCCGTCGAGCACGGACTTGAGCCGGCCGTCGATTTCGTCGGTCAACTCGCCCGTCTCGCGGATCGCGTCGAGCAGATCGGCGTGCTTGTCGCGCACCTCGTCGAGAAGTTCGCTCTCGAAGCGCGTGATGTCGCGCACCTCGAGGGCGTCGAGATAGCCGCGCACGCCGGCATAGATCGCGACCACCTGCTCTTCGACCGGGATCGGCGTGTACTGCGGCTGCTTGAGCAGTTCGGTCAGCCGCGCGCCGCGGTTCAGCAACCGCTGGGTCGAGGCGTCGAGGTCGGAGCCGAACTGGGCGAAGGCCGCCATTTCGCGGTACTGGGCGAGCTCGAGCTTGATCGAGCCGGCGACCTGCTTCATGGCCTTGATCTGCGCCGCCGAACCGACCCGGCTGACCGAGAGCCCGACGTTGATCGCCGGGCGAATGCCCTGATAGAACAAATCGGTCTCGAGGAAAATCTGGCCGTCGGTGATCGAGATCACGTTGGTCGGAATATAGGCCGACACGTCGCCCGCCTGGGTTTCGATGACCGGCAGCGCGGTCAGCGAGCCCGAGCCGAAGTCCGGGTTCATCTTGGCGGCGCGCTCGAGCAGGCGCGAGTGGAGATAGAACACGTCGCCCGGGAACGCCTCGCGCCCCGGCGGGCGGCGAAGCAGCAGCGACATCTGGCGATAGGCGATCGCATGCTTGGACAGATCGTCGTAGATGATCAGCGCGTGCATGCCGTTGTCGCGGAAGAACTCGCCCATCGTGCAGCCGGTATAGGGCGCCAGGAACTGGAGCGGCGCGGGCTCGGACGCGGTGGCGGCGACGACGATCGTGTACTTCAGCGCGTCGTTGTCCTTGAGGGTCTTGACGATCTGGGCGACGGTCGAGCGCTTCTGGCCGATGGCGACGTAGACGCAATAAAGCCGCTTGGATTCGTCGGCGCTGTCGTTGACCGCCTTCTGGTTGATGATCGCGTCGATCGCGACCGCGGTCTTGCCGGTCTGGCGGTCGCCGATGATCAGCTCGCGCTGGCCGCGGCCGATCGGCACCAGGCTGTCGAGCGCCTTGATCCCGGTCTGCACCGGCTCGTGGACCGAGCGCCGCGGAATGATGCCCGGGGCCTTGACCTCGACCCGCTGGCGGGTGCCGCTTTCGATGGGTGGGCCGCCGTCGATCGGGTTGCCGAGCGCGTCGACCACGCGGCCGAGCAGCTCCTTGCCCACCGGCACATCGACGATCGCGCCGGTACGCTTGACGATGTCGCCTTCCTTGATGTAGCGGTCATCGCCGAAGATGACGACGCCGACATTGTCGATTTCGAGGTTGAGCACCATGCCCTGGATGCCGCCCGGGAATTCGACCATCTCGCCGGCCTGCACCTCGTCGAGCCCATAGACGCGCGCGATGCCGTCGCCGACCGAAAGCACCTGGCCGACCTCGGCGACCTCCGCCTCGGTCCCGAATCCGGCGATCTGCTCCTTGATGATCGACGAGATTTCCGCGGCCCGGATTTCCATTACCCAACCCCTTTCATGGCAAGCTGCAACCGCTGAAGTTTGGTCCTGAGGGAGACGTCGACCATGCGCGAGCCGACCCGAACGACGAGCCCGCCGATGAGCTCCTCGTCGACCCCGGCGTCGACCACCACCCGGCCACCGATCACCTTGCGCAACAAGGCTTCGACCCGGCCGAGCTGCTCGTCGCTCAGCGCCCGGGCCGAGGTGACCTCGGCGCGAACCTCGCCGCGATACTCGGCGAGCAGGCCCTCGAAGGCGTCGATCACGGCGGCGAGGATGAAAAGGCGCCGCCGCTCGGCGAGCAGGCCGACGAAGCGCCGCGTCAGATCATGGGCGCCCGCGCGGTCGAGAATCGCGAGAATCGCCTTGGTCTGCTCGCCGCGCGACAGTATCGGGCTGCGCACCAGCCGCTGAAGATCGGCGTTGTCGGCGAGCAGCGTCTTCAACGCTGCGAGATCATCGGCGACGGCATCGACCGCCTTGGCCTCGACCGCCAGTTCGAATAAGGCGGTGGCATAGCGCCCGGCCAGCCCCGCCACTCCGCTCGAGTCTGTCGCCACGCGGGTGTTCTCCCAACGTCCCTTTCAGGGTAATCGTCTGAAAAAACGAACTTTTTCACACAAACAGGGGGCCAAGAAAAGACCCGGCCCAAGCGAGGCGGATCAGTAACATAGGACCCCTTGCGATGCAACCCGAACCCGCCGTTTTCATGCGGTTTTCGGGCTCCGGGCGCGCGGGCGCCGCCGCCGATTCACCGGAGCATGATGCGTTTGCATTGAACCGACGCATCCTGGTCCCCGCCCCTCACCCCCACCCAACCCTCCCCCATCGAGAGGGGGAGGGGGAGGGTTGGGTGGGGGTGAGGGCCAGAGCGCCAACCGGGGACGCGAGATGCGCCGGTCCCATCAAAAGAAATCGTCTCTAAAGAAAGCTGTAGGGGTCGATGTCGATCCGCAGGCGCAGGCCGCCGCGCGGGCGCGTCGCGCCGAGCCAGGCGCGCAGGATTTTCTGGATCGGCGCGTCGCGCGGCGCCTTGACCAGCAGCCGGTAGCGGAACTGGCCGCGCAGCAGCGACAGGGGCGCCGGCGCGGGTCCCAGGGTCTCGACGCCATCGCCCCGGGGGGCGCGGGCGGCGAGCGCGCGCGCAAAATCGCGGACCGCGCGCTCGGACGGACCCGAGACGATGATCGCCGCCAGCCGGCCGAACGGCGGCAGGCCGCGCGCCCGGCGGTCCTCGGCCTCGCGCGCGAGAAAGGCGTCGCGGTCGCCGGCGATCAGCGCCGCCATCACCGGGTGGTCGGGCATGTAGGTCTGAATCAGCACCCGCCCCGGCCGCTCGGCGCGCCCGGCGCGCCCCGCGACCTGGTGGAGAAGCTGGTAGGTGCGCTCGCTCGCGCGCAGATCGCCGCCCGAAAGCCCGAGGTCGGCGTCGACCACGCCCACCAGCGTGAGCAACGGAAAGTGATGGCCCTTGGCCATGATCTGGGTGCCGATCAGCAGATCGATCTCGTGCTCGGCGACCCGGCGCACCATCTCGGCCGCCGCGCGCGGGCCGAACAGGGTGTCGCTCGCCATGATCGCCCGGCGCGCCTCGGGAAAGGTGGCGGCGACCTCCTCGGCGAGGCGCTCGACCCCCGGGCCGCAGGCGGCGAGCCGGTCCTCGGCCCCGCATTCGGGACAAGCCTCGGGCGGCGGCATCCCAAAGCCGCAATGGTGGCAGACCAGCCGCCC
>CAZHDF010000232.1:0-4715 GCA_964531525.1 uncultured Alphaproteobacteria bacterium | reverse complement strand
CGGACTCGCCGAGGCCCCGGTCGAGGACGCCCAGACCGTCAGCCCCAACTAGCGCCCGATGTTTTTTGATGGAATCGGCGCTTCTCGTATCCCCAATCCGCGCTCCCGTCCCCACCCCCACCCAACCCTCCCCCATCAAGGGGGAGGGCTTTCGGTTTGAGGCCGCGCCGCGATCTCCCCTCCCGTCAAGGGAGGGGAAAAGCATGGGCGGGCTCGGTTGACCGAGCCCTCCCCCTTGATGGGGGAGGGTTGGGTGGGGGTGCGAAGCGGATACGCCGATCCGGTTCAAGAAAATGACACGCCGGCCTAAAATCATCCCGCTCTAGCGCGGCATCCGTCAAATCGGCTAGGCTGGACGCCGCATCCGGGAGGGAGTGCCGTGTCGAGCCTTGGGCAGGACCTTCGCATCATATCGCTGATCCCGAGCGGCACCGAGATGGTCGCGGCGCTCGGTCTCGGCGACCGGCTCGTCGGCCGGTCGCATGAATGCGACTTCCCGGACGGGGTCGAGCGACTTCCGGTTTGCGCCCGGCCCGCCTTTCCCGTCGACGGTTCGAGCGGCGAGATCGATCGCCGCGTGCGCGCGATCCTGGAAGCCGGCGAAAGCCTCTACGCCCTCGACGTCGAGACCGTGGCGCGGCTGCGCCCCAGCCATATCGTCACCCAGGACCAATGCGCGGTCTGCGCGGTCGACGCCCGGGCCGTCGCGCGCGTGGCGCGGGCGCTTCCCGGCGGTGGGGCCGAGGTGATCGCGCTCGCGCCCGAAACGCTCGCCGACGTCTGGGACGACATCGAACGCCTGGGCGCGGCGCTCGGCGTCGACGGGCGCGCGGCCGCCGAGGCCTTGCGCGCCCGCGCCCGCGCGATCGCCGAACGCGCGCCGGCCCCGCGTCCGCGCGTTCTGTGCATCGAATGGACCGACCCGGTGATGACCGCCGGCAACTGGGTGCCCGAGATGGTGCGCATCGCCGGCGGCGAGCCGCTGCTCGCCGAGGCGGGGCGTCATTCGCCGACCCTCGCGGCCGAGGCGGCGCGCGCCGCCGACGCCGATATTCTCCTGTTCATGCCCTGCGGTTTCGATCTCTCTCGCGCGCTCGCCGATGCCCGAACGCTGGTCGAGGCGCCCGAATGGCGCGAAACGCGCGCGATCCGCGCGGGCGCGGTGTTCGCCGCCGACGGCAATCGCTACTTCAACCGCCCGGGACCGGGGCTGATCGATTCGATCGAGATCCTGGCCGAGATCCTGCACCCCGCGCAATTCGCCTTCGGCCACGAGGGGCGCGGCTGGCGGCGCCTTTAAGACGCCCTTCGCGGCCGCGAGAGGGCACGAGAAAGCTGCCCATTTCGGCCTTGATCGGCTATCGTCGGGGGCGAGGACACCGTGTCCGGCCCGCTCTCGACCGTCGTCTCGACCGTCGGGGGCTGGCGGCGACAAGAACCGGAAAAAGCCGGGAACGAGAGATGACAGGACCCAACCGTCCACCCGCGCGCGCGGCCTTGCTTCGCGCCGCCCTCGCCGTGCTGTTCGCCGGGTTTCTGGCGATCGCGCCCGCCCGCGCGAGCGAGCAGCAGAACGTCGTTGATCAGGCGCGCATCGCCTTCGACGAGGTGCGCCGCGACGAGAACTTCACCAGCTTCGCGACCTATTTCTCGCGCGCCAAGGCGGTTTTGATCATGCCCAGCCTCGTCAAGGGCGGCTTCATCCTGGGCGGCGAGGGCGGGCGCGGCGTGCTGCTCGCGCGCACCGCCGAGACCGGGGCCTGGGGCTATCCCGCCTTCTACCTGATGGGCTCGGCGAGCATCGGGTTGCAGTTCGGCGCCCAGGTCTCGCAGGTCGTGTTTTTGATCATGACCGACGGCGGGCTTGAAAAGCTGCTCGCGGGCTCGGTCACCCTGGGCGTCGACGCCAATGTCGCCGTCGGCCCCGTGGGCGCCGGGATCGAGGCCGGCTCGACCCCCAACATCGACGTCGATTTCATATCGTTCGCCCGCACCAAGGGCGCGTTCATCGGCGTCTCGTTCGAGGGCGCGGTGCTGAAGCCCGACGACGCCTGGACCGAGGCCTATTACGGCAAGCCGCTGACCGCCGCCGCGGTGGTCGTCGAGCAGCGCGCCGGCAACGCGGGCGCCGAGGCGCTTCGCCAGCTCCTCGCGATGCCATGATACCGGCGCGCCGATTACTCGGCCCGCCGAGCGTTCAAACGCCACGCAGGCTTGCCTCGCATAAGCTCGGGCGCGCGGGCGCGCTTGCCGACGACCCCATGAAGACGTTCATGGGGTCGTCGGTATAAAAGGGTCCCGGCCCCAAGCACCGCGCGGGGCCGGTGGGATCAGAGCCGCTCGGACAACCAGATCGCGAGCCGGGTTCCCGCCTTGACCACGCCCGAGAACAGGTCGTAGCCGGGCATGTCCTCGGCGCCTTCGGCAAGCCCCGTGTCGCGGTGCTCGAGCTCGTCGGCGCGAAATGCCTCGACGGTTTCGCGCAGCTCGGCCTCGTCGTCGCCGAGCGTCTCGGCCTGGCGGGCGTAGTGCTCGCCGATCACGGTCTCGACCGCGACCGTGCAGGCCATCGCCGCGCGCTCGCCCAACAGGGCGCTGCCGGCGCCGAGCGCGAAGCCCGCCACATGCCACAAGGGCGACAGCAGCGTCGGGCGCACGCGGCGCGCGGCCAGCAGCCGGTCGAAGGCGGCGAGATGCGCCTTTTCCTGCTCGGCCATGCGGCGGATGGTGGGCGCCGAGGGGGCGCGGCCGAGCACCGCGAGCTGGCCCTCGTAGATGCGCGCGGCGCCGAACTCGCCGGCGTGGTCGACGCGGATCATGCGCGCGACCAGCGCCTCGGGGCTCGGGTCGCCGGGCAGCCGCTCCTCGCCCGTGCGGCGGGGGCGCGGCGTTGCGCGCGGAGGGGTCTTGCGATCGTTCATGGCTTGGGCGATTTCCAGAGCCGGGCGGTGGCGACCAGGGTGAAGGCCGCCATCGCGCCCGCGTAGATCAGATTGAACCCGGCGATCGAGACCCCGAACAGCGACCAGGGCACCTCGTCGCAGGCGGGGGGCGGCGCGTCGCGCAGAAGCGCGCGCAGCGCCTCGAGCGAATCGGGGGTCGCGCCCGCCGCGCCGCCGCAGGCGGCGAGCCCCTCGAACACGCCCCGCTCGACGCCGACGTGATAGGCGGCGATGCTCGCGTCGCCGAGAAACACCAGCCCGGCGAGCCCGGAAAAGACCAGCGACAGCCGCCCCCGGGGCGCCGCCGCGAGCGCCGCGAGCCCGAGCAGGATCGCCGCGCCGTAGGGGTAGCGCTGGTAGATGCACAGCGTGCACGGCTCGATCCCGAAGCCGTACTGGGCGACGAAGGCGGTGCCCAGCGCGCCGATCGCGGCGGCCAGGATCGCGGCGGCGAGCAGGCGGAAGGTCAGCATGGCGGCATCCTATAACGCGCGCGGCGGCTTGGGGAGGGCGCGGCCTTCAGGCGAGCCATTTCACGAGCGCGAAGCCGCCGATCAGAACCAGAAAGGCGGCGGCGGTCACCTTGCCGAGATGACGCTCGACGAACTCGCGCATGGGCGGACCGAAATACCACAGAAGCGCGCATTCGGCGGCGAAGCGCAGGCCGCGCGACAGCGTCGAGGCGACGGTGAAGGTCACGAGGTCGAGCCCGGTCGCCCCGCTCGCGATGGTGATGACCTTGTAGGGAAACGGCGTCAGCCCGGCGCCGGCGACGATCCAGGCGCCCCAGGCGTTGTAGCGCGCGCGGAAGGCCTCGAACTCGGCGCCGTAGCCGTAGAAGTCCAGCAGCGGCCGGCCGACCGCGTCGAACAGGTAATAGCCGATCGCATAGCCCGCGAGCCCGCCCGCGACCGAGGCCGCCGTGCAGACCAGCGCGATGCGCCAAGCCTGGGTGCGCGTCGCCAGCACCATGGGCACCAGCAGAATATCGGGAGGAAGCGGAAAGACCGAGCTTTCGACGAAGGCGATCAGCGCCAGCAGCGCCAGCGCCTGGGGGTGCTCGGCGAACCCCATCACCCGGTCGTAGAGTGCCCTCAGCATCGCGTTCCCGGTCCCCGCCCGGCCAGCCCGTTTCCCGGCGATCGACGATGCGCCGCCGCCCGGCCGGGGCATATAGCCCGATGGCGCGCGGCTTAGCAATGCCCGGGGAATGCCGGCCCTCCGCGCCCGCCGTCGTTCCGAGCGTTCAGACGCCACGCGAATGGCTGCGCACGGGCGCGGGCGCATCGGTCATATGCCGACGCGCAGGCGAACCGATTCGCCGGCCTTATTGACCCCCCGACCCCCTCGGCTATGATGCCCCGGCCCGTGCCCCTGTGGCGGAATTGGTAGACGCGGCAGACTCAAAATCTGTTGTCCGCAAGGACGTGCCTGTTCGAGTCAGGCCAGGGGCACCAAATATTTCAAAGGGTTAGTAGGCCCGCTCTACTTTAGAGGCGCTCTCAACAAGCCCCGGGGGAGCACTGGGGGAGCAAGCGGGAGCGAAACGCGAGGAAACGAAGCGGGAACGTGAGAGGCTGACCCGGGAAAGCGACTGGTCGCGCTAATTCGACCAACTCCGCACCAATCGGGGAAGGGCTCTCATTATCAGTGAGGGTCCGGAACCCGGGGGCAACAAGCATATAGGCTGCCCTATGGGTCTTGTCCGCGGCTATCTGAGCACGGTGTAGCCGCGGCCGCGGAGGCAGTTTCGGATGACGTCGATCTGGCCGC
>CAZHDF010000231.1:0-4776 GCA_964531525.1 uncultured Alphaproteobacteria bacterium | reverse complement strand
TCGCCCAGGGGCGCGACATTCCCATGCACATGGGGGTGATGAGCTTCACGGTGAAAGAGTTCCTGAAGCGCGTCCCCCGCGATCGCCTCGCGCCCGGCGACGTCTGGTTTCTCAACCTGCCCGAGATCGGCGGCAACCATCTGCCCGACGTCAAGGCGGTGCGCCCGGTGTTCATAGACGGCGCGATCCGCGCCTTCGCGGTCAGCCTCGCGCACTGGGCCGACATCGGCGGCGCGACGCCCGGAAGCTATGTCGCGAACGCGACCGACGCCTGGCAAGAGGGCCTGCGCCTGCCGCCCGTGCGCCTGTTCTCGGCCGCCGGGCCGGATCGCGAGACGCTCGATCTCGTGCTCGCCAACCTGCGCGGCGCGGCCGAGCGCGAAGGCGACATTCTCGCTCAGATGGCGGCGACCCGCGCCGCCGACGAGCGTCTTCGCCGCTTGTTCGCCGAGCACGGGACCGAGACCGTGACGGCGGCCATCGCCGCCATCCACGACCGCGCCGAGGCCCAGATGCGTTCGGCCATCGCCCAGCTTCCCGACGGAGTCTACGAGGGCGAGGACTGGCTCGACGACGACGCGGCGGGCGGCGGGCCGGTGGCGGTGCGGGTGCGAATCGCGGTCGCCGGCGACGAGGCGGTGTTCGACTTCTCGGCGAGCGCGGACGCTACCCGCGGGCCGCTCAACACCACGCCGTTCATCGCCGCCGCCTCGGTGTTCTATGCGGTCAAGGCGCTGCTCGGCCCCGAGATCCCGCCTTCGGGCGGCTGCTACCGACCGCTTCAGGTCGTGACCCGGCCGGGGTCTCTCCTTGAGCCCGGGCCCGAGCGGCCGGTGGTCGGCGGCAACCACGAGACCTCCCAGCGGGTGGCGGATGCGGTGTTCCGCGCGCTCGAGCCGGCGCTCGGCGACCGGCTCAGCGCCGGCGGGCCGACGACCTCGGGGCTGGTGCTGTTCAGCGGCGCGCGCGCCGACGGCGCTTGGACCACGCTTTACGAGACCCACGGCGGCGGCGAAGGCGCGCGGATCGACCGCGACGGCTGCCCGGTGGTGCGCGTGCACATGTCGAACGTGATGAACACGCCGGCCGAGGTGATCGAGGCCGAGTACCCGATCGAGGTCGCTTATCAGCGCCTGCGCCGGGGCTCAGGCGGGCGGGGCGCGCGCCGCGGCGGCGACGGGCTCGAACGCGCCTACCGGGTCTGCGCCGACGAGATGTCGGTGACCACCATGTTCGAGCGCCGCGTCGTCCCGCCCTATGGCCTTCGCGGCGGCGAGCCCGGCGCGCCCTTCCGGGTCGCCGTGGCGCGCGCCGACGGCGAGACGATCGAGCTCCCCGGCAAGGCGAACCTGCGCCTCGGCCGCGGCGACCTCGTCATCGTCGAGAGCTGCGGCGGCGGCGGCTACGGCCCGCCCGCCGGGGACGAAACCCGAGACCAGACATCGACAGACCAAGGAGACGGCAAGGCATGAAGCTCGAAAACAGAAAGGCGATCGTCACCGGCGCCGCCAAGGGCATGGGGGCCGCGATCACCCGGACGCTCGCCCGCGAGGGCGCGGACCTCGTGCTCGCGGCGCGCGATACCGCGGCGCTCGAAGAGGTGGCCGGCGAGGCGCGCGCGCTCGGTCGCGCGGCCCATGTGGTCGCCTGCGACGTGACCGTCGAGGCCCAGGTCAAGGCCATGGTCGAGAAAGCGCGCGAGGCCTTCGATGGGCGGATCGACATTCTGGTCAATGTCGCCGGCGTGACCGGCCCCATCGAGACCCCGGTTCAGGACATCGCGGTCGAGGACTTCGACGCCGTGATCGCCGCCAACGTGCGCGGCACCTTCCTGCCGATCAAGCACGTGATGCCGACCATGATCGCCCAGCGCTCCGGCAAGATCGTCAACATCGGCGGCACCTCGGGCCTGCGCGGCTATCCCATGCGCACGGCCTACAGCGCATCCAAATGGGCGGTGCGCGGCATTACGCGCACGGTCGCGCTCGAGGCCGGAGCGCACAACATCAACGTCAACGTGGTCTGTCCCGGCATCGTCGAGACCCCGCGCATGCACAAGCTGTGCGAGGAGAAGGCGCGGGTGCGCGGCTGGACCTTCGAGCAGGTCTATGAGGAGTATGTCGAGGACATGGCGCTTCGCCGCGTGACCACGCCCGAAGACGTCGCGAACGCGGTCCTGTTCCTCGCCAGCGACGACAGTCGTAATATCACCGGCCAGGAGCTCGCCGTCGACGGCGGCTGGGACGTCTGATCCGGGGAGGGACGAGACGCGTGAACCGCCGCAACGCGCCCGCCGCGGCATGGTCCGCCGGACGCCATGAGGGAGGCAGCCCATGATCGCCGATTTCGCGCTCGAGACGCCCAAGAGCCTCGATGACGCGCTCGCTTTGCTTGCGCCCGCGGACGACGGCGCGCGCGCGCCGCTTGCGGGCGGCACCAACCTGATCGTCGATATCCGCGCCGGCCGCGAGCAGCCTTCGCTGGTGGTCAACCTCGGCGATATCGACGCGCTTCGCGGGATCGAAGCCGACGGGGACGGAATCGCCCTCGGCGCGCGCGCCACGGTGACCGATCTTCTCGAATCGCCCGCGATCGCCGAGACCGCGCCGGGACTGGTCGAGGCCGCGCGGGTCTTCGCCGGCCAGATGGTGCGCAACGCGGCGACGGTGGCCGGCAATATCGCCTGCGGCTCGCCGGCGGCCGATCTGGTGCCGCCCTTGATGACGCTCGACGCCGAGGTGGCCTTGGCCGACGCGAAGGGCGAGCGGGTCGTGCCGCTCGCCGACTACTTCACCGGCTATCGCGCCGACGTCCGCCGCCCGGGCGAGCTGATCACCCGCATCCGCTTTCCCCGTCTTCCCGCGCGTTCGGTCCACAGCTTCTACAAGCTCGCCCGCCGCAAGGGCGACGCCATCACCGTGACCGGCGTTTCGGTGGCGATCACGATGGACGGCGATCGCTGCGCGCGGGCGCGCATCGCGCTCGGCGCGGTCGCGCCAACGGTGTTCCGCGCCCGCGAAGCCGAGGCGGCGCTCGAAGGCCGCGCGCTTACGCCGGCGCTGATCGACGAGGCGGCGCGCGCAGCCGCCGCGGCGGCGCGCCCCATCGACGACATCCGGGCCTCCGCCGCTTACCGCCGCCACACGGTCGAGGTGCTTGTTCGCCGCCTGATCGCCGCGGCCGCCGCCCGGCTCGCCTGAAGGAGGAACGGTCATGCCGAAAGAGAAAGAGGTGACGCTCACCGTCAACGGCCGCGCGGTGACCGCCACGCTGCCGGCGCACCGCACGCTGCTCGAAGCGCTGCGCGATCTCGGCTTCGTCGACGTCAAGCGGGGGTGCGAGAAAGGCGACTGCGGGGCCTGCGCGGTGCTGGTGGACGGGGTCGCGATCGATTCCTGCCTCGCGCTCGCCGCCGCCATGGAGGGCCGCGCGATCACCACCGTCGCCGGGCTCGGCGACCGCGAGCGTCCGCATCCGCTGCAAGAGGCCTTCATGAAAACCGGCGCGGTGCAGTGCGGCTACTGCACCCCGGGGCTGATCATCGCCGCGCAGTCGCTGCTCGCCAAGACGCCCGATCCCGACGACGACGAGATCCGGCTCGCGCTCAGCGGCAATCTTTGCCGCTGCACGGGCTACGCCAAGATCTTCGATGCCGTGCGCGACGCCGCGCGCGCATTGCGTGAAAGGGGAGGGGCATGATGGCCGAGACCGGAGAGATGGCCAAGACCGCCGCCAATGTGAACTTCCGCCAGATCGGGCGGGCCTTGGTGCGCACCGACGCCCCCGGCAAAGCGGTCGGCAGGACGCCTTATGCGGGCGATTACGCGATGCCCGGGATGCTGCACGCCAAGGTCGTGCGCAGCCCGCTCGCGAGCGCGCGGCTCAAGCGCATCGATGTCTCGGCCGCGCGCGCGCTTCCGGGCGTGGTCTGCGTGCTGACCGCGGCCGACCTTCCCGACCGGCTGGCCCCGACCGACATTCCGGGCCAGACCGGCCAGGCGCGGCTTCCGACCGACCAGCAGATCCTGGTCCGCGAGCGGGTGCGCTACTATGGCGAGCCGGTGGCCTTGATCGCGGCCGAGACCCGGGACATCGCCGAACGCGCCGCGGCGCTGGTCGAGGCCGACTACGAGCCTTTGCCCGGCGTGTTCGACCCCGAAGAGGCCTTGAAGCCCGGCGCGCCCATCGTCCAGGGCGAGAACAACGTGGTCGCCGAGCACCGCATCCGCAAGGGCGACGTCGCCGCCGGCATGGCCGAGGCCGACCTCGTGGTCGAGAACACCTTTCGCACCCAGTTCATCGAGCACGCCTTCCTCGAACCCGAGGTCGGGCTCGCCTGGGTCGACGAGAACGAGGTCATCAACATTCGGGTCTCGACCCAGGTGATCGAGCATTTCCGCGGCATCGCCGACGCCGTCGGCGTGCCCCACAACAAGATCCGCATCCGCGGCGCGCTGGTCGGCGGCGGCTTCGGCGGCAAGGAGGACGTGACCGTCGAAACCTATCTCGCGCTCTTGGCCAAGCATACGGGGCGGCCGGTGCGGCTCGAGTACACGCGCGAGGAGTCCTTCCTCGGCCACGGCAAGCGGCATCCCTTCAAGATGACCTACCGCACAGGGGTGAAGCGCGACGGCCGGATCACCGCGCTCGAGGTCGACATGATCGCGGACTCGGGAGCCTATGTGTTCCTGAGCCCTTATGTGCTGCTCTATGCGGTGGTGGCCGCGCCCGGGCCGTACCGGATCGACAACCTCAAGGTCGACGCCCGCGCGGTCG
>CAZHDF010000230.1:0-4783 GCA_964531525.1 uncultured Alphaproteobacteria bacterium | reverse complement strand
CCCGCCCGGCCACCCATATTCTACGATCCCGTGGGTGGCCGGGCGGGGGAGTGGGACGGTGCCGATTCGATGCAAAAACATCATGATCTAGCCGCCGGCGGCGCCGCGGCGCGGCAGCGGCACGTCGCGGTGGACATAGACGCCGATCAGGATCCCGAAGCTGATCATGAGCGTCATCAGCGCGGTGCCGCCGTAGGAGACCAGCGGCAGCGGCACGCCGACCACTGGAATCAGCCCGGTCACCATGGCGATGTTGATGAAGGCATAGACGAAGAAGGTGGTCGTCAGCCCCATGGCGACTAGGCGGCCGAACTGGCTGGTCGCGCGCAGGCTGATGGCGATGCCGTAGACCAGAATCAGCGTATAAAGCCCGATCAGCCCGACCGCGCCGATCAAGCCGAACTCCTCGGCGAGCATGGTGAAGATGAAGTCGGTCTGCTTCTCGGGCAGGAAATTGAGGTGGCTCTGGGTGCCGGCGAGAAAGCCCTTGCCGAACAGCCCGCCCGAGCCCAGCGCGATCTTGGATTGAAGAATGTGATAGCCGGCGCCCAGCGGATCGCGCTCGGGATTGAGAAAGGTGAACACGCGCTCCTTCTGATAGGCGCGCAGGAACTGCCAGCCGATCGGCACGGCGGCGATCGCCGCGGCGATCGCCGCCCCGAACAGCCATAGCCGCACGCCGGCGAGAAAGAACAGCGTGCCGCCGGCGACCATCAGCAGAAGCGCGGTGCCGAGGTCGGGTTGCCGCAGCACCAGGGCGGCGGGGGTGAGCACGAGAAGGATCGGCGCGACCAGCATCACGGGTCGGCGCGTCTCCTCGGGCGTGAGGCCGTGGAAATAGCGCGCGAGCGCGAGCACCAGCGCGATCTTCATCACCTCGGAAGGCTGGATCTGGATCAGCCACAGATCGACCCAGCGCTGCGCTCCCATGCCGGTCACGCCCATGATCTCGGTCGCGATCAACAGCACCAGCCCGACCGCGTAGAGGGCATAGGCGTAGCGCAACCAGATGCGGATATCGACCAACGCGATCAGGCACATGGCGACCAGCCCGATGCCGAAGCGCAGCATCTGCCGCCAAGCCCAGGGATCGAGGCTGCCGTTGGCGGCCGAATAGAGCATCGCAAAGCCGACCCCGGCGGTTACCGCGATCAGCAACACCAGCCCCCAGGTGACCTGGCGGAGCTTCCGCCCGATCGGCAGGCGGCGCGCGCCGCCGCCGAAACCGAGCGCGCTCATGGCCGGGGCCTCATGCCTCGTCGCCGCGCTCGCGCCCGGCGACCTTGTCGGGGCCGCCGCGCCGCGACGGGTCGCGCCGCTCGGTTTCGCGCAGCACGTCGCGCGCGATCGGCGCCGCCGCGCGCGAGCCCGAACCGCCGTGCTCGACCACCGCCGCCACCGCGTAGCGCGGCTGGCTCACCGGCGCGAAGGCGACGAACAGCGCATGATCGCGTTCCTCCCAGGGGCGATCCTTGTTCTTGATCACGCCCTTGATCCGCTCGCTCTTGGTGATGCGCCGTACTTGCGCGGTGCCGGTCTTGCCCGCCATGGCCAGCTCGGGCTCGGCGATGCGGGCGCGGTAGGCGGTGCCGCGGCGCGTGTTGGTCACCCGGTTCATCCCCTCGATGACGACCGCGAGCGAATCGCGCGAAAGCCCCATCGATTCGGGTGCCTGTGGCGCGTCGCGATCGCGCAACAGGCGGGGAACGATCGCCTTGCCGCCGTTGGCGATCCGCGCGGTCATCACCGCGAGCTGCAACGGCGTGGCGAGCAGATAGCCCTGGCCGATACCGACCACCAGCGTCTCGCCCTGCTGCCAGGACACGCCGAAGCGGCCGAGCTTCCAGTCCCGGTCGGGCACCAGGCCACCGCGCTCGCCGGTCAAGTCGATGCCGGTCGGCGCGCCGAGGCCGAAGCGTCGCGCCATGGCGGCGATCCGATCGATGCCCACGCGCTTGGCGATGTCGTAGAAATAAATGTCGCAGGACTGCTGAATCGCCGCCAGCATATCGACGTCGCCGTGGCCGCCGCGCTTCCAGTCGTGAAACACGCGATCGCCCAGCTTGATCTTGCCGGTGCAGAAAATGCGGTGATCGGGCGTCACCACGCCGGCCTCGAGCGCGGCGAGCGCGACCACCATCTTGAACGTCGAGCCGGGCGGATACTGTCCGGCGATCGTCTTGTTGGTCAGGGGCTTTCGGGGGTTGTTAACGAGCGCCCTCCACTCGGCGTTCGACAGTCCCCTGTTGAAGGCGTTGGGGTCGTAGGCCGGGTTGGAGGCCATCGCCATGACCTCGCCCGTATGGACGTCGAGAACCACGACCGAGGCGCTCTCCTCGCCCAGGCGGTCGACCACGAACCGTTGGAGCCCGGCGTCGATGGTCAGCGTCAGATCGTCGCCGGGCCGCCCCTCCTCGCGCGCCAGCTCGCGGATCACGCGGCCGTAGGCGTTGACCTCGACCTGACTGTTGCCGGCGCTGCCACGCAACGCCTTGTCGTAAACCTTCTCGATCCCGCTCTTGCCGATCCGGAAATCGGGCAGCTCGAGCAGCGGATCGCCGGTGAGATCCTTCTCCGAGACCGCGGCGACATAGCCCACCACATGGCCGAGCACCGAGGCGAGCGGATAATCGCGGGTCTGCCCGACGTCGATCATCACGCCCGGCAGGTCGGGCGCGTTGACCTCGACCCGCGAGACCTCGGACCAATCGAGATTCTCACGCACCGTGATCGGCACGAAGCCGCGCTTGCGGTGCATTTCGCGCAGGACCCGCGCGCGGTCGCGCTCGGATACCGGGATGATGCGGCCGAGCGCGTCCAACGTCTCCTCGACGCTGTCCGCCTGTTCCGACACCAGCACCACGCGGTAATTGAGCCGGTTGACCGCGAGCGGCTCGCCCATGCGGTCGAAGATCCGCCCCCTGGGCGGCGGCAGAAGCCGCAGGTTGATGCGGTTCTCGTCGGCGAGCATCGCGTAGCGATCGGCCTGAACGACCTGGAGATAATAGAGCCGGCCGACGAGCGTCGACAAAAGCGCGAACTGCCCGCCGGCGAGCAGCGCCGTGCGCCGGGTAAAGGTGCGGGTGCGCTCGCGGTCTCGATTGGGCATGGCGCCTAGACCCGTTTCAGGAGGCTGTGCTGCGCGCGCCCGAACAGCCAGGTCAGCACGGGATAGAGCGCCACCGTCAGCACGAGTTGTACTCCCGACGACCGAGGATTGACGACCGTGCCGAAATAGAGCGAGACCAGCATCCAGCTCGCGACCGTCGCGCCGGGCGCGACCAGCATGAAGCCCCACCACTCGACCATGAAGGTCTTGCCATGGAAGAAGCGCCGCTGCGAGACGACGATCGTCCGCAGGAGCAGAAGCACGAGGCTCGTCAGCCCGAGCGGCGCGCCGGTGAGCACGTCCTGGATCAAGCCGAGCGCGAAGGTCGCGCCGAGCGGCAGCAGATCGGGGCGATAGATGCTCCAGTGATAAACGGCGATCAGGGTGATCGCGGGCGTGACCTGCGCGAAGCCGGGAAGCGGCAGCGGCAGCGCGACCATCAGCATCAGCGCGAGCGTCAGCGCGACCGGGGTGAGGCCGCGCAGCCCCTTCTCGATGCGGCGCAGGGCCTCGGCGGTCATTGCAGCGGTCCCGCGCGGCCGGCGCTTCGCGTCGAGGGCAGAACGCCCGGCAGCGTGTAGTCGAGCACCCGGACATATTCGAGCGTCGCCCAATCGACGAACGGCTCGACCCGGACCACGCCGTCCTCGATCGCAGCGACGGTGCCGATCGGCAGGCCCGGCGGCAGCATGCCTCCCCGACCCGAGGTGACGATCCGCTCGCCCGGCGAGACGGTCGCGTTCACGGGAATGAACGAAAGCCTGGGCCGGTCGCTGTTGTCGCCGGCGAGAATCGCGGGCACGCGGCTCTGCTCGACCACCACCGGCACCCGGGCGTTGAGATCGGTGAGCAAAAGCACCCGGGCGCTGTGCTCGCCGGTCTCGACGATGCGCCCGACCAGCCCGTCGCCGGTAATGACCGCCTGACCGCCGCGCAGGCCATCTCTGGCGCCCGCGTTGATGAGCACCGTGCGCACGAAGACGCCACTCGAATCGGCGACCACCCGCGCGGTCACGAACGACAGCCGGGGATCGTCGGCCATGTTGAGAAGCGAGCGGAACGCCGCGTTTTCGCGACCGAGCCGACGAGCGACCGATTCCCAGTTCCTGAGGCGCGCGTTCTCCTCGCGCAGACGCGCGTTCTCGGCGTTCAGGGCGAGAAGCCCGCGCCCGTACTCGATCGCCTCGCTCACGCTTGCGACCGGGCGCGACAGCACGTCGAGCACCGGAGTGGCGATGTCGGTCATGCCGACGCGCAGGCGCTCGATCAGGCGAACGTCGGCGCGCCCCATGATCATCAGCCCGAGCGCGGCGCCGATGAACAGGACCAGGGCAAAGCGCTGGATCCAGCCCTTGACCGGCAAGGTCATGTGTTTCAGCGAACCGCCCGGATACCTCACACCGCCCTCTCAATGGCTGGCGTCGTTGGACACGCTCTCCCCGCCCGTCCTCCCGTCCCGCGCCGGTCAGGAATCGTACTGATTATGGAGGACGTGCTTGAGGGTTTTCATCTCCTCGAGGCAGCGCCCGGTCCCCAGCGCGACGCAGGACAGCGGCTCGTCGGCGATCGAGACCGGCAGGCCGGTCGCGTGGCGCAATACGAAGTCGAGATTGCCGAGAAGCGCGCCGCCGCCGGTGAGCACGATCCCCTTGTCCACGATGTCGGCGGCGAGCT
>CAZHDF010000229.1:0-4801 GCA_964531525.1 uncultured Alphaproteobacteria bacterium | reverse complement strand
CTTCCGCGCATTTATGAGCGGGTGCGGCCGCGCTGTCAACCGAGACCCCGCTTCGCGTCCGCCCCGCGCCGTCGCGCCTTGGCGCGAGCGCGGGTCTCGTCTAGGCTGGCCCCCCTTAACGCCTGCGCGCCCCTTTAACCGGTTGTCGCTTTCGTGTCCCAAAGAACGCCGTTGGTCCTTCTTCCGGGTCTTCTGCTCGATGCGCGGCTCTGGCGCCATCAGATCGCCGCGCTCGCCGATATCGCCGAGATCTCGGTCGGCGACCTCAGCCGCGGCGAAAGCATGGCCGCGCTCGCCGACCAGGCGCTCGCCGCCGCGCCCGAGCGCTTCGCGCTCGCCGGGCTGTCGATGGGCGGCTATGTCGCGCTCGAGATCATGCGGCGCGCGCCCGAGCGCGTCGCTCGGCTCGCGCTTCTCGACACCAGCGCCCGGCCCGACAGCCCCGCCCGCCGCCGGCGCCGCGAGGATCTGCTGCGGCTCGCCGCCCGCGGCCGCTTCCAAGGCGTCACCCCGCGCCTGATGCCCTATTACCTTCATCCCGACCATCTCGAAGACGCGGCCATCACCGGCGCGGTGATGGAGATGTCGCAGTCGCTCGGCCGCGACGTGTTCCTGCGCCAGACCCGGGCGATCATGGCGCGCGGCGACTATCGCGACGGGCTCTCGGCCATCGCCTGTCCGACGCTGGTGCTCTGCGGACGCGAGGATCAGGCGACGCCGGTCGAGCACGCGCTTGAGATGGCGAATGCGATTCCTTCGGCCGACCTTGTGGTGCTGGGGCGCTGCGGGCACCTCGCGCCGCTCGAGCGGCCCCGGGCCGTGAGCGAACAGCTTCGGATTTGGTTGAATCGCGATGTGAATAACCACCCCTAAACATCCAGATCGGAAACGAACTTCGCATTCTCCTGGATGAAGCGGAAGCGAAGCTCGGGCTTGCGTCCCATCAGGCTCTCGATCCGGTCTTCGGTGCGCGCGCGGTCGTCGTCGGCGATCTCGACCCTGAGAAGGGTGCGCGTCTTGGGGTTCATGGTGGTCTCGCGGAGCTGGGCCGGCCGCATTTCGCCGAGGCCTTTGAAGCGGCTGATCTCGACCTTGCCGCGGCCCGCGAACTCGGTTTCGAGCAGAGCGTCGCGGTGGGCGTCGTCGCGGGCGTAGAGGGTCTTTCCTCCCTGACTCAGCCGGTAGAGCGGCGGAGCGGCGAGGTAGAGATGGCCGTTCTCGATCAACCCCGGCATCTCGCGCCAGAAGAAGGTCATCAAAAGCGCCGCGATATGGGCGCCGTCGACGTCGGCGTCGGTCATGATGATCACGCGCTCATAGCGCAGCGCCTTTTCGCTGTAGCGCGCGCCGGTCCCGCAGCCGAGCGCGAGCGCGAGGTCGTTGAGCTCCTGATTGGCGCGCAGCTTCTCGGCCGAGGCGCTGGCCACGTTGAGGATCTTGCCGCGCAGCGGCAGCACCGCCTGGGTCTCGCGGTCGCGCGCCTGCTTGGCCGAGCCGCCCGCCGAATCGCCTTCGACCAGAAAGATCTCGGTGCCCTGCGATCCCGCCCGGGCGCAGTCGGCGAGCTTGCCGGGAAGGCGCAGCCGCCGGGTCGCCGTCTTGCGCGCGACCTCGCTGTCGCGGCGGCGGCGGCGGCGCTCCTCGGCGCGGTCGATGGCGAGCGCAAGCAGCGCGTTGGCCGCCGCGGGATCGGCCCCCAGCCAGTGGTCGAAGTGGTCCTTGAGCGTCGCCTCGACCAGCCGGCTCGCCTCGCGGGTGACCAGCTTTTCCTTGGTCTGGCCCTGGAACTGGGGGTCGCGCAGGAAGACCGAAAGAAGCGCCGAGGCGCAGCCGGCGATGTCCTCGGCCGTGATCTGGGCGGCGCGGCGATTGCCGACGAGCTCGCCATAGGCCTTGAGCCCGCGCGCGAGCGCGGCGCGGAAACCGGCCTCGTGGGCGCCGCCCTGGGGCGTCGGCACCGTGTTGCAGTAGGAGCTGAGGAAGGGCTCGCCGTCGAGGGTCCAGGCCACCGCCCACTCGAGCGAGCCGGCCCCGCCCGGAAGGCTTGTCTGGCCGGTGAAGGGGGCGGGCGTCACCATCTCGCGGCCGTCGATGGCCTGGGCCAGGAAGTCGGCGAGTCCGCCCGGAAAGTGAAGCCGGTCCTCGGCCGGGGTGTCGTCCTTCGGGCCGATCAGGCCGGGGTCGCAGCGCCAGCGGATCTCGACTCCGCGGAAGAGATAGGCCTTCGACCGCACCATCCGGTAAAGCCTGCGCGGGCGCAGGCGCGCGCCGTCCTCGAAGATCGCGGGATCGGGGTGGAAGGTGATCGTCGTGCCGCGTCGATTCTGGACCGCGCCGCCGTTGACCAGAGGCCCCGTTGGCTTGCCCCGGCGATAGCTCTGCCGCCACAGGCGCTTGTCGCGCGCGACCTCGACCGTCAGCCGGTCGGACAGCGCGTTGACCACCGAGACGCCGACCCCGTGAAGCCCGCTCGCGGTGCGATAGACCTTGTTCGAGAACTTGCCGCCGGCGTGCAGAGTGGTGAGAATCACCTCGAGCGCCGAACGGTCCTTGAACTTGGGGTGGGGATCGACCGGGATTCCGCGGCCGTTGTCGCGCACGGTGACCGAACCGTCGGCGGCGAGCGAGACCTCGATCCGCGAGGCGTGTCCGGCCACCGCTTCGTCCATGGCGTTGTCGAGCACCTCGGCGAACAGGTGGTGAACGGCGGTCTCGTCGGTGCCGCCGATGTACATCGCCGGGCGGCGACGGACCGGCTCGAGGCCCTCGAGAACCTCGATATCCTTCGCCGAGTACTCGCTGCTTGGCGCGGGCGGGCGCCGGCCCGCGCTTTCGAAGAGGTCGGGCATCTCAGCCATGGCCCGGATTATAGGGAGGGGCTGGGCGCACGGCAACGGAGATCATGTGTCTGACTGTCGAACAGTCAACTACATATGGGGGATTCGGCGGCTTCGCCGACGGCGATTCGTGCTAATCTGATCGCCGACGAAAGCAGCTTGGAAAGGGACGGGATGAGCACGCGCGACGAGCCGGCATCGTCCGAGGACGGAGAAGGCGCGCGCCCGCGCCGCGAGCCCGCGGTGCGCACGCTCGCCATGCCCGCCGACGCCAACCCCTCGGGCGACATCTTCGGCGGCTGGCTGATGGCGCAGATGGACATCGCGGGCGGCATCGTGGCGGGCTTGCGGGCGCGCGGCCGGGTCGCCACCGTCGCCGTCGACGGCATGACCTTTCACGAGCCGGTCTACGTCGGCGATCTGGTGAGCTGCTACGCCGACGTGACGCGCGTCGGGCGGACCTCGATCGCGGTCAAGGTCGAGACCGTCGTGCGCCGCCGCCGAAGCGGCGAGACGGTGCGCGTCACCGAAGGCCGCTTCGTCTACGTCGCTCTCGACGCCGACGGCCGCCCGCGTCCGGTCCCCGCCGCCGAATAGGCGCGGCCCCTTCGCGGCCGAAAGCAAGGCCGGGAAAAAACGCCCGGCCGGGTTTCCGGCCGGGCGCCCGCCGATCGGTCGTTCGGGACCGTCCTACACGCTGTAGTACAGCTTGAACTCGGCCGGATGCGGCGTCATGTCGACGGTCTTCGCCTCCTCCCACTTGAGCGCGAGGTAGCCGTCGATCAGGTCGTCCGAGAACACGTCGCCCTTCTTGAGGAAGGCGCGGTCGGCGTCCAGCGCCTCAAGCGCCTGGCGCAGGCTGTTGCACACGGTGGGCACGTCCTTGAGCTCCTCGGGCGGCAGATCGTAGAGGTTCTTGTCCATCGGATCGCCGGGATGGATCTTGTTCTCGATCCCGTCGAGGCCGGCCATCAGCATGGCGGCGAAAGTGAGGTAGGGGTTCGCCGCCGGGTCGGGGAAGCGGACCTCGACCCGCTTGCCCTTGGGCGAAGAGACGTGCGGGATGCGGCACGACGCCGAGCGGTTGCGCGCCGAATACGCGAGCAGCACCGGCGCCTCGAAGCCCGGAACCAGGCGCTTGTAGCTGTTGGTCGTCGGGTTGGCGAAGGCGTTGATCGCGCGGGCGTGCTTGATGATGCCGCCGATGTAGTAGAGCGCCGTGTCCGACAGGTCGGCGTAACCGCCGCCCGCGAACAGGGGCTTGCCGTCTTTCCAGATCGACTGATGCACGTGCATGCCCGATCCGTTGTCCTCGAACACCGGCTTGGGCATGAAGGTCGCCGTCTTGCCGTAGGAGTGGGCCACGTTGTGGACCACGTACTTGTAGATCTGCACCTTGTCGGCGATGTCGAGAAGGGTCGAGCCCTTGATCCCGAGCTCGTTCTGGGCCGGCGCGACCTCGTGGTGGTGCTTCTCGACCTCGATGCCCATCTCGCCCATGACGGTGAGCATCTCGGCGCGCATGTCGCTCAGCGAATCGACCGGCGGGACCGGGAAGTAGCCGCCCTTCACCGGCGGGCGGTGGCCGATGTTGCCGTCTGCGAATTCCCGACCGCTGACATAAGGCCCTTCTTCCGAATCAAGAAGATAGAAGGTGTGGTTCATAGAGACGTCGAAGCGAACGTCGTCGAACACGAAGAACTCGAGCTCGGGCCCGAAGAAGGCGGAATCCCCGATCCCGCTGTACTTGAGATAGGCCTCGGCGCGCTTCGCGGTCGAGCGCGGGTCGCGCGAATACCCTTCGCCGGTCGAGGGCTCCACCACGTCGCAGGTGATGATGAGCTGGGTCTGGGCGGCGAAGGGATCGAGCTGGGCGGTCGCCGCATCGGGCATCAAGGTCATGTCGGACTCGTGGATCTCCTTCCAGCCGGCGATCGACGAGCCGTCGAACATGATCCCTTCCT
>CAZHDF010000228.1:0-4850 GCA_964531525.1 uncultured Alphaproteobacteria bacterium | reverse complement strand
TGTTCGACAGCCTGCCGGTCTGGGAGAACGTCGCCTTCGGCCTGATCCAGGGGCGCAAGATGCCGCGCGCCGAGGCCCGCGAGATCGCCATCGCGAAGCTCGCCCAGGTCGGCCTCGGCCCCGAGGTCGGACGGCTGAGCCCGGCCGAGCTGTCGGGCGGCATGCAGAAACGCGTCGCCCTCGCCCGCGCGATCGCGACCGAGCCCGAGATCATCTTCTTCGACGAGCCGACCACCGGGCTCGACCCGATCATGGCCGACGTCATCAACGAGCTGATCGTGAAATGCGTGCGCGAGCTCGGCGCGACCACGCTGTCGATCACCCACGACATGGCGAGCGCCCGCAAGATCGCCGACCGCATCGCCATGATCTACCAGGGCGAGATCATCTGGGCCGGGCCGGTCGCCGAGATCGATCATACCGGCAACGCATACGTCGACCAGTTCATCCACGGCCGCGCGGAAGGGCCGATCCGGATGGAGGTGACGCCGCCGTGACCGCGATCCCGGGCCGAGGCCTTCCGCCCGCACGGAGAGGAGCCTGACGGCCGTGGCCGCAGCGGCCCATCGCTACGCCTGCCAGGCCTGCGGCGCGACCCAGGCCAAGTGGGCCGGCCGCTGCGACGCCTGCGGGGCGTGGAACACCATCGTCGAGGAGGCCCCCCGCGAGGCCCCGCCCAAGGGCCTCGGCCGCGGCGCGGGCCGCGCCATCGAGTTGGTCGCCCTGGACGGGGCCGAGGCCGCGCCCGAGCGGCTTTCGACCGGCATCGCCGAGCTCGACCGGGTGTTCGGCGGCGGCCTGGTCCGCGGCTCGGCGGCGCTGGTCAGCGGCGATCCGGGCGTGGGCAAGTCGACCCTTCTTCTTCAGGCGGCGGCGGCGCTCGCGAAAGGCGGACGAAGTTGCGTCTATGTCTCGGGCGAGGAGGCCGTCGACCAGGTGCGCCTGCGGGCGCGCCGCCTCGGGCTTGGCGCGGCGTCGGTGCGGCTCGCCGCCGCGACCAGCGTGCGCGACGTGCTGACCACGCTCGATCAGGCCGACGGGATCGACGCGGTGGTGATCGATTCGATCCAGACCATGTTCGTCGACAGCCTCGATTCGGCCCCCGGCACCGTCGCCCAGGTGCGAACCAGCGCCCAGGAGCTGATCCGCTTCGCCAAGCGGCGCGGCACGGTGATGATGCTCGTCGGCCACGTCACCAAGGACGGCCAGATCGCCGGCCCCCGCGTGCTCGAGCACATGGTCGACACCGTGCTCCACTTCGAGGGCGAGCGCAGTCATCAGTTCCGCATCCTGCGCGCGGTCAAGAACCGCTTCGGCGCGACCGACGAAATCGGTGTTTTCGAGATGACCGGCGGCGGGCTGATCGAGGTCGCCAACCCCTCGGCGCTGTTCCTCGGCGAGCACGACACGGAGGTGAGCGGCACCGCGGTCTTCGCCGGCCTCGAAGGCAGCCGCCCGGTGCTGGTCGAGATCCAGGCGCTGGTCGCCCCCTCGCCGCTCGCGACCCCGAGGCGCGCCGTGGTGGGCTGGGATTCCGCCCGGCTCGCCATGATCATGGCGGTGCTCGACACCCGCTGCGGCCTTGCCCTCGGCGGCAACGACGTGTACTTAAACGTCGCCGGGGGCCTGCGGATCGGCGAGCCGGCGGCGGACCTCGCGGTCGCCGCGGCGCTGGTCTCCTCGCTCACCGGCGCAGCGCTTTCCGCGACCACGGTGGTGTTCGGCGAGATCGGTCTTTCGGGCGAGGTGCGCGCCGTGAGCCAGGCCGAGGCGCGCCTCAAGGAAGCCGCGAAGCTCGGTTTCACCCGCGCCTTCGCCCCCGCTGGCCGGGGAAAAGACCGGGGAAAGGGGCCGCGCGGGCTCGATCTGGTCGAAATCGCGCGGCTCGCGGACCTGGTGGCACTGATCGAAAAGAGCGCGGCCGGCGCATATGGAGCCGCCCAAGCGACCCGCGACTAGGCGGGACGAAACCTGGGACGATACGGAACCGGATGGACAGCATCCCCATCAACGCCGTCGATATCATCATCGTCGGGGTCATCCTCGTCTCGGGCGCGCTCGCCTTCTTCCGGGGCGTGGTGCGCGAGCTTCTGTCGATCGTCGGCTGGGTGGTCGCCGCCGGGGTCGCCTACTACGGCTTCAACGCGCTGCGTCCCTATACCCGACAGTTGATCGATTCACCCCTGGTCGCCGACCTCGCGACCGGCGCGCTCCTGTTCGTCGCCGCCCTGGTCACCATGTCGGTGATCGGCCACGCGATCTCGCGCCGGGTCAGGGAAAGTCATCTCGGCGCGCTCGACCGCTCGCTGGGCTTCGTGTTCGGCGTGCTGCGCGGCGCGATCATCGTCTCTATCGCGTACCTGATGATCGCCTGGGCGGTGCCGCCCGGCGAGCAGCCCGACTGGCTGCGCCAGGCGCGCGCGCTGCCGCTGGTCGAATATGGCGCCGAGCTGATCTCGCGCGCGATTCCGGCGGCGGCGCGGGCCGACTGGGCGCCTAGCGCGTCGGCCGAGAATCGCAGCAAGCGCGACTACGAGACCTTGATGAACCCACCCCCGGCGAGCGGCAACGACGGCAAGCCGTCGGGCTATTCGAGCGCCGAGCGCAAAGCGCTCGACCGATTGTTCCAGAACACCCAATAGACGGACGGGAGGGCGGCGATAGCCGAGCGATGACCACCCATCACCCCTTCGACGACGATCACCCGCGCGAGGAATGCGGCATCTTCGGCATCTTCGGCCACGCCGAGGCCGCGCCGCATGCCGCCCTCGGGCTTCACGCCCTTCAGCATCGCGGCCAGGAGGCGGCGGGCATCGTCACCTTCGACGGCCGCCATTTCCACGGCCACCGCTGCCTCGGCCTGGTCGGCGACAGCTTCACCTCGCCCGCCGTGATCGAGCAGTTGCAAGGCCATGCCGCGATCGGCCACGTGCGCTATTCGACCACCGGCGAGACGCTGCTGCGCAACGTCCAGCCGCTGTTCGCCGAGTTCGCCTTCGGCGGCCTCGCGATCGCGCACAACGGCAACCTGACCAACGCGGGCCTGCTGCGCGACCGGCTGGTGCGCCGGGGCTGCCTGTTCCAGTCGACCACCGACACCGAGGTGATCGTGCATCTGATCGCGATCAGCAACCACGGCACGGTGGTCGACCGATTGATCGACGCGCTCGACCGGGTCGAGGGGGCGTACTCGCTGATCGCGCTGACCGAGGACGCGCTGATCGGCCTGCGCGACCCGCTGGGCGTGCGCCCGCTGGTTCTGGGCGAGATCGAGGGGGCGACGATCCTCGCCTCCGAGACCTGCGCGCTCGATATCATCGGCGCGCGCTTCCTGCGCGACGTGGAGCCGGGCGAGATCGTGGTGATCGACAAGGACGGGCTGCGCAGCCTGCGTCCCTTCCCGCCCCGACCACGACGCTTCTGCATCTTCGAGTACGTGTATTTCGCGCGCCCCGACAGCGTGGTCGAGGGCGCCAGCGTCTACGAGGCGCGCAAGCGCATCGGCGCCGAACTCGCGCGCGAGAGCGGCCCGCCCGCCGATATCGTCGTCCCGGTCCCCGATTCGGGCGTGCCCGCGGGCGTCGGCTACGCCGCCGAGGCCGGGCTTCCCTTCGAGCTCGGCATCATCCGCAACCACTACGTCGGGCGCACCTTCATCGAGCCCACCGACCAGATCCGCCACCTGGGCGTCAAGCTCAAGCACAACGCCAACGCCGCCAGCCTGCGGGGACGACGCGTGGTGCTGGTCGACGACAGCATCGTGCGCGGCACGACCTCGACCAAGATCGTCGAGATGGTGCGTAGCGCCGGGGCGAGCGAGGTCCATATGCGCATCGCGAGCCCGCCGACCACGCACTCCTGCTTCTACGGCGTCGATACCCCGGCGCGCGAGAAGCTGCTCGCCGCGCGTTTCGACCTCGCCGGCATGGCCGAGCATATCGGCGTCGACAGCCTCGCCTTCATCTCGCTCGACGGGCTCTACCGCGCGGTCGGCGAGCCGGGCCGCGACGCCACCCAGCCGCAGTACTGCGACGCCTGCTTCACCGGCGACTATCCGATCGCGCTGAGCGACCACGAGGGCGGCAACGACGGCCGGCAGATGTCGTTGCTCGCCAAGATGGCATGAGCGCCGCCGACCCCACCGCGACGCGACGCCTCGACGGGCGCGTCGCGCTGATCACCGGGGCCTCGCGCGGGATCGGCGCCGCGATCGCCCGGCGCTTCGCCGCCGAGGGCGCGACCCTGGTTCTCGTCGCGCGCACCGAAGGCGGGCTCGAGGAGACCGACGACGCGGTGCGCGCCCAAGGCGGCAAGGCGACGCTGGTACCGCTCGATCTCTGCGACTTCGACGCCATCGACCGGCTGGGCGCGGCGATTCACGAGCGCTTCGGGCGACTCGACGTGCTGGTCGGCAACGCGGCGACCCTGGGGGGCCTGCGCCCCCTCGGCCATTACACGCCCGACCTCTGGGAGCACACTCTGGCGCTCAACGTCACCGCGAACTGGCGCTTGATCCGCAGCATGGACGCGCTGCTGCGCGCCGGCGACGCGGGGCGGGCGATCTTCGTCACCTCGGGCATCACGCGCGAGCCGACCGCCTATTGGGGAGCCTATGCGACGAGCAAGGCGGCACTCGAGGCGATGGTCCTGACCTACGCCGCCGAAACCCTGCGGACGAACCTGCGCGTCAACCTGGTCGATCCCGGCGTGGTGCGCACGCGCATGCGCGCCGAGGCCATGCCCGGCGAGGACCCCGAGACCCTGCCGCCGCCGGACGCGATCACCGACGTCTTCGTCGAACTCGCCGATCCCGCGTGTTCGCGCCACGGCGAGATCGTCCGCGCCCAGGT
>CAZHDF010000227.1:0-4873 GCA_964531525.1 uncultured Alphaproteobacteria bacterium | reverse complement strand
GGGGGGCGCTTGCAACCGAACGAGGGAATCAGCCTCGGATAATGGCGAAACCGTATTCGGCGGCGGCGTCCTCGAGCCAGCGCCAGAGGTAGTCGGCGAAGCTCCGGTCCACGTGGATATCGTAGGCCGGCGCGTCGTCGGTCTGGTGCAGGATCACGCCCGCCTTGGCGAGCGCGCTCTGGGCGCATTGCCCGGTCTTGAAGACACGGGGGTGGAGGTCGAGCGCACAGCCCTTCGCCAGCACGTCGCGCGCCCGGGGGCCGGCGAGCCCGATCACGGCGCGCGCCTCGCTCACGTCGGTGATCGCCGCGTGACGCTTACCGAGCGCCTCGCCGAGCGCCGCGAGCGCCGCCCCCTCGGCTCCCGGCGGCGTCGTCACCAGCCATTCGTTGGGGCCGAGCCAGAGGATCGCGCAATTCTCGCCCGCCGCGACCGTGTTGGGCTTGACCGGCGGGGCGACGCCGAGCGCCTTCTTGACCGCGTCGCGGAACGGACGCACGGGTTCGCCGCGCAGGTTGATCTTGCCCATGAAGCGCCGCTCGCAAAGCGTCACCCCCGCCTCGCCCGGGTCGTCGACGGCGCGGGCTTCGAGGTGGCGGTGATCGAGAACGCCGAGGCGCAGATAGCTGTCAGGCACGGAGCCGCTCCCCTTCGAGGTCGTAGAACTGCGGCGCGGTCACCTTGGCGCGCACCGGACCGCCGGTCAACGAAACGGTGACGGTCTCGCCATGGCGTTCATGGCCGCCCTTGAGCAGCGCGAGCGCGATCGAACGGCCGAGAATCGGGCTCCAGTAGCTCGACGTCACATGGCCCTCCATCGGCATCGGCGGGCGGGCGCGCAACTCGGCGACGATCTGGGCGCCCTCGGGCAGCACCTCCTTGGGATCGTCGGTCAGCAGCCCGACGAGCTGCTTGCGGTCGGGACGCGCATTATCGGCGCGCTCGAACGAGCGCTTGCCGATGAAGTCCTTCTTTTTCTTGCTCACGATCCAGTCCATGCCGAGGTCCTGGGGCGTCACCGTGCCGTCGGTGTCGTGGCCGACGACGATGAAGCCCTTCTCGGCGCGCAGCACGTGCATCGCCTCGGTGCCGTAGGGCGTGATGTCGTACTTCTGGCCGGCGGTCACCAACGCCCGCCACAACGCGACGCCGTAGCTCGCGGGCACGTTGATCTCGTAGGCGAGCTCGCCCGAGAAGCTGACCCGGAACACGCGCGCCGGAATCCCGGCGACCGTGCCCTCGCGCCATGACATGAAGGGAAAGGCCCGCGCATCGAGGTCGATGTCGTCGCACAGCTCGCCCAGCAGCCGGCGCGCGCGCGGCCCGACGATCGCGGCCACCGCCCACTGCCCGGTGACCGAGGTGCAGTAGACCTTCATCTTGGGCCATTCGGTCTGGAGCCATTCCTCGAGCCAAGCGAGCACCCGAGCCGCGCCGCCGGTAGTCGTGGTCATGTGAAAATGGTGCTCGCCGAGGCGCGAGGTCACGCCGTCGTCGAACACCATGCCGTCCTCGCCCAGCATCAGCCCGTAGCGGCAGCGCCCGATCGCGAGCTTGTCCCAGGCGTTGGTGTAGACCCGATTGAGGAGCTCGGCCGCGTCCGGCCCCTGGATGTCGATCTTGCCGAGCGTGGTGGCGTCGAAGATGCCGAGCCCGGTACGCACGGCGAGGCATTCGCGGTTGACCGCGTCCTGCATGCCCTCGCCCTCGCGCGGGTAGTACCAGGGGCGCTTCCACTGGCCGACGTCCTCGAACACCGCGCCGTTGGCCGCGTGCCAGTGGTGCATGGGCGTCTGGCGCACGGGCTCCCACAAATCGCCCACGTCGCGCCCGGCGAGCACCCCGTAGCCGACCGGCGTATAGGGCGGGCGGAAGGTGGTGGTGCCGACCGCCGGAATTTCGGCGCCCGAAAGCTCGGCGAGGATCGCGAGCGCGTTGACGTTGCTCGTCTTGCCCTGATCGGTGCCCATGCCGGTGGTGGTGTAGCGCTTGAGATGCTCGACCGATTCGTAGCCCTCGCGGTGGGCGACCGCGATGTCGGCGACGGTGACATCGTGCTGGATATCGACGAAATGCTTGACCGGACGCTTGCCGCCGGGCGCGGGCACTTTCCAGAGCGGGCGGATGGGTGTCGCCTCGAGCTCTTCGACCGGCGGCGGCTTGGGCGCGCTTCCCTTGCCGAAGCCCGCCGCGCGCGCCGCCTCGTGCCCCGCGGCGAACCCTTGCGCGAGCGCCGCGCCGAGGCCGAAGGCGCCGTTCGCCGCGCCCGCCGAGCGCTCGGCCTGGACCGATTCGCCGGGAACGAAGGCCGCGAGCGCGTCGTCGAAGCGCAGCCGCCCGCGCGACTGCGAAAACAGATGCACCGCCGGGTTCCATCCCCCCGAGACGCAGAGAAGATCGCAGCTTATCCGCCGGGCCGCGCCCGTCAGGCCGTCGCCGTCGTCGGCGAGGCGCATGACCTCGACCGCCTCGACTCCCTTGCCCCCGTGGGTCGCGACCACCGCCTGACCGCCGAGAATCTCGATGCCCGCCTCGCGCAGCCGCTCGGCGAGCGGGCCGCGCGGCTCGGGCCGGGCGTCGACCACCGCGGCGACCGTCGCCCCGGCGGCGGCGAGGTCGAGCGCCGCCTCGTAGGCGCTGTCGTTGTTGGTGAACACCACCGCGCGCCCGCCCGGCACGACGCCGTAGCGGTTGACGTAGGTGCGCGCGGCGCCGGCGAGCATGACGCCGGGGCGATCGTTGTCGGCGAACACCAGCGGGCGCTCGTGCGCCCCGGCGGCGAGCACCACTTGGCGGGCGCGGATCTTCCACAGGCGCTGGCGCGGCAGCCCCTCGGGCGCGGCGACCGGGCCGAGATGGTCGGTCACGCGCTCGACCGCGCCGAGGTAGTTGTGGTCGTAGTAGCCGAACACGGTGGCGCGCGCGAGCAGCCGGACCTCGGGCAGCGAGCGGAGCTCGGCCACCGCCGCCGCGACCCAGTCGAGCGCCGGCGCGCCGTCGATCTCGGCGCGGCCGCCGAGAAGCGCGCCGCCGAGTTCGCTTTGCTCGTCGGCGAGGATCACGCGCGCGCCCGCGCGTCCCGCCGCGAGCGCCGCCGCAAGCCCCGCCGGCCCGCCGCCCGCGATCAAAACGTCGCAATGGGCGTGGCGCTTGTCGTAGCGGTCGGGGTCGGGCAGCTCGGGCGCGCGGCCCATGCCGGCGGCGCGGCGGATCACCGCCTCGTAAGTCATCCACAGGCTCGGCGGCCACATGAAGGTCTTGTAGTAGAAGCCCGCCGGCATGAGCCGCGCGAACCAGCCGTTGACCGCGCCGACGTCGAAATCGACGCTCGGCCAGCAATGGAGGCTCGACGCCACCAGGCCGTCGTAAAGCTCGACCTGGGTCGCGCGCATGTTGGGCTCGGTCCGCGCGCCCTCGCCGAGCTGGACGATGGCGTTGGGCTCCTCGGGGCCGGCGGTGAACACGCCGCGCGGGCGATGGTACTTGAAGCTGCGCCCGACGACGCGCACCCCCTGGGCGATCAGCGCCGAGGCGAGCGTGTCGCCGGCGAAGCCCGTATGCGCCCGCCCGTTGAAGGTGAAGCGAATGGGCCGGCCGCGATCGATGCGCCCGCCCTCGACCAGCCGCCGCCCGGTCATGCCTTGTCCTCCGCGTCCGTCGGCGGGGTCTCGCCCATCTTGTAGACCGCCCGGATCACGTGGCTGACCGTGTCGCGCTCGACGTTGAACCAACGCCGGCAGCCCTGGGCGTGCATCCAGCGCTCGCGATGCGGTCCCTTGGGGTTGGTCCGCAAAAAGAGATACGCGGCCCATTCGTCGTCCGAGAGCTTGTCCGGGTTGCGCGGCCGCTCGATATGCGCCTCGCCGCCGTAGGCGAACTCGGTCTCGTCGCGCGGTCCGCACCAGGGGCATTCGATCAGAAACATCCGGTTCGGCTCCCGTTGTTCGCCCGCGCCGTCAATGGGCGACGCCGGCGGCGCCATGCTCGTCGATGAGATGGCCGGTGGTGAAGCGTTCGAGCGCGAAGGGCTCGTTCAGCGGATGGGGCCGGTCGCGCGCGATGGTGTGCGCGTAACACCAGCCCGAGCCCGGCGTCGACTTGAAGCCGCCGGTGCCCCAGCCGCCGTTGACGTAGAAGCCCTCGACCGGCGTGGTCGAAAGGATCGGGCTCGCGTCGGGGCAGACGTCGACGATGCCCGCCCATTGACGCATCAGGCGCAGCCGGCTGACGATCGGAATCAGCTCGATGATCGCCGCCATCATGTCCTCGATCGTGTGCAGGCTGGAGCGCTGGGCGTAGGAGGTATGCGCCTCGATCCCCGCCCCCATGACCAACTCGCCCCGGTCCGACTGGCTGACGTAGACATGCACGCTGTTCGACATGATGACCGTATCCAGCATCGGCTTGAGCGGCTCGGACACCAGCGCCTGGAGCGGGTGGCTCTCGATCGGCAGGCGTAGGCCCACCATGGCGGCGACGACGCTGGTATGCCCGGCGACGGCGGACGCGATCTTGTTGGCGCGGATGTAGCCGCGCGTGGTCTCGACCCCGACCACCCGGTTTCCTTCGCGGCGGATGCCGGTAACCTCGCAGTTCTGGATGATATCGACCCCGCGTTCGTCGGCGGCCCGGGCATAGCCCCAGGCGACCGCGTCGTGGCGCGCCACCCCGCCGCGCCGCTGGAGCGAGGCGCCGACGATCGGATAGCGGGCATTGGGCGAGGTGTTGAGGATCGGGCAGAAGGCCTTGATCTCGGCCGGCGAGAGAAAGTCGGAATCGATTCCGTTGAGGCGGATCGCGTTGACCCGGCGGTGCAGATCGCGCAGGTCGTGCTGGTTGTGCGCGAGGCTGAGCACGCCGCGCTGGCTGAACA
>CAZHDF010000226.1:0-5048 GCA_964531525.1 uncultured Alphaproteobacteria bacterium | reverse complement strand
TATTCTACGATCCCGTGGGTGGCCGGGCGGGGGAGTGGGCCGGTGCCGACTTAAATACATCATGCTCTAGCCCGAACAAGACCGGAGCCCTCGATGCCGCGCTACGTCGCCTCGTCCCGTCCGATCACCCGTTGCCAGATCTGCGGCGGCGACGATCTCGGCTCGATCCTGTTTCTCGGCTACATCCCGCCGGTCAACACCATGCCGCCGATCGGCGCCGCGGCCGAGGAGCAGCCCGCCTTTCCGCTCGAACTGCTGCGCTGCGCGGCCTGCGGCCACGTCCAGATCGGGCTCGAGGTCGATGCCGAGGTGCTGTTTCCCTACTCCTACCCCTATCTTTCGGGGACCACCCGGATCCTGCGCGAGAACTTCGCCGAGCTCTACCGCGAGGCCGCGCCGCTTCTGGGTCTCGGGCCGGACGATCTGGTGATCGACATCGGCTCGAACGACGGCACCCTGCTCGCCAACTTCAAGGACGGCGGCCATCGGGTGCTGGGCATCGAGCCCTCGCGGGCCGGAGAGGTCGCGCGCGAGAACGGGATCGACACGCTCACCGCCTACTTCGGCCCCGAGACCGTGGCCGAGGTCGAGGCGCGCCACGGCAAGGCGACGCTGATCACGGCGGCCAACGTCTTCGCCCATATCCACGACCCCCACGCGGTGGTCGAGGGGATCGTCGCGCTGCTCGGCGACGACGGGGTGTTCGTCAACGAATCCCACTACCTCGCGGCGCTGGTCGAGACGCTGCAATACGACACCATCTATCACGAGCATCTTCGCTACTATCATCTGGGCGCCATGAAGCGGCTGCTCGCCGACCATGGGCTCGAAGTCTTTCACGCCAAGCGCATCCCGACCCATGGCGGCTCGATCCGGGTCTATGCCGGACGCAAGGGCGCGCGCGCGGTCCGCGACAGCGTCGCCGCGCTGCTCGACGCCGAGCGCGCGGCGGGCCTCGACGACGGCGCGGCGCTCGCCGACTTCCGCCGCCGGGTGGTGCAGTCCAAGCTCGATCTCCATCGCCTGCTCGCGCCGATCAAGGCGCGCGGCGAGCGGGTCTACGGGATCGGCGCGCCGTCGCGGGCGAGCACGCTGATCAATTACGTCGGCATCGACGACGGGCTCGTCGAAATGGTGATGGAGGTGCCGACGTCCCACAAGATCGGCAAGTACATCCCCGGCACCCGCATCCCGGTGGTCGACGAGAAAAAGCTGTTCGAGGACCAGCCGCCCTACGCGCTCATGCTGTCGTGGCACGTGGGCGACGAGCTCATGGCGCTGCTGCGCCGCAAGGGCTACGAGGGGAAGTTCATCATGCCGTTACCCGAACCCCGGATCGTCGATTAGAGCGGGATGCTCGGGGAAGGGCGCGGACGGGATAGCGCGCCCGGAAACGTCGCCGCCGTACGGAGAAACAGGAACCCAGCAATGCCCGCCGAGACCGAGACGCGGTTTGAATCGAGCCCAGGAACAGCGATCGCGTTCTACGCGCCCGCGACCGGCGCGCGCGAGCGCGAACTGCTGGAGGCCGTGCTCGACAGCAATTACCTGAACGATGGCGACGTGACCCGCGCGTTCGAGCGAATGATCGCGACCGCGACCGGCGTCGAGCACTGCATCGCGGTGACGAGCGGCACCGTGGCGATCGCCCTGGCGCTGATGGCGCTCGGCATCGGTCCCGGCGACGAGGTCATCGTGCCGGATCTGACGTTCATCGCCACGGCGAACGCGGTCAGGCTGACCGGGGCGGACGTGCGTCTCGTCGACATCGAGCCCCGGTCGTTCTCCATCGACCCCGACAGGCTGGAGAAGGCCATCGGATCGAGGACCAAGGCGGTCGTCCCGGTCGATGTCAACGGCCGCGGCGCGGCCTACGAGGAAATCACGCGAATTTGCGAGACCCACGGCCTGGAGATCGTGTGCGATGCCGCCGAGGGCCTGGGCTCCGCGCCCAAGGGAAGGGCGCTGGGCTCGTTCGGCCGCGCGGGATGCTTCTCGTTCTCGGCCAACAAGCGAATCTGCACCGGTCAAGGCGGGGCCGTGGTCACCGACGACGCGGCGCTCGCGGCGCGCCTGCGCGAGCTCAAGGATCAGGGACGGCGCGTCCAGGGAACCGGGGGCGACGATCCGCACCCCGCTCTCGGCTTCAACTTCAAGTTCACCAACCTGCAGGCGGCGGTCGGCGTCGCGCAGATGGAAAGACTCGCCGAGCGGGTCGCGCAGGCGCGCGCATTCGTTCGTTGGTATCGGGAACCGCTCCGCGACTGCCCGGGCATCGTGATTCCGGACACCCCCGACGACGGAACCGTCTTGCAGTGGTTCGACATCCTCGTGACCGACCGGCCCCGGCTTTCGCGGGCCCTGCGCGAGCGGGGGATCGGGCACCGGGCCTTCTGGCATCCGCTACATACCCAGCCGCCGTACCGGGCGAAGGACGAGCCGTTTCCGGGGGCGATCGACGTGGCGCGACGCGGGATGTGGCTGCCGTCCAGCGCGACGCTGACGCAAGCCGAGGCGCGGTCGGTCGCGGAAGCGGTGCGCGCCGCGATGAGCGACGGGGCGGTGGCCTAGAGGATGACGCAAAAGCCCCTCAATCAGCGCGAGGCGCGAGAACGGCCATGACCCTGTTGCCACGGATCTTCGAGCGGCCGGCGGTGCAGAACTTCATCGCGTCGCTGCCGCGATCCAATCTGCGACTGACCCTACTCGGCCTTTATCATCGGCACATCACCGCGAACGCGCCGGCGAGGCTCTACGTAAGACCGGGCGAGGCCCTCGCCTATATCGGCTTCTACCGCGCGGAGTACGCCGGGGAGCTCGCCGAATGCGTCGGCCCGGACGGCCGGGTGATCCTGATCGAAGCCGACCCGAAGAACCACGCGGCCCTGGTCGAGGGGCTGAAGGCCGTCCCCCGGCGGGACAGGATCGAGGTCATCAACCGGGCCATCTGGCGCGAGAGCGGGACCGTTTCCTTCGAGACCTACGACGACGAGGGAAGCGTCGAAAACAATCGGATCGCGCTCACCAACGCCGAGGCCTTCTATCCCAAGTCCGAAAAGGTCATCGACGTGCCCGCGGTCACCTTCGACGAGGTGTTCCGGGACCATCCCGAGACGACCCATGTGTTCGTCACGATCAACGGCGCGGAGCTCGAAGCCATCAAGGGGATGGATCGCTACCTCTCCACCCCCGGGCGAAGCGCCTGGATCAAGTCCCCCTTCGTCGAGAAGGGCAGCGGAAAGCCCATGATCGAGCAAGTCGCCGCGGCGCTGCGGCGGCGCGGCCTGCGCGTGTTTCCCTGCCGCGAACCCCGCATGCGGGACGGAACCGGCAAGGTCTTCGCCTATGTTCCGTTTCGCTAGATCATGATGTTTTTGCATCGAATCGGCACCGGCCCACTCCCCCGCCCGGCCACCCACGGGATCGTAGGATATGGGTGGCCGGGCGGGGGAGTGGGCCGGTGCCGACTTAAACACATCATGTTCTAGTCCTTGAAACCGCTGTCTTTTCAAGACAGCGATTTTCGCGTCCGCCGATCTTTCCGAGCGCGGTCCGGGAACGACCCTACGGCCAGTGGACGACCGGGGGCAGCGACATCAGGATCGCCTCGACGTCGCCGCCGGTCTGGAGGCCGAACTGGGTGCCCCGGTCGTAGAGCAGGTTGAACTCGACGTAGCGCCCGCGGCGCACGAGCTGGGCCGCGCGCTCCTCGGCGGTGAAGGGCTCGTTCATGCGTCGCCGCGCAAGGCGTGGGAACAGATCCAGGAAGGTCTCGCCCACGGCGCGGGTGAAGGCGAAGTCGGCCTCCCAGTCGCCGCTCGCGAGATTGTCGTAGAAGATGCCGCCCGCGCCGCGCGCCTCGTCCCGGTGGGGCAGAAAGAAATAGTCGTCGGCCCATTGCTTGAAGCGCGGGTAGTCGGCGGGCGCGTGGGCGTCGCAGCAGGCCTTGAGCGCGGCGTGGAAATCGGCGACCTCGGCGGCGTTGAGGTCGGTATCGGGAAGGCTGGGGGTCAGGTCCGCGCCGCCGCCGAACCAGGCCTCGCCGGTCACGATATGGCGGGTGTTCATATGGGCCGCCGGCACCCGGGGCGAGCGCATGTGCGCGACCAGCGAAATGCCGCTCGCCCAATAGGCGCCGCTTTCCTCGGTGCCCGGGATGCGCCCGCGAAAGGCATCCGCGAAGGTTCCCCGGACGGTCGAGACGTTGACGCCGACCTTCTCGAACACGCGCCCCCGCATGACCGCCGAGACGCCGCCGCCGCCGCCCGCGTGGTCCCAGGCGCGGCGCGCGAAGCGCCCGGGCGGGGCGTCGGCGGCGTCCGGGCCGGCGTAGTCGTCCTCGATCGCCTCGAAGGCCGCGCAGATGCGGTCGCGCAGCGCGTTGAACCAGGCCGAGGCGGCCGATTTGCGGCGTTCGGCCAGGGCGTTCACCGTGGCGCTCATCCGGTTTCTCCGACGGCGGCGGGGAAGGGCTCGGCCTCGGTCGCCGGGAAGCCGCCGGTCTGGCGCAGCGCCTCGCCGAGCACCATCGCCGCCGCCACCGCGACGTTGAGCGAGCGCAGCCCCGGGCGCATGGGAATGCGCAGCCGGACATCGGCCGCCGCGTGCACCGCGTCCTCGACGCCCGCGCTCTCGCGCCCCAGCAGAAGGGTGTCGTCGGCGCGGAAGGCGAAGGCGGTATAGGGCGTCTCGGCCCGCGTGGTCAGCAGCACGAGCCGGCCCCGCGCGCCCGGGTCCGCATCCGCGCGCGCCGCGAGATACGCCTGCCACGAGCGGTGCCGGGTCAGCGCCGCGCGCGCCAGGTAATCGAGCCCGGCGCGGCGCAGCCCCCGGTCGTGGAGCGCGAAGCCGCAGGGTTCGATCACGTCGACCGCGACCCCCAGGCAGGCCGCGAGCCGCAGGATGGTCCCCGTGTTCTGGGGGATGTCGGGCTGATAAAGCGCGAGCCGCATGGCGACTGGATGGCGCATGATTCATCCACAATGAGTCGGCACCGGCCCGCTCCCCCGCCCGGCCACCCCTATCCTACGATCCCGTGGGTGGCCGGG
>CAZHDF010000225.1:0-5068 GCA_964531525.1 uncultured Alphaproteobacteria bacterium | reverse complement strand
ATTCGCCCCCTCACCCTCCCACCGCTTCGCGGCGGGCCCCTCCCTCTCCCACGAGGGGAGAGGGGAAATTCGGGTCGGCACGACAAGTCCCTCTCCCCTCCGTGGGAGAGGGATTTAGGGCGAGGGGGCGGACGGGCGAGAGACCCGCGCTACCGGTACTCGCGGGCGAGGTTCACGTAATGGGCGGCGATGGCGGCGTATGCGGCGAACTCCTCCTCGCCGAGTTCGCGTACCTTGCGCGCCGGCGCGCCCGCCCAAAGCTCGCCCGCGGGTACTCGCTTGTCCGGCGTGACCAGCGCGCCCGCCGCGACCATCGCGCCGCTTTCGACCACGGCGCCGTCCATGACGGTCGCGCGGATGCCGACGAAACAGCCGTTCTCCAGCGAACACGCGTGGATCACCGCGCCGTGGCCGACGGTCACGTCGTCGCCGATGATCGTCGCCGGGCCGTCGCTCGCCACATGGACGACGGTGCCGTCCTGAAGGTTGGTCCGCGCGCCGATCCGGACGTAGTTGACGTCGCCGCGCAGCACGCAGCCGAACCAGACGCTCGACCGCGCGCCGATCTCGACGTCGCCGATCACCGCCGCCCCGGGCGCGACGAAGGCGTCCGGCGCGATGCGCGGGGCCACGTCGCGATAGGGCAGGATGATCGCGCCGCTCACGGAAACTGGGGCAGGCCCGAGAGGCCGGCGGTTTCGTCCAGCCCGCACATCAGGTTCATGCACTGGACCGCTTGGCCGACGGCGCCCTTGACCAGGTTGTCGGTCGCCGAGACCAGGATCGCGCGGCCCGGGCGCCGGTCGCCGAACACGCCGATCAGGCAGGCGTTCGAGCCGCGCACGTGGCGGGTCGCGGGCGCCGCGCCCTCGGCGAGCACATGGACGAAGGGCTCGGCCGCCCCGTAGCGCTCGGCGAGCAGGCGGCGGAGCCCGGCGGCGTCCCAGCCCTCGGCGCAACGGACATAGGTGGTCGCCAGGATGCCCCGGTTCATGGGCATGAGATGGGGCGTGAAAGTGACCGTGACCGCGCGGCCCGCGGCCTCGGCGAGCCCCTGCTCGATCTCGGGCGCGTGGCGGTGCCCGGCGATGGCGTAGGCGTGCACCCCCTCGGCGACCTCGGCATAGAGCATGTTCTCGCGGACCGCGCGCCCCGCGCCGGTCACGCCCGACTTGGCGTCGATGACGATCTCGTCGGGATCGATCGCGCCGGCCTCGACCAACGGCACCAGTGGCAGCATCGCGGTGGTGGGATAGCAGCCCGGGTTGGCCACCAGCCGGGCGGCCTTGATCCGCTCGCGCGCGATCTCGGCGAGGCCGTAGACCGCCTCGCGCTGCAACTCGGGCGCGCCGTGCTCGCGCCCGTACCAGCGCGCGTATTCGGCGGTGTCGGCGAGCCGGAAGTCGGCCGAGAGATCGACGATCTTGAGCGTTCGCGGCAGCCCCGCGATCACCTCCTGGGTGGTGCCATGGGGCAGGCAGCAGAACGCGACGTCGTGCGCCGACCAATCTACCGCGTCGAGCGCCACCAGATCGGGCAGGCCATAAGGCGCGAGATGGGGGAACACCGCGCCGATCGGCTCGCCCGCGCGGCGCGCCGCGATCAGGGTCGCGATCGCGATGTCCGGATGCCCGGCGAGCAGGCGGATCAGCTCCGCCCCCGTATAGCCGCTCGCGCCGATGATCGCGGCGCGGACCTTGCCCGTTGCCATGTCAGTCTCCTTTCCCGGCGCCGTGTTAGCCGGGACGACCGCCCATGGCAAGGGCCGTGTTTCTCTCCGCGGCGCGCGGCGGGCTCAGTGCGCGTGGCGCTCGGTCGACCCGCCGGTCGAACAGGTGCGGATGCCGAACAGCGAGTACGCCGGGCAACGCGCGACCAAGCCGGTCACGAGCGGGATCACGCCGATCCAGCCCCAGGGCGTCTGCGGGCCGACGAAAACCAGCGCGATCAACACGATGCCGAGCAGGATGCGGACGATCCGGTCCGCGGTTCCGACGTTCTTGGAAAGCATGACTTCCTCCATCCTTCCGGATTGTTCCGAACGCCCGGAGTGAACCCCAACCCGCCGCCCACGACAGTAACTTAGTCACCAAGCCGGAACACGAAACTGGCGAGCCGATGAATCAGCCCGCCAAGACTCGGATGCCACACGGGCTTGTCGACATCCCCACTGGTTCAACAACTGCTGCAGGACATGATAAACAGGATTTTGGCGACATGATCAGCAAGCAGAATATATCCTCATCGCGTTGCCAGACTGTTCAACAATGTGGGATGATTTCAGGATGAACCCGGCTACAGAGGCCCTTCTCGCCAGGCCCACGAGGCGCATTATGGTTTTCGTGGATGGCGAAAACTTGGTCTGCCGATACCAGGAGATGCTTAATCAGGGCTATGTTCCCCGCGATGACAAGCTGTTTCACGATCCCGATGTAGCAATATGGTCGCCATCTTTCACACATCTTGCGCAGTATCACGAAATTCTTCGGGTTACCTACTACACATACGTTGTTGGAGACGAAGATCGCGTCAACTCAGTTCGAGAGGCACTGCGGAGGCTAAATTTCACCAAACATATGGCCTCCATGTTACCTAATTCGGTAACACCTTGCGTATTCAAAAAAGACAAGAAAACTCGTAGCGGTAAGGGAGTTGATATTCAGCTTTGTGTTGATGTCTTAAGTCACGTCTATAATGGAAATACTGATGCTATACTTCTTATGAGTGGGGATGGAGACTACGAACCTCTAGTCCAAGAAGTTTTGAAAGCGGGGGTTCAGGTTTTCCTCTCTGCATTTTCAAACGGCCTTAATCCACGTCTTCGATACATTGCTGATGCCCTCTGCGAGCTAGACGGCATGACATGGAAGGAACGACCGACATAAACAATTGACCAACTGGACGCTTTTACCAAGCCCGCGTCTCAGCATACGTTCCTCATAGGCCGCCACGTCAGTCACCCCTATTTGCGGATCGGATCATGGCAATAGCTGATCGAGGTGTGGTTCCGGGAGCAAAAAGTCAGAACCGCGTTGTTGTCTGGCTTTCACCAATGATCTAGCTTGACGCGCCTTGCGCTTGTGTGTCGAAGCTAGCCCGGTTGGCGGGCGAGGGTGGCCAGCGCCCCGCGATCGCGAATTTCGATCCGGCCGCGTTCGAGGCGGACCCGGCCCTCGCGCTCGAAGGCCTTGAGCTGGCGACTCACCACCTCGCGCGCGGTGCCGAGCTCGACCGCGATCTCGTGATGGGTGAGCCGCACGACCCCGTCTCGGCCCGCGCGGTCGAGAAGGCATTGGGCGAGGCGCGCGTCGATCTGGCCGAACACCACCTCGTCGACCAGCAGCACGAGGTCGTTGAGCCGGCGGGCGAAGGTCGCGAACACGAAATCGCGGAATGCCGCCGATCGGTCGAGAAGCCGGCGGAAGCAGTCGGCCGGCACCAGGACGGCGCGCACTTCGCCCTCGGCCACGCCCTCGGCGGCGTAGTCCTCGCGCGCCATCAGGCAGGCGGTCGTCAGCACGCAGGTCTCGCCCGCGACGACCCGGTAGAGCACGATCTCGCGCCCTGATTCCGAGACCTCGCGCACCCGGACCGTGCCCGAGACGACGAAGATGTAGCTGAGGCAGGGATCGCCGGCGCGAAACGCCACCGTGCCGGGAGGCAGCAGCGCCGGCCGGGCATCGCGCGCAAGCAGGGCGCGCGCCTCGTCGTCGAGCGCGTCGAGCCCCGGGAACCCGGCGATCCAGTCGGTGGCGTTCGTCATGGGCATGGGATCTCCCTCGTTCCGGACGCGCGGGTGACGCTCCCTGCCCCCGCCTTATGCCCGCACCCTCCCCGCCCCGCAAGCCCGGCGAACGTCCCTCGAAGCCCATCGACCCCGGCGCGCTTGGCCATCATACTCGCCCATGGTGAGTATCCCGACGCGGGGCGCACGCGCCGACACCGGACAGAGGCTCCAAGCGAAATGGTCGAAGCCGCGCGCAAGATGCTGTCGTCCCTGCTCGCGCAGGCGGCTCCCGGCGACGACGCCATCGAGTGTCGGCATTTCTTCAGCGGCGCGGCGGCCTATGTTGACGGGCGCATCTTCGCCTCGCTGACGACGGCGGGCCTCGCCCTCAAGCTGCCCGGCGACGATCGCGCGGCGCTCACGGCCCGGGGCGGACGGCCGCTGCGCTACTTCGCGACCGGGCCGGTCAAGAAGGACTACGTGCTCCTGCCCGACACCCTCGTCCGCGACGCCCGGGCGCTCGCACCCTGGATCGAAAAAAGCGCTCGCTTCGCCCGGACCTTCCCCAAGCCCCGCAGGAAGAAAGGACGGAGGAAAGGCGAAAACCCCGAGTAAAAAAGAAGCCCGCCATGGCGGCGGGCCTCTTGAGGCGCTATTCGGAAACGCGCGTCAGCGCTTCGAGAACTGGAAGCTGCGGCGCGCCTTGCGCTTGCCGTATTTCTTGCGCTCGACCACGCGCGAATCGCGGGTGAGAAAGCCGCCGGTTCTGAGCGGCTTGTGCAGGTCGGGCTCGTAGAGCCTCAGCGCCTTGGAAATTCCGTGGCGCACCGCTCCCGCCTGGCCCGAGAGCCCGCCGCCCGTGACCGTGCACCAGACGTCGTACTGGTCGGTCCGGTTGGTGGCGACGAAGGGCTGGTTGATGATCATGCGCAGCACGGGGCGCGCGAAGTAGGTCAGGATATCGCGCTTATTGACCGTGATGCGGCCGCTGCCGGGCTTGATCCAGACCCGGGCGATGGCGCCCTTGCGCTTGCCGGTCGCGTAGGAGCGGCCCTGCTCGTCGATCTTGGGCTCGCGCTTCTCGGGCTCTTCCGCCGGCGGCGCCTGGACCGCGCCGAGGTCCTTGAGATCGTCGAGCGTCTGAGTTTCTTCGGCCATCTCAGGCGGTCCTCTTGTTCTTGGGGTTCATGGCGGCGATGTCGAGCGTCTCGGGCTTCTGGGCCGCGTGGGGATGCTCGGATCCGGCATAGACATGCAGCTTCTTCATCTGGCTGCGTCCGAGGGGGCCGCGCGGGATCATGCGCTCGACCGCCTTCTTGATCACCCGCTCGGGATGGTCGC
>CAZHDF010000224.1:0-5074 GCA_964531525.1 uncultured Alphaproteobacteria bacterium | reverse complement strand
TCCGCCAGACGCTGGCTTGGTTGTTGGTGACGACCGGCCGGCCGATCCGCCGCCGGACCGGCCGCAGGTCGAGAGCAAGCGGGCGCGCCTGTCCGCCGGGCATCGCGCGCCGCGCCCCCCTACCGCGCCCTCGCGCCATAGCGCCGCTCGAGGGCGCGCAGGGCGATGACCGAGGGAATGCTGATGAGAAGAAAGAACGCGCCGACGAGGGTCATCGGTTCGAGATAGCGGTAGTTGAAGTTGGCGACGCTGCGCGCCTGGTTCATCAGCTCCAACACCGTGATGGCCGAAAGGAGCGGCGTTTCCTTGAACATCGCGATGAAGTAATTGGCGAGCGCCGGGATCATCGGCGGCACCGCCTGCGGGATGATGACGTAACGCCAGGTCTGGCCGATCGTCAGGTTGAGGGCCTTGGCCGCCTCCCACTGCCCGCGCGAGATGTTGTCGATGCCGGCGCGATAGACCTCGGCGGTGTAGGTTCCGTAATGCAGCCCAAGCCCGATCACCCCGGCGAGCAGCGGGCTCAGCAGAATGCCGGCGTCGGGCAGAACGTAGAACAGGAAATAGAGCTGGACGAGAAGCGGCGTGCCGCGGATGAAGTCGACGAGGGCGCCGACTGGGCGAAAGACCAGAGGATTGGCCGAACGCCGGGCGATGGCGAAGGCGAGGCCGAGGGTCATGGCGAGGATCGAGCCGAGCAAGGTCGCCTGAACGGTGATTCGCACGCCATCGAGCAGGGTGGGCAGGATCTGCCGGACGAAGCCCCAATCCCACTCCATCGCGGCCTCAGGCCTTGGTCACGTCGAGCCCGCGCGAAAGCCGGCGTTCCAGCCCGCGCGTGGCGATGGTGATGATCGTCGCCAAAATGAAGTAGAGAACCAGGATCGTCGCGAACGGGATCACGGTGTTTCCGGTCTGGGCGCGCACGACCTGGGCCTGAAAGGTCATGTCGGCGAGCGAGATGAGAGACACCACGGCGGTTCCCTTCAAGAGCTCGATGGCGTTGTTGCCGAACGTCGGCAGCATGATCACGAAGGCCTGGGGCAGGATCACGTAGCGAAGGCGCTGCCAAGGCTTTAGGTTGAGCGCGATGCTGGCCTCGTATTGATCCCGCGGGACCGCCTGGATCCCGCCGCGCACGACCTCGGCCCCGTAGGCCCCGACGTTGAGGCCGAGCGCGAGAACGCCCGCCTGAAGCGGGCTCAGCGGCAGACCGAACAGCGGCAGCACGAAATAGGCCCAGAACAGTTGGACAAAGATCGACGTGCCGCGAAAGAACTCGATATAGGCGGTGGCGGCCGCGCGCAGAACGAACCAGCGCGACAGTCGGCCGAGCCCCGCCGCGAAGGCCGCGACAAGGGCGAGAGCGCAGCCCATCACCGTGAGCTCGACGGTCACCCAGGCGCCGTCGACGATCATCGAAAGATAGCCGACCCACTGGGCCATCACGGGGTCTCCAGGGCGGGCGGCGGCGGTCCGCGGAGGAACCCCTTGCGCGCCGCCGCCATTCGCGTCAGTTGGGCCCGCCGCAGAGCTTCTCGCGGCTGGTCAGGTTCGGCGCCTCGCCCGAGAAGCCGAAAGGCTCGACGATCTTCGCGAACGCGCCGCTCTTCTTCAGCTCGGCGAGCGCCACGTCGTAGGCGTCGCGGAAATCGGCGTCCTGCTTGCGGAAGGCCGCGCCCGCGCAATAGACGGGCGTGCCCTTGACCGGCGCGATCATCTCGAGGTTGGGGTCGTTCGCCTTCTTGAGAAGGCTGCTGATCGACAGAACCGGAAGCGCGTAGACGTCGATCCGTCCGTCCTGAAGCATCTTGACGCCGCTCTGGGCGTCGGGCACGACGATCACGCGGTCGCGCGGCACGCCGGCGGTCAGCGCGAGCCGCTCCTCCGTGCCGCCGCCCGGCGCGCCGACCTTGGCGACGGCGTGCTTGGCGATGTCCTCGTAGGTCTCGATCCCGAGCGGATTGCCCTTCTTGACCGCGAAGGCCTCGGCGTCGCAGAGGTCGGGCTCGGAGAAGATCACGGCCTGGCAGCGTTCGGGCTTGATGAAGAGCCCGGCGGCGACCAGATCGAACCTTTGCGCCTGGAGCCCGGGGATCATGGCGCCGTACTCCGAGATCGAAGCGACGATCTCGGGCACGCCGAGCTTCTTGAGCACCGCGCGCGCGACCTCGGGCGCCGCGCCGGTGACCTTGCCGTCCGCCTTGACCTCGGTCCAGGGCGGCTCGTTGGCGATTGCGATGCGCGCAAAGCCCTGGGCGCGGAGCTGGTCGAGCTTGCTTCCGGCCCAGGCCCTCGACGCCACGCCGATCGCCGGCGCGAGCGCCAGGGCCGAGGCGGCCGCCGCGCGGCGAAGAAGGCCGCGCCTGGTGATGGCAATATCCTTCATCTGAAACCTCCCGTTTCTCTTGTGCCCCCGATTGGGAAGCGGTTCTCGTCGCCCCGGTTTCCCGGGACCGCCCGCGACGGTCAGATGCGCTGGCCCGCCGCGATGATCTTCTTCAGGAACGCCTGGGTCCGTTCTTCCTGCGGATCGGTGAAGATCCGGTCCGGCGGGCCTTCTTCGACGATTCGTCCGCCGTCGAAGAACAGAACCCGGTCGGCGAAGTCGTGGGCGAAGCTCATCTCGTGGGTCACAAGGAGCATCGTCATGTCGGTTTCCTCGCCGAGCCGGCGCATGACGTTCAGCACCTCTTCGACGAGCTCGGGATCGAGCGCCGAGGTGATTTCGTCGAAAAGCATGATCTTGGGTTGCAGCGCGAGCGCCCGGGCGATGGCCGCGCGCTGCTTCTGCCCGCCTGAAAGCTGGGCCGGCTTTTCGTCCGCCTTGTCCGCCATGCCCACCATGTCGAGGAGCGCGATCGCGCGCGCCCGGGCTTCTTCGCGCGACAGCCCCTTGGTCAGCATCGGCGCGAGCATCACGTTGCGCAGCACGGTCATGTGCGGGAACAGGTTAAAGAGCTGGAAGACCATGCCGATCTTCTCGCGCATCCGGTGGAGATGCGCCTCCGAGGCGGGCGCGAGCCGGCCCCCGCGCTCCATATGCCAGAGATGCTCGCCCTCGATCTTGATCGAGCCGGAATCGATCGTCTCCAGGGTCATCAGGATGCGCAGGATCGTCGTCTTGCCCGAGCCGCTCGGGCCGATCAGGGCAAGCTTCTCCCCCGCCTCGACCGTGAAGCTCAACTCGCTCAGAACCCGGTGCGCCCCGAAGCTCTTGGAGATTCTGTCGATTTCGATGATCGGCCCAGACATGAGGACCGCCTTCCGCCCTGAAGAATTGTCATGTCTTCAGGGAACGATGAAACAGCAACAATAACTGGTCAATCGAAATATTAAATCAGTACAATATCCGCGATCATCATATCGCAAGCAGCGTCGGCTCCGGCGCGCCCCTGACGAGGCGGGCGATCACCTCGAGCCCCTGGCGCAGCTCGGCCGTCGAGGTCGAACCGAGGCTGATCCGGACCGCCGGCGGCGCGACCGGGGGCTCGGTCGCGAAGGCGCCGCCGGGCGCGACCGCCACGCCTTGGAGCCGGGCATGGGCCACGAGCGTGTCCTCGTCCCAGGGGGGCGGGAGCGGGAGCCAGATGTGGAGGCTATTGGGATGGGCGCGTCGCGGCAGGGCGCCGAGCACCCGGTCCGCGAGCGCATGGCGCGCCGCGAGCGCCGCGCGCTGCCATTCGAGAAGCTCCCAGGCGGTGCCGTCCGCGATCCACCGGGTGGCGATCTCGACGATGAGCGGCGTGGCGATCCAGTTCGCCACGAGATGCCGGTTCGCGACCGCCGAGATCATGACCTCCGGCGCGACCAGGTAGCCGACCCGAAGCCCGGGCATCACGCATTTCGTAAAGCTGGTGATATAGAGGCTGCGTTCCGGCGCGAGCGCGGCGAACGGCGGCGGCCGCTCCGCGACCAGCGGCCCCCAGGCGTCGTTCTCGACGATCAGCAGATCGTGCCGGCGGGCGATCTCGACCAACGCCGCGCGCCGCGCAGGCGAAACCAGGGTAACGGTCGGGTTCGCGGCCGAAGGCGTGACGACCAGCACCTTGACCTCGCTCGCCCGGCAGGCCTCGGCGAGGGCCTCGGGTACGATGCCGTCCTCGTCAACCTCGATTCCTTTAAGCCGCAACCCAAGGTACTTCGCGAGCGGGATCAGCGTGTGGTGGCCGATCGCCTCGGTGGCCACGAGGCAGCCCGGAGGCGCCGCCGACATAAGCGCGATCGTCATCGCCGGCGTAGCGCCGTTGGTGATATGCACTCGGTCGGGAGACGTCGCGATCCCGCATCGTTCGAGCCAGTCGGACGCGACTTCGCGGTGGCGCCGCTGGACCACGCTCGGCCGGAAGGAGAAGAGAACGGTGGGCGGCAGCGAGTCTCGAAGATCGGAAAGCGCGGCCCTCATGCGCTCCACATGGCGGCGCTCGCCGACCGGCTTGAGGATCGAAAGATCGATGAGGCCAACCTGTCGGCCTTCGGGGATGAAGGGGGGCGCCGGCTCGGACGCGCCCGCGCGCACGAAGGTGCCGCGCCCGACCTCGCCGCCGACGAGGCCGCGCCGGGTCAGCTCCTCATAGGTCCGGCTCACGGTCTGGACGCTGACGCCGAGGGCGTGGGCGAGGCTGCGGTGCGTCGGCAGCCGCGCGCCGGGACCGAGGACGCCGCTCTCGATCGCCCGGGCGATGTGATCGGCCAGAGAGAGATAGATCGGGCGCTTGAGGGCGGACGGGTGGGGAAGCCAATTTGTCATGATTTAATCGTGGCCGATCTCAGGACAATTGACAATCCTCGCCGCCGGCAAGCCTGGCCGCGGCCGATGTGGGCGGCGGGGCGGAGGCGGAAGAGGCGGAAGGGGCGGTCGCCGCGGTCGAGGCCGCGTCCGCCGGCTGGCGCGGACTCGCGCCGAGGCGCTGGGCGGAGCATCTCGCGGCCTGGCGCGCGGCGATCGTCGACGACGTCGCGAAGGAGATCGGACAATAGGCGTCGAGCCTTTCCGACGCGCGCGACTGGGCCCGTGCGTGCCGATCAATGCCGGTCGGCCTTAATCCCTTCTTCTTCAGGTCTTGGTTCTGAG
>CAZHDF010000223.1:0-5099 GCA_964531525.1 uncultured Alphaproteobacteria bacterium | reverse complement strand
CACCCCGCTAATAAACCGATACGCCGGTTCATTGCAACCCCCCTCGCGCGCCCGGCGCACGCCCGGTCAGGCGGCCAGAAGCTTGTCGATCTCGTTGACCAGCGTGCGCAGGTGGAAGGGCTTGGAAAGGACCTTGGCGCGCGGGCGGATCATGCTCTCGGCCTCGACCGCCACGGCGGCGAAGCCGGTGATCAGCATGACCTTGAGGCCGGGGATCTCGCGGCTCGCGCGCTTGGCGAGGTCGATCCCGTCCATGCCCGGCATGACGATGTCGGCGAGCAGGAGATCGAAGTCGATCTGCTCGAGCAACGGCACCGCGTCGAGGCCGTCGGCCACCGCCGTCACCTCGTGCCCGGCGCGCGACAGGGCGCGGGCCAGGAACCCGCGCATCGATTCGTCGTCTTCGGCCAGTAGAATGCGCGCCATCGCTTCGGGCTCGGGGACGGTTTGCGCCGACGCGGTCCCGCGCCGGCCGCCTTCCCGCGAGCGTTGCCTCCCGTGGAAAACGCCATGCCAGCCGCGAGCCCGGTTCGGCCGCGCGGATGACAACGATCGCAAAGTAGTCTAAAGCCAGCCTGTAAAGCGAATCTAAATGTCGCGAAACGTGACCCGAGACGACCACGGTCCGGCCTTCGAAATCCTGCGTCCCAGGGGGCCGCGCAGGCCGCTCGTCGTGAGCTCGCCGCATTCGGGCCGCGCCTATCCAACCGCCTTCGTCGAAGGCGCGCGGCTCGACCGGGCGGCGCTGCGACGCTCGGAGGACTGCTTCGTCGACGAATTGTTCGCGGCCGCGCCCGGCCACGGCGCCCCGCTTCTACGCGCCCTGTTCCCGCGCGCCTACGTTGATCCCAACCGCGCGCCCTTCGAGCTCGACCCGGCGATGTTCGACGGCCCCCTGCCGGCCTTCGTCGAGACCGACACGCCCCATGTACGCGGCGGGCTGGGCACCGTGCCGCGCCTGGTCGCGAGCGGCGCCGAGATCCACGCGGGCAAGATCCGCTTCGCCGAGGCCGAGGCGCGCATCCGCGCCTGCTACCGCCCCTATCACGCGGCGCTCGCCGGGTTGATCGAGGAAACCCGTCGCCAATTCGGCTTCGTCCTCCTGCTCGACTGCCATTCGATGCCCTCGGCCGGTCCCGGGAGCGGTCCGGGGGTCGGCGGGGGCGCGCGGCGAATCGACATCGTGCTCGGCGACCGCCACGGCGCCGCCTGCCACGCCGCGATCGTCGATCGGGCCGAGGCCGTGCTCGCCGAGCGCGGGCACGCGGTCCGGCGCAACACGCCCTATGCGGGCGGCTACATCACGCGCCACTACGGGTGTCCCGAGACCGGCGTGCACGCGCTTCAGATCGAAATCAACCGCGCGCTCTACATGGACGAGGACCGCTACGCGCGGACCGCCGGATTCGCCCGCATCGCCGCCGACATGACCGCGTTGCTCGCGGCGCTCGCGGCGCTGGGACCGAGCGCCCTGGCGGCCGAGTAGTCGGGCGGCGCCGAAACATTCCCCCTCGTAATTGGAATTTCCTGATAGGAAATATTCAAGCCCAACGGACCGGGTCGGATCGCTCCCCGAAGCGGAAAGCGCGGTTTCGCGCGCGGCGCGCTCAAAAAAAGTGGGCCTCGCCGCCTTGCGGGGCGAGGCCCAAGTAAAGGGAGGAAAGCCCAAGACGGGCTATACGGCATAAACCCAATCGGGGAGGGAGGCTCATACCGCAACGCAAAACTAGACGATCATCTCCATCTTTGGCAACAGTAAATCGCAGGGTTCTTCGCGGAATCGTCGATATTCCGCGCTGCATCGCAGCCAAATCGAGGCGTTTTGCGATAAAAATATTGCAGCGCAGCATAGATAATGGATTCCATTTCGCGGAATTCCGAGCGGCGCGTGCGCGGGCCGGGATCGCGTTAACTGCGGGGAAAAGACGGGCGACGAATCCCCCTTCCCCGCCTCATGGGTCGCGCGCGCGTCGCCCCGGCCGACGGCCGCCGTTTCGGCACCGCAGAACGGGAGCGCGGGTGCGGCGACGCCTCCTTTCGAGATCCGACCGGACCGCGGGCGGGGCGCGCACGATAGGGGATGAACGGGCGGGCGCGATGCGCTAGAAGATTTCCGGACCCGAGGCGGGCGAAATCCCTCCCCGCCCCGCGACCGGAGCCCCGCCGTGAGCAAGCCCGACATCCGCTCCGCCCCCGAACCGCCGCTTTTCCGGCGCCTCGCCGAAACCGGACGCGAGACGGTCGCGCTCGTCGTCGACGGGCGGCCGGTCGAGGCGCTCGCCGGCGACAGCCTGCTGACCGCGCTGCTCGCCAACGGCGCGCGGTTGCGCGTCAACGAGTTCGACGGCCGCGCGCGGGCGGGCTTCTGCCTCATGGGCGCCTGCCAGGACTGCTGGGTCCGGCTCGAGGACGGGCGCAGCTTGCGCGCCTGCGCGACCCCGGTGGCCGAGGGCATGCGCGTGCTGACCGGCCCGGCCGCGCCCGGCGGGACGACGACGCGGTGAGCGCGCCTCGTATCGTCGTCGTCGGCGCCGGTCCCGCCGGGGTGCGCGCGGCCGAGGCCTTCGTCGCCCGGGGGCTGCGCCCGGTCGTGATCGACGAAGCCCCCGCGAGCGGCGGCCAGATCTATCGCCGCCCGCCCCCGGGCTTCACCCGCCCGGCGCGCGCGCTCTACGGCTTCGAGGCGGCCCGGGCGCGGCGTCTGCACGCGGCCTTCGACGCGCTCGCCGGCGCGGTCGAGTACCGCCCCGACACGCTCGCCTGGAACGTCGCCGGGGGCCGCGCTCACGTGGTGCATGACGGCCGCCACGAGGCGATCGCCTACGACCGGCTGATCATCGCGAGCGGCGCCTGCGACCGGGTCCTCCCCTTTCCCGGCTGGACGCTGCCGGGCGTGTTCTCGCTCGGCGGCGCGCAGATCGCGCTCAAGCATCAGGGCTGCGCGATCGGCGAGCGGGTCGCGTTCGTCGGCAGCGGACCGCTTCTCTACCTCGTCGCCTGGCAGTACGCGAAGGCGGGCGCGGGCGTCGCGCTGGTGCTCGACGGCGCATCTTCGGCCGCGCGGCGGCGGATGCTGGCCGCGCTCCCCGCCGCGCCCGCGCGGATCGCCAAGGGCGTCTGGTACCTGGCGGGGCTGCGGGCGCGGGGGATTCCGGTGATTTCGGGCGCGCGCGCGGTCGCGGCGCGGGGCGACGGGCGCGTGACGACGCTCGTTTGGCGCGACGGCAAGGGCCGCGAGCGCGAGACCGCCTGCGACGCGATCGCGACCGGCCACGGCCTCGTCCCCGAGACCCGGCTCGCCGAGATCGCCGGCTGCCCGCTCGCCTTCGATCCGGGCACGCGCGACTGGCTGCCGGTGACCGACGGCGACGGGCGAACGCCGGTCGAGGGGCTGTATCTCGCGGGCGACGGGGCGGGAATCGCGGGTGCCGACGCGGCCGAGGTCGCGGGCGAGCTCGCCGCCCTGGCGTTGCTCGCCGATTGCGGCTTCGCGGTCGATCGCGCGCGGCTTGCGCGCCTGCGTCGGGAGCGCGCGCGGCTCGACCGCTTCCGCCGGACGATGGAGCGCGCCTTCCCCTATCCGGGCGATCTGGCGGCGGCGCTGCCCGACGCCGCGCTGCTGTGCCGCTGCGAGGCGATCACCGCGGGCGCGCTGCGCGCCGCCGCCTCGGAGGCCGACGCGGGCGAGATCAACCGCGCCAAGGCGCTGACCCGCGTCGGCATGGGGCGCTGCCAGGGGCGTCTCTGCGGCCCGGCGGCGCGCGAGATTCTGGCCGCCGCGCGCGGCGTCGATCTGGCTCGCGTCGGCCGGCTACGCGCCCAGGCCCCGGCGCGCCCCGTGCCGTTCGCCACCGAGCCCCAGGCGGAGGCCGGATCATGACCGGCGCGCCCGCGACCGAAACCGAGGTCCTCGTGATCGGCGGCGGCACCGCCGGGCTTTCGACCGCGCTTCATCTGCGCCGGCGCGGGGTCGCGGTGACGGTGCTCGAAAAGGGGCTCGCGGGCGCCCAGGCGAGCGGCGTCAACTTCGGCGGCGTCCGCCGCCAGGGCCGCGACTTGGCCGAACTACCACTCGCCCGGCGATCGCGGGAAATTTGGTCGCGGCTCGCCGAACTCGTCGGCGACGACTGCGAGTTCGCCCCGACGGGGCATCTCAAGATCGCGACCAGCGCGGCGGAATGCGCGGCGCTCGCGGCCTATGCCGAGGCGGTGCGCGACCAGGGCCTCGACCTCGAGGTCATGGACGAGGCGCGGCTTCGGGCGCGCTTTCCCTGGTTCGGGCCCGACGTGGTCGGGGGCTCGCTGTGCCCGGACGACGGCCAGGCCAACCCGCGCCTCGTCGGCCCCGCCTTCGCCCGCGCCGCGCGCGCCGCCGGGGCAAGCGTGATCGAGAACCGCGAGGCCGCCGCGATCGAGCGCGACGGCAACGCCTTCAGGGTCGAAACCGCCGGGGGCGAGACCTTCCGCGCCGCCGTCCTGGTCAACACGGCGGGGGCCTGGGGCGGGCGCATCGCCGCGCATTTCGGCGAGCCGGTGCCGATGGAGACGGTCGCCCCCCAGATGGTGGTGAGCGAGCCGATCGACTACTTCTTCGAGCCCGTGCTCGGCATGTTCGAAGGCGGGATCTATCTCCGCCAGATCCCGCGCGGCAACGTGATCTTCGGCGGCGGGCGGGGCGACGCCAGCACCGAGACCAACCGTTCCCACGTGCGCCCCGAGAACACGCTCTGGACGTCGGCGCTCGCCACGCGGCTGATCCCGAGGCTCAAGGGCGTCAACATCATCCGGGTCTGGACCGGGATCGAGGGGGAGATGGTCGACGGCCTGCCGGCGCTCGGCCCCAGCCGCACGACCGAGGGGCTTTATCACGCCTTCGGCTTCTCGGGCCACGGCTTCCAGCTCGGCCCCGCCGTGGGCGCGGTGCTCGCCGAGCTGATCGTCGACGGGCGCACCGAAACCGCGATCGACGCCTTCGATATCGGGCGCTTCGCTGGAAAGGTCCAGCCTAACCCTCGCTCGGCGTGATCGCGTCGACCCGGTCGGGGTAGAAGGCGACATAGTCGCGGATCGACGCCGTCTCGTCGAACGGGTCCTCGTAG
>CAZHDF010000222.1:0-5207 GCA_964531525.1 uncultured Alphaproteobacteria bacterium | reverse complement strand
ACGAGCCTTCGGGCGCGTTGCACGGGCTGATGCGGGTGCGCGGCTTCACCCAGGATGATGCGCATATCTTCTGCACCGAGGATCAGATCACCGAGGAGAGCCTCGCGTTTTGCGATCTCGCGCTCGACATCTACCGCGACTTCGGCTTCGAGGACGTGACCATCAAGTTCGCCGACCGGCCCGACGTGCGCGCCGGCGACGACGCGGTCTGGGACCGGGCCGAGGCGGCGCTCAAAAACGCGGTCGAGGCCGCCGGGCTCACTTGCGAGCTCAACCCGGGCGAGGGCGCGTTCTACGGCCCGAAGCTCGAGTTCGTGCTGCGCGACGCGATCGGCCGCGAGTGGCAGTGCGGCACGCTCCAGGTCGATTTCGTCCTGCCCGAGCGGCTCGACGCCTCCTACATCGGCGAGGACGGCCAGCGCCACCGCCCGGTCATGCTGCACCGGGCGATCCTGGGATCGATCGAACGCTTCGTCGGGATTTTGATCGAGGAGCACGCGGGGCGCTTCCCGCTTTGGCTCGCGCCGATCCAGGTGGTGGTCGCGACCATCACCCGCGACGGCGACGATTACGCCGCCCGGGTGGTTCGTCTCCTCGATGCGGCCGGTCTTCGGGTGGAGCTCGACACGAGCAACGACAAGATCGGCTACAAGGTCCGCCACCACAGCCTACGCAAGGTGCCGGTGATCATCGCCATCGGCCAGCGCGAGGCGGCCGAGGGCACGGTTTCGATCCGCCGATTGGGCTCGAAGGCGCAAGAAACGCTTGCGCTCGATGAGGCCGTGGCTATCCTTGTCGGCGAGGCGCGCTCGCCCCTCGAAAGGCGCGTGGAGAGTGTTGCGGAATCGACTGAACTTCGGCCGGAACCGGCCGCACCAGAGCTGAAGGAGCACCAGGCATAGTTCGACACTACACGCCGGTTCCGCCGGTCCGCGAGGGGCCTCGGGTCAACAAGGACATCACCGCGTCGAGCGTTCGCTTGATCGGCAACGACGGCGCGCAGCTTGGCGTCGTCTCGATCGGCGATGCGCTGCGCATGGCCGACGAGACCGGGTTCGACCTGGTCGAGGTCTCGCCCAACGCCGATCCGCCGGTCTGCAAGCTCCTCGACTACGGCAAGTTCAAGTACGAGGCGCAGAAGAAGGCGAGCGAGGCGCGCAAGCGTCAGAAGACCTTCGAGATCAAGGAAATCAAGATGCGTCCGGGCATCGACCAGCACGATTACGACGTCAAGATGCGGAGTATCGAGCGGTTCCTGGCCGATGGCGACAAGGTCAAGGTGACGCTGCGCTTCCGCGGCCGCGAGATGGTGCATCAGGAGATCGGGCTGCGCGTCCTGCAACGGGTGCGCGACGATCTCGGCGACAAGATCAAGATCGAGCAGATGCCCAAGATGGAAGGCCGCCAGATGACCATGGTGATGTCGCCCCGCTAGGCGCTTCGCCGAAGATCGGCTCTCCGGCCTCTCAATTCGAGTCTCATGCCATCGACAAGCCCATGAACGCGTTCATGGGCTTGTTGGTGCCGGTCAAGCGGCCGGCGCGGCTCTTCGCCACGCCCGTTGCCAGGCGATGAACGCCAGCCCGCCGACCACGATGCCGCCCATGTTGAGCGCGGCGTCGGAAAGCTGGGTCGTGCGCGTGACGAGGAAGCTCTGCGCGACCTCGCTGGCGAGCGCGCCGGTCACCAGATAGACGAGCAGATGACGCCGGGCGATCTCGGGAAACGCCCGGAAAGCGAGGAAGGCAAGCGTGGCGAAGGCCAGGAAATGGCCGACGTCCTGGGGGCCGAGGCCCAGAACCGTGGTTTTCGCGAGCTGGCCGACGCTCGTCCGCACCGGTCCCTGGGCCGCGCGCGGCGCGGGCGCCGGCAGGGCGTTGTTCGCTCGGGGCGCGGCTTGGTCCGCCGCCCGGGCCTGGTCCGTCCCCCGGTCGCGATTTTTCCGCGTCGCCATCGTCGATTGCCGATCGGTCTCCGGCGACGCCGGCGCGGCGCTTTCCCCGGCCCAGGCGATCGCCCGGTCGATATCGGACGAGAGCGCGGCGACGGTGTTGGCGAGTTCGGGCTGGGGCGTCAGCACGAACCCCAGGATCAGCGCTCCGGTCGCGAGCGTCGCGAGGCCCGCGGGGCGCTTTCGGCCGCGCGCGATCGCCGGACCCGCGGCCCAGGCCGCGCCCGCGATCCAAAGGGCGGCGAGCAGCCAGCGCGCGACCCTGGCGAGCGGCCGCTCGGCCAGCGCGTCGATCGCGATGTCGCGGACCGATAGCACGCCCGAGACCCCCGCGTTGTACAGGAGCAGCCGCAAGCTCTCGGCCTCGGGCTGGACCGGGAACACGGCCTCGAAGCGCCGCCAGGGCGTGGTGCCCTCGAGGCGCGCCACCTCGGACGGCCAATAGGGATCGAGCCAGTGGCCCGCGCGCGCGCCGCGTAGCCTCGCCCCGGCGACCTGCCAGGGCTCGCTCCCGGCGACGAGGTTCTCGACCCGGGCGTCGAGGGCGACCCGGATATGGCTGAAGCGGTGGGGCCGGTCGAGGATGCGCAGAAGCACCGCCGCCGGCCGATCCGGCGCCGCCAGGACCGAGGCGACGCCGGTCGCGGGATCGGCCAACACCGCGCCGGGCGTATAGCGCCAACCCGCGAACCCCTGGGCGAAGTCGAGGTTGGACAGAATCCCGGTCTCGGTCGTCTCGAAGCGGGCCGGGGCCGCGAACAGCGCGAGCGTCGCCGCGCAGAGAAGCGCGATCGCCAGGATGCGGCGGCGAGCCCCCCGGCCCATGGCGGGAAGGCGCGCTTCCGTCGGCGTCGTCACGGCGCCCGTTTCGGCCATTTCCGTCCCTACGTCGTCTTTTTCCGCCGGCCCGGGGACGGCGGAACGTGGTCACGACGCCCCATGGGGCCGCCAAGGCCCGCAGGGTAACGCTCTTTTCTTAAAAAAGGCCCGGATTCTTAACCTGGATCAAGGCGTGCCCCCTCGCGTCCTCCTAAAGTCCGCTCACTTACCTCGCCTTACCCGGACAACTTGCCCCGCGCGGCTCTTGAAGTAGCGCGGGGCATTTTTCTGTCCGGGCCGGGAAAATCGGGGCCGGGCCGGGGTTCGTTCGGCCCGCGCCGCTTCGGTCCCGCATCCGCCGCCGGGCCTTGCATTCGGCCCCCTTGGTCGCTATAACCCGGTCTCCCAAATAGGGTGGCCCGGCCCACGGCATGCCTCGTCGCCCAGATCGCTCACCGACGTAGCCCCGCTCGCGGGGCCCGTCCCGTTCAAGGATAGCGAAATGCCGAAGCTCAAGACCAAGAGCAGCGCCAAGAAGCGCTTCTCCTTCACCGCCACGGGCAAGGTTCGCAAGAACCCGGCGTGCAAGCGCCACGGCATGCGCAAGCGGCCCCAGAAGATGATCCGCAAGGCGCGCGGCACCGACATCATGGCCGACTGCGACGCCAAGATCGTCAAAAAATACATGCCCTACCGCTAGAGGCTTCGAACCATGGCCAGAGTTAAAAGGGGCGTCACCGCCCACGCTCGACACAAGAAGGTGATCGCGAAAGCCAAGGGCTATCGCGGCCGCAGCAAGAACTGCTACCGCCTCGCCCTGCAGCGCGTCGAGAAGGCGTTGCAATACGCCTACCGCGACCGCCGCAACCGCAAGCGCAGCTTTCGCAGCCTGTGGATCCAGCGCATCAACGCCGCCTCGCGCGAGCACGGCATGACCTACGCCCAGTTCATGCACGGCCTCGCCCGCGCCGAGGTGCGGGTCGACCGCAAGGTGCTGGCCGACATCGCGGTGCGCGAGCCCGCCGCCTTCAAGACCCTGGTCGAGAAGGCTCGCTCCGCGCTTTCCGAGGCGGCCTGACGCCCGCCGGCCACGCCGCGCGCCCGGGACGCCGCGCCCGCGCGGTCCCCGGCGCGATCCTGCGAGACAACCGCCACCCATGTCGGACATCGAGCGCCTGCGCGAATCCCTTCTGAGCGCGATCGAGGCCGCGGCCGACCTCGACGCGCTCGAGGCGGCGCGCGTCAAGGCGCTCGGTCGCAAGGGCGCGATCACCGCCGAGATGAAGGGCCTGCGCGATCTCGCGCCCGAGGCGCGCCAGGCCGCGGGCCAGGCGTTGAACGCGCTCAAGAACGAAATCGCCGCCGCGATCGAGGCGCGCCGCGCCACGCTTTCCGAGGCGGCGCTCGAAGCCCGGCTCGCCGCCGAGCGGGTCGACGTCACCCTGCCGGTTCGCCCCGAGCCGCAAGGGCGCATCCATCCGGTGAGCCAGGTTCTCGACGAGATCGTGGCGATCTTCGGCGACATGGGGTTCACGATCGCCGAAGGCCCCGACATCGAGGACGACTTCCATAATTTCACCGCGCTGAACATCCCGCCCGAGCATCCGGCGCGCCAGGAGCACGACACCTTCTATTTCGCGCCCGGTCCGGACGGCGAGCGCAAGCTTCTGCGCACCCATACCTCGCCCGTGCAGGTGCGCACCATGCAATCGACCAAGCCGCCGCTGCGCCTGATCGCGCCCGGGCGGACGTACCGCTGCGATTCGGACATGACGCATACGCCCATGTTCCATCAGGTCGAGGGGCTGGTGGTCGACCGCTCGACCCATATGGGCCATCTCAAGGGCTGCCTCAGCGATTTCGTCCGCGCCTTCTTCGAGGTCGAGGACGTGCCGGTGCGCTTCCGGCCGAGCTATTTCCCCTTCACCTCGCCCTCGGCCGAGATGGATATCGGCTGCACCCGCAAGGGCGGCGAGCTCGCGATCGGCGCCGGCGACGACTGGCTCGAGATCCTCGGCTGCGGCATGGTGCATCCCAAGGTGCTCGCGAGCTGCGGGGTCGATCCGGACACGTACCAGGGCTTCGCCTTCGGCATGGGGATCGACCGGATCGCGATGCTGAAATACGGGATCGGCGATCTGCGCAGCTTCTTCGACGCCGATCTGCGCTGGCTGCGCCATTACGGCTTCGCCGCCCTCGACATCCCGACGCTGCCCGCGGGGCTGACGTCATGAAATTCACCTTCGGCTGGCTCAAGGACCATCTCGAGACCGACGCGACGCTCGACGCGGTGGCCGAAAAGCTGACCGCGCTCGGCCTCGAGGTCGAGGACGTGATCGACCGGGGCGCGGCGCTCGCGCCCTTCGTCGTCGGTTATGTGGTCTCGGCCGAGCCGCACCCCGACGCCGACCGGCTGCGGGTTTGCCTGGTCGATACC
>CAZHDF010000221.1:0-5235 GCA_964531525.1 uncultured Alphaproteobacteria bacterium | reverse complement strand
GAACCAGAACCAGAACCCGCGCCCCGGGCGGCCGAGACGAAACCGGCCGCGAAGAAACCCGAGGCCAAGAAAAAGGCGCGTTCGGGCGGCGAAACCTCGCTCGCCAACCAGAATATCCGCGTCGGCGTCGATCTACTCGAACATCTGATGACCATGGTCAGCGAGCTGGTGCTCACGCGCAACCAGCTCCTTCAGATGGTGCGCGGCCAGGCCGACACCGCCTTCGCCACGCCCCTGCAAAGGCTCAGCCATGTGACGAGCGAGCTGCAGGAAGGGGTGATGAAGACCCGCATGCAGCCGATCGGCAACGCCTGGGCCAAGCTGCCGCGCATCGTGCGCGACCTTTCGGTCGATCTCGGCAAGAAGATCGAGCTCAAGATGCTCGGCGCCGATACCGAACTCGATCGCCAGGTGCTCGAGCTGATCAAGGACCCGCTCACCCATATGGTGCGCAACTCGGCCGACCACGGCCTCGAGACGGTCAAGGAGCGCAAGGCGGCCGGCAAGCCCGAGACCGGCGAGATCGTGCTCAACGCCTATCACGAAGGCGGGCACATCATCATCGAGATCAAGGACGACGGCAAGGGCATGGACGTCGAGCGCCTCAAGGAGAAGGCGCTATCGACGGGCCTCGCGAGCGAGGCCGAGCTCGCCGCCATGTCGGACCAGCAGGCGCTTCAGCTCATCTTCAAGGCCGGCTTCTCGACCGCGCAGAAGGTGACCAACGTCTCGGGCCGCGGCGTCGGCATGGACGTGGTCCGCACCAATATCGAGAAGATCGGCGGCACGATCGAGCTGTCCTCGACGCTCGGCAAGGGCACGAGATTCATCATCAAGATCCCGCTGACGCTCGCGATCGTCTCGGCGTTGATCGTCGAATGCCGCGAGCAGCGGTTCGCCATTCCGCAGATCAGCGTGGTCGAGCTGGTGCGTGCCTCGGCGCATTCCGAGCACACCATCGAATGCGTCAACGACGCGCCGGTGCTGCGCCTGCGCGATCGCCTGTTGCCGCTGGTCTCGCTGTCGCGGATCCTCGGTCTCGACGCCGACGAGGAGCCGATCGGCGCCGGCACCGAGACCTTCATCGTCGTTTCGCAGGTCGGACCGCACAGCTTCGGCCTGATCGTCGACAAGGTGTTCGACACCGAGGAGATCGTCGTCAAGCCGGTCGCGCCCATGCTGCGCGACATCGGCGTCTATTCGGGCAACACGATCCTCGGCGACGGCCAGATCGTCATGATCCTCGACATGAACGGCATCGCCGCCACGGCCACCGACCTCTCGATGGCCGGCGAGACCGAGACCCAGGCCGTCGCGGCCGGCGACGGGACGACCGCCGAGGCGGTCTCGCTGCTCGTGTTCAGCGCCGGCGAGGGCGCGCCCAAGGCGGTACCGCTCGCTCTGGTCGCCCGGCTCGAGGAGATCGAGCGCGACGCGATCGAGTATTCCGACGGCCGCCCGGTCGTGCAGTATCGCGGCCGGCTGATGCCGCTGGTGCAGGCCGATCCCATGCAGTCGCTTTCCGGCGAGGGCCGGACCCCGGTGGTCGTCTTCGCCGACGGCGAGCGCAACATGGGCTTGGTGGTCGACGAGATCATCGACATCGTCGACGAGCGGCTCGACATCGAGCTCACCGCCAACCAGTCGGGCGTCGTCGGCAGCGCCGTGATCGCCGGCAAGGCGACCGATCTGATCGACGCCGGCTATTACCTGACCCAGGCGTACAGCGACTGGTTCGAGCATCACGACGGCTCGGGCAACGACGACGACACGAAGCGGCTGCTGTTGATCGACGACAGCCCCTTCTTCCGCAACATGCTGGCGCCGCTTCTGGCGGCGGCGGGCTATGAGGTCACGTCGGCCACCTGCGCCGACGAGGCGCTCCAGATCCTCGAATCGGGCCGCGGCTTCGACATCATCGTCAGCGACATCGAGATGCCCGGCATGAACGGCTTCGACTTCGCCCGCGCCTGTCGCGACGACGAGCGCTGGAAGGAGATGCCGATCGTCGCCCTGTCGTCGCACGCCTCGCCCGACGACCTCGATCGCGGTCGCGAGGTGGGCTTCACCGATTACGTCGCCAAGTTCGATCGCGACGCGCTGCTGACCGCGCTGAGCCAGTCGCTCGCGCTCACGGGAGATGCCGCATGAGCACCGATGACGCCCCCCGCCCGGCGAACGACGCCACCACCCTTTCGCCCGAGGACCGGGCCGAATACGTGACCGTCTCGATCGGCGGCGAATGGTTCGGCATCCCGGTGCTGACGGTCCAGGACGTGCTTGGCCCGCAGCATATCGCGCCGATCCCGCTCGCCCCGCCCGAGGTCGCCGGCTCGCTCAACCTGCGCGGCCGAATCGTGACCGCGATCGACCCGCGGGTGCGGCTCGCCCTGCCGGCGCGCGAGGACGACGACGCCCGCGCCATGAGCGTCGTGGTCGAGCACAAGGGCGAGCTTTACAGCCTGTTGATCGATTCGGTCGGCGAGGTCCTCGATCTGCCCGTCGACCGTTTCGAGCGCAATCCCGCCACCCTGGACGCCCGCTGGCGCGAGGTGTCGGCGGGAATCTACCGCCTCGACGACCGTCTTCTGGTCGTCATGGACGTCGCGCGCCTTCTCGACGTCGGCCGCAAGGAAGCAGCCTGACCGACCCCGAAGCCGCGAGGAGCCGCATGCCCGCGATTGCAACCTGGGAGACGACCCGATGAAGACCTGCCTCGTCGTCGATGACTCGGCGGTCATCCGAAAGATTGCCCGCAGGATTCTCGAAGGACTGGACTTCGAGATCGCCGAGGCCGTCGATGGCCAACAGGCGCTTGATCAGTGCCGTTCGAACATGCCCGACGCCGTGCTCCTCGATTGGAACATGCCGGTGATGAACGGGCTCGATTTTCTCCGCGCGCTGCGCGCGACCGACGGCGGCAACGCGCCGATCGTCGTGTTCTGCACCACGGAGAACGACCTCAATCACATCCGCGAAGCGATGGAAGCCGGCGCCAACGAATACATCATGAAGCCGTTCGACGGCGACATCATCGAAACCAAGTTCGCTCAGGTAGGATTGCTGTAAATATGACACCGGGGACCGCAAGGGGAGGGGTTGCCGCGCGCAAGCCGGCAAGCAACGCGACCTATCGGGTGATGGTGGTCGACGATTCGGCCGTGATCCGCGGGTTCATGATGCGCGCGCTCAGCCAGGACCCCGAGATCGAGGTCGTCGAGACCGCGGCCAACGGGCAGATCGCGCTCAAGGCGATCGAGCGCACCGAGGTCGACGTGGTCATCCTCGACATCGAGATGCCGGTGATGGACGGGTTGACCGCGCTGCCTCGGCTGCTGCGCGCGCGCCCCGGGGTCAAGATCATCGTCGCCTCGACCCTGACCCGGCACAACGCGGCGATCAGCATGACGGCGCTCGCCTCGGGCGCGTCGGACTATATCCCCAAGCCCACATCGTCGCGCGAGCTGCACACCACGGCCGACTTCCAGCGCGAGCTGATCGAGAAGATCAAGGCGCTCGTGGGGCGAGAACGCGCGCCGACCGCGGCGAAAGCCGCCGCCAAGCCCGGCCGGGGCTGGCAGATCAACAAGCCCGCGAGCGTGGTGCTGCGCAAGCCCTCGTCCTTCGTGCCCGAGGTTCTGGCGATCGGCAGCTCGACCGGCGGACCGCAGGCGCTGTTCAAGCTGTTCGGTTCGCTCAAGACCCAGATCAAGACGCCGGTGTTCATCACCCAGCACATGCCGCCGACCTTCACCAGCATCCTCGCCGAGCATCTCGCCCGCGCCTCGGGCGCGCCTTGCTCGGAGGCCGAGGACAACGAGACACCCGTGCCCGGCCACGTCTACATCGCCCCCGGCGACTACCACATGACCGTCGTTCGCGAGGGGGCGGCGCGGCGCATCCGGCTCAACCAGGACGCGCCCGAGAACTTCTGCCGGCCGGCGGTCGATCCCATGCTGCGCAGCCTGGCCAAGGCATATGGACCCAAGGTGCTTACGGTCATCCTCACCGGCATGGGGCACGACGGGCTCGGCGGCGGGCGCGCCGTTGTCGAGGCCGGCGGCACGGTGATCGCCCAGGACGAGCGGACCAGCGTGGTTTGGGGCATGCCCGGCGCGGTGGCGAGCGCGGGGCTCGCGAGCGCGATGCTGCCGATCGAGCAAATCGCGGGCAAGGTCCTGCAGTATTTCGGTGGTGCCCGGCGATGAACCAACAGGATTTCGATACCCTGATCGGGCTGGTCAAGGACCGCTCCGGCATCGTGCTGACCAAGGAGAAGTCCTATCTCCTTGAAAGCCGCCTCCTGCCGCTCGCCCGCAAGCGTGGCATGGCGGGGCTCGACGAACTCGTCGCCGCGATCCGCAACAAGCGCGACGCGCAGTTGATCACCGCCGTGACCGAGGCGATGACGACCAACGAATCGTCGTTCTTCCGCGATATCCGGCCGTTCGATATCTTCCGCAAGGTCGTGCTGCCCGAGATGCTCGAAACGCGCGCGGCGAAGCGCAGCATCCGCATCTGGTGCGCGGCCTGCTCGACCGGGCAGGAACCCTATTCGCTCGCCATCTGCCTGCGCGAGGAAGCGGCGAAGCTCGCCGGCTGGCGGACCGAGATCATCGGCACCGATCTCTCAACGGAGGTGCTGGAGAAGGCCAAGGTCGGGCTGTACTCGCAGTTCGAGGTTCAGCGCGGCATGCCGATCCAGCTTCTCATGAAGTACTTCACCCAGGTCAACGAGACTTGGCAGATCTCTCCGCAGATCCGGGCGATGGTCAAGTTCCGGCCGCTCAACCTGCTCGAAAATTTTTCCGGGCTCGGCGCGTTCGACATCGTGTTCTGCCGCAACGTTCTGATCTATTTCGACAACCCGACCAAGAAGGCGGTGCTCGAAAAGATCGCCCGGCTGATGCCCGCCGACGGCAAGCTGTTCCTGGGCGGCGCCGAGACGGTGATCGGCGTGACCCCCGCGTTCCGTCCGGTCCCGGGACAGCGCGGCCTTTACGAACTCGCCGCGGCCAAGGACACGAAGTAAGCCGCCCGCAGCAAGCGCGCGCGAACCACCGGGTTTTCCGAATTGAAGAAGCGGCTGCGATCCCGACGCGTCCAAGGACGCCAGCAAGGGCCCGGTCAGGCGGCGCGCGAGGAGCTGCTGCCGGCGTCGCCCTCGTCGCCGTCGCGGGCGGGCGGATCGCGGAGCACGTATCCGCGTCCCCAGACGGTCTCGATGTAGTTGGC
>CAZHDF010000220.1:0-5314 GCA_964531525.1 uncultured Alphaproteobacteria bacterium | reverse complement strand
GGACATCGAGACCCCGGCCGAGCTCGCCTACCGCATCGGCGGCAACCCGGCGGCCACCGTGATCCGCGCCGGAGAGACGGTCGCGGGCGGCGTTTGACCCCACCGGGCCGCGGCCCGGCGGAAGCAAAAATTCACGTCGCCGCGCCCGAGCCATGCCCCGCCCGCATGACTGCTCTGCAAGCTCCGCTGTTGTCCAGGCCTTTGTCATTCCTTAATTATTGCGGTGCAACATGATGAGGATCGCCGCGCGGCACGGGCGCGGTTCTAAGCCGGGAGTAAGGGCCATGATCAAGCTTTTCGACACTATCCGCGATTGGCGGGCGCAGAACGTGGCCATTGCGGCGTTGCAGCGCATGGACGACCGCATGCTGAGCGATATCGGCATCCGCCGGCCGGATATCCGCAAGTACGTTCGCGGGCTGAAGTAAGGAAGCGTCCTCCTTCGGGAGACAAGGAAACGGCGGCGCCTCGCGCCGCCGTTTTTCCTTGTCGGAGGAGGGAATGGGCTAATCGAGCATCGGCAGCTTGAGGCCGTGCTCGCGGGCGCAGGCGATGGCCTCGTCGTAGCCCGCGTCGGCGTGGCGCATGACCCCGCTCGCCGGATCGTTCCACAGCACGCGCTTGATCCGCCGCGCCGCGGCCTCGGTCCCGTCGCAGACGATCACCAGCCCGGCGTGCTGCGAATACCCCATGCCGACGCCGCCGCCGTGGTGGAACGACACCCAGGTCGCGCCCGAGGCGCAGTTGAGAAGCGCGTTCAGGATCGGCCAGTCGGACACCGCGTCCGAGCCGTCCTTCATGGCCTCGGTTTCGCGGTTGGGGCTTGCGACCGAGCCCGAATCGAGGTGGTCGCGGCCGATCACCACCGGCGCCTTGAGCTCGCCCTTGGCCACCATCTCGTTGAAGGCGAGGCCGACGCGCTCGCGCTCGCCGAGGCCGATCCAGCAGATCCGCGCCGGAAGCCCTTGGTAGTGGATGCGCTCCTCGGCCATGTCGAGCCAGCGATGAAGGTGTGGGTTGTCGGGGATCAGCTCCTTGACCTTGGCGTCGGTGCGGCGGATGTCCTCCGCGTCGCCCGAGAGCGCCGCCCAGCGGAACGGCCCGACGCCCCGGCAGAACAAGGGCCGGATATAGGCCGGCACGAAGCCCGGGAAGGCGAAGGCGTCGTTCACGCCCTCGTCGAGCGCCACCTGGCGAATGTTGTTGCCGTAATCGAAGGTCGGCACGCCGCGTTCGTGGAAGGCGAGCATGGCGCGCACATGCTCGGCCATCGATTGGCGGGCGGCGCGGGCGACGCCGTCGGGATCGCGGCTTTGCTCGGCCTCCCAGCGTTCGAGGGTCCAGCCGATGGGCAGATAGCCGTGCGCGGGGTCGTGGGCGCTGGTCTGGTCGGTCACGAGATCGGGCGCGACGCCGCGCTGGACCAGCTCGGGCAGCACCTCGGCGGCGTTGCCGAGTAGGCCGACCGAAAGCGCCTCGCCGCGCGCGCAAGCGTCGCGGATGGCGTCGAGCGCGGCGTCGAGATCGTCGATCCGGCGGTCGAGATAGCCGCTCTCGATCCGCCGGTCGATGCGGCTCGGCCGGCACTCGATCGCGAGCATCGAGGCCCCCGCCATGGTCGCGGCCAAGGGCTGCGCGCCGCCCATGCCGCCGAGGCCCGCGGTCAGAATCCACTTGTCCGAAAGATCGCCGCCGAAATGCTGGCGCCCGGCCTCGACGAAGGTCTCGTAGGTGCCCTGGACGATGCCTTGGCTGCCGATGTAGATCCACGAGCCCGCGGTCATCTGGCCGTACATCATCAGCCCGCGTCGGTCGAGCTCGTTGAAATGCTCCCAGGTCGCCCAGTGCGGCACCAGGTTCGAGTTGGCGATCAGCACGCGCGGCGCGTCCTCGTGGGTGCGGAACACGGCGACCGGCTTGCCCGACTGGACGAGCAGGGTCTCGTCGGCCTCGAGATCGCGCAAGCATTCGACGATCCGGTCGAAGCAGGCCCAGTCGCGCGCGGCGCGGCCGATGCCGCCGTAGACGACGAGCTCCTCGGGCCGCTCGGCGACCTCCGCGTCGAGGTTGTTCATGAGCATGCGCATGGGCGCCTCGGTCAGCCAGGACTTGGCGGTGATCTCGGCGCCGCGCGGCGCGCGCACCTCGCGGGCATTGCCGAAACGGTCGGCCGTGGACATGAACTCCTCCCTCTCGAACGATGGCGGCGGCAGTATGCGACCCCGAGCGATTGATGTGAACCCGGTCAGTCGTTCCCGCTCCGGCAATGCTCGGGCCCCGGAAAGCGACGCGCGGCGACGTCGGCGGCATAGGCCGCGGCGGCGCGCGCGATCTCGTCGGCGAGGGCCGCGTAGCGCTTGACGAAATGGGGCGTGAAGTCGGTGAACAGGCCCAGCATGTCGTCGGTGACCAGGACCTGGCCGTCGCAGGCGGGCGAGGCGCCGATGCCGATGCTGGGAACGGCGATTGCCTCGGTGATCGCGCGCCCCAGCGGCTCGACCACGTTCTCGACCACGATCGAGAAGGCGCCGGCCTCGGCGATCGCTTGGGCGTCGGCGAGGATTTGCCCGGCCTCCGACGGATCGCGCCCGCGCACCCGGTATCCGCCCGGCCCCACGGCCGATTGCGGCAGCAGGCCGACGTGGCCCATCACCGGAATACCCGCATCGACCAGCCGGCGAACGGTCTCGGCCATGGCCGTGCCGCCTTCGAGCTTGATCGCCTGCGCCCCGGTCTCGACCATGACGCGCCGGGCGGTCGAGAGCGCATCCTCGGGCGCGGCTTCGTAGCTGCCGTAGGGAAGGTCGATGACCACGCAGGCATGCGCGCTCGCGCGCGTCACGGCGCGGCCGTGGGCGATCATCATGTCGAGCGTGACGCCCCGGGTGCTGTCCATGCCGTAAATCACCATGGCGAGCGAATCGCCGACCAGCAGAAGATCGACGTGGCGGTCGAGCGCCCGGGCGACGGGCGCGGTATAGGCGGTGAGGCAGACGACCGGCGCGCCGCCCTTGCGCGCCGCGATTTCGCGAACGGTGATTCGTCCCTCGGCCGGTGCGGCGCCCATGGTTCGATCCTCGATGTTGTCCGTGTTGTCGTGCCGGCCGTTTCGCGCGGCGGCCATGCCGTGGCGCAGTATGCGCGCCCGCGCCCGCCTTGAGAAGGGCGCCACGCGGGCGGCGCGGAAATGGGCGAACCCTTGGAAATCCATGCACTCACAGCGGTTCACAATGCTGCGAGGAAGGGCCTCCGGGGCTTCCAGTCGGCCTCGAATAAGCGTACATGGGAGACATGCACCGCGCCCCAAGTGGCGGCCCCGGCGGTCAATCGACGGATGGTCGGTTCGGCCACGGAACGACGATCGGTCGGGGTGCTCGAGGCGAACAAACGGGCCTCTCCCGGGTCTACGAAGGGCAAGGGGGAAGGACCGGTCCGGGAAAAGGAGAAGACCCCAATGCGTAGCAAGAATTTCAAGAAGCTGGTTGTCGCCGTCGGTGTCGCGGGTTTCGCCGCGACCGCCGCCGTGGCGCCCGCGCCCGCGCAGGCTCAGTGTCAGGCCGCCGCGGTCTCGAACGCGTGTAACCCGTGCAATCCCTGTGCGGCCAAGAACCCGTGCAACCCCTGCGCGGCCGCGAACCCGTGCAACCCCTGCGCGGCCGCGAACCCGTGCAATCCTTGCGCGGCCAAGAACCCGTGCAACCCCTGCAATCCCTGCGCGGCGAACTAGTCTAGGCTAGCTCGTCGCCAGGTAACGCCGCCTTCGCCCGTCCCCCCAGGCAAGGCGGCGTTTTCTTTTTTCCGGCCCTTGCCGGGACCGAAACGAAAGCGCGGCACCCTTGTGGGTGCCGCGCTTTCTCGTTCGGAGGGACGCGCCGAAGCCCCGCGCGCTTGACCCGGGAGGGAGCGGGCCACTAAAAGGGTCCATGCTCGGTTTCAGTCTCCAGAAGCTCATCGTGCTGGCCGCGGTCATCGCCGCGGTCTGGTATGGGTTCAAGTTCCTCGGTCGGCTCGACCGGGCGCGCAAGGCGTCCGAACGCCGGGTCGCCGACGATGGGCCCGTCCGCCGCCCCTCGGCCAAGCGCGCGGCGCGCGACCTGGGCGCCGAGGACATGATCCGCTGCGACGCCTGCGGCGCCTATGTGGCGCAGAACGGCGTCGCCTCCTGCGGGCGCGACGATTGCCCTTACCCCGGCTGAGCCCGCCCGCGTCCTCGCCCACCTCGGTCCCGCCCGCCTTGACCTCTTCCCGGGGGGCCCGTACCTTGCGCCGCAACATCGAACGCGGTCGCGGCCCGCTCCGGGCGAGCACCGGGTCGAGCCGGTAACGGGAACGAGCGGACCATGGCGAGCTCGCGCGGGAAGGCCCCGTCGTTTCAAGATCTTATCTTGACGCTCCAGCGCTTCTGGGCGGAGCGCGGCTGCGTCATCCTTCAGCCCTACGACCTCGAGGTGGGGGCGGGGACCTTCCACCCGGCGACCACGCTGCGCGCGCTGGGGCCCGAGCCCTGGAACGCGGCCTACGTCCAGCCATCGCGCCGCCCCAAGGACGGCCGCTACGGCGAGAACCCCAACCGGCTTCAGCACTACTATCAGTTTCAGGTCATCCTCAAGCCGTCGCCCGCCGACATCCAGGACCGCTACCTCGCGAGCCTCAATGCGCTCGGCATCGACGCGGGCATGCACGACATCCGTTTCGTCGAGGACGACTGGGAGAGCCCGACGCTCGGCGCCTGGGGGCTCGGCTGGGAGGTCTGGTGCGACGGCATGGAGGTCTCGCAGTTCACCTACTTCCAGCAGGTCGGCGGGATCGACTGCGACCCGGTCTCGGGCGAGATCACCTATGGGCTCGAACGGCTGGCGATGTACGTCCAGGGCGTCGAGAACGTCTACGACCTCGACTGGAACGGCCTGCCGGCGGGCGAGGGCGGCGTGCGCTACGGCGACGTGTTCCTGCGCGCCGAGCGCGAGTTCTCGGCCTACAACTTCGAATACGCCGACACGGCCACGCTCGAGCGCCATTTCGCCGACGCCGAGGCCGCCTGCGCGATGCTGCTCGACAAGGGGCTCGCGCTGCCGGCCTACGACCAGTGCATGAAGGCGAGCCACCTGTTCAACCTGCTGGACGCGCGCGGCGTGATCAGCGTGACCGAGCGCGCCGCCTACATCGCCCGGGTCCGGGCGCTCGCCAAGGGCTGCTGCGCCGCGTGGCTCGCCCAGGGCGAAACGGGCAAGACGAGTGAATCGGGCGGGGAAGGCTGACCGTGGCCGAGCTTCTGATCGAGCTGTTCTCCGAGGAGATTCCGGCGCGCATGCAG
>CAZHDF010000219.1:1878-5325 GCA_964531525.1 uncultured Alphaproteobacteria bacterium | reverse complement strand
CCGATCTGCCCGGTCATCAGCGCGAGCGCGATCAGGCAGCGCGCGTTGTCGGTGCCGTGGACGTGCTGCGAGACGCCCATGCCCCAGAAGACGATCGCGCGCTCGGCCCGAGCGTAGGTTCGCGCGACCGTGCGGATGGTCTCGGCGTCGATGCCGCAGATTTCGGCCATCGCCTCGGGTGGGAAGCGGCTGAGATGCGCGCGCATGGCGTCGAAGCCCTCGGTATGGGCCTCGATGTACTGGCGGTCGTAGAGCTTCTCCTCGACGATCACGTTCATCATCGCGTTCAGCAGCGCGACGTCGCTCCCCGGGCGGAACTGGAGCATATGGGTCGCGTGCGCCTTGAGCGCCTGGCCGCGCGGGTCGGCGACGATCAGCGTCGCGCCCCGCTTGGCGGCGGTCTTGAAGAAGGTCGCGGCGACCGGGTGGTTCTCGGTCGGGTTGGCGCCGATGACGACGATGACGTCGGCCTTGAGGGCATCGGTGAACGGCGCGGTCACCGCGCCCGAGCCGATGGTCTCCAACAGCGCCGCCACCGACGAGGCGTGGCACAGTCGGGTGCAGTGATCGACGTTGTTGGTGCCGAATCCTGTGCGCACCAGCTTCTGGAACAGATAGGCCTCCTCGTTCGAGCCCTTGGCCGAGCCGAAGCCGGCGAGCGCGCCCGGCCCGTCGCGGTCGCGAATGCGGCGCAGCCCCTCGGCGGCGCGCTCCAGCGCCTCGTCCCAGCTCGCCTCGCGGAAATGGGTGAGCGGATCGGCCGGGTCGATGTCGGCGAGCGCGTCCTTGGGCGCGTCCTCGCGCCGGATCAGCGGCACGGTCAGCCGGTGCGGATGGGTCACGTAGTCGAGTCCGAAGCGGCCCTTGACGCAAAGCCGCCCCCGGTTGCCCGGCCCGTCGCGCCCGGTGACCTCGACGATGCGGTTGTCCTTGACGTGGTAGGTGACTTGGCAGCCGACGCCGCAATAGGGGCAGACGCTGTCGACCGCGCGCTCGGCGAACACCGCGCGCCGGCCTGTTTCGTCGAGCAGGTTCGCGGGCATCAACGCGCCCGTGGGGCAGGCCTGGACGCATTCGCCGCAGGCGACGCAGGTCGAGGCCCCCATGGGATCGTCGAAGTCGAACACCACCTTGGCCCCAGCCCCGCGATAGGCCATGCCGATCACGTCGTTGACCTGGATCTCGCGGCAGGCGCGCACGCAGCGCGTGCAGTGGATGCAGGCGTCGAGATTGACCGCCATCGCCGGATGGCTGGCGTCGCTCGCGGGCGTCTCGCGCGCCGGGAAGCGGCTGTCGAGCTGGCCCATGGCCTCGGCCCAGTGCCAGAGCTCGGAGTTTGGGTCATGCGCGTCCTCGCGCGCCGGCTGGTCGGCGAGCAGAAGCTCCATCACCATGCGTCGCGCGCCCGTCGCGCGCTCGCTCGCCGTCTTGACCGCCATGCCCGGGGTCGGTTCGCGGATGCAGGAAGCGGCGAGCACGCGCTCGCCCTTGATCTCGACCATGCAGGCGCGGCAGTTGCCGTCGGCGCGGTAGTCGGTGGCGGTCGAGTAGCAGAGATGCGGGATATCGATGCCTTCGCGCGCCGCCACTTGCCAGATGGTTTCGCCCGGCCGGGCGGTGACCTCGCGCCCGTCGAGGGTGAAGGCGATCGCGTCCTTGGTGGCCATGTCGGTCATGAGAGGTCGTCCCGGAAATGTTCGAGCGCCATGAGAACCGGATTGGGCGCGGCCTGGCCGAGCCCGCAGATCGAGGCGTCCATCATGGCGGTCGAAAGTTCGCGCAACAGCGCCTCGTCCCACCGGGGCCGCTCCATCAGGGCGACCGCCTTCTCGGTGCCGACCCGGCAGGGCGTGCACTGGCCGCAGCTTTCCTCGGCGAAGAAGCGCATCAGGTTGAGCGCCACGTCGCGCATGTTGTCGCGGTCCGACAGCACGATCACGGCGGCCGAGCCGATGAAGCAGCCGTGCGGGGCGAGGGTGTCGAAGTCGAGCGGCACGTCGCCGAGCGAAGCGGGGAGAATGCCGCCCGAGGCGCCGCCCGGCAGATAGGCCTTGAAGCGGTGGCCGTCGGCCATGCCGCCGCAGTACTCGTCGATCAGCTCGCGCGCGGTGATGCCGGCGGGCGCGAGCTTGACGCCGGGCTCCTTCACCCGGCCCGAGACCGAGAAGCTGCGCAGGCCCTTGCGTCCGTTGCGCCCCTGGCTCGCGAACCAGTCGGCGCCCTTCTCGACCAGATCGCGCACCCAATGGACGGTCTCGGCGTTGTGGATCAGCGTCGGGCGGCCGAACAGCCCGACCTGGGTCGGGAATGGCGGGCGGTTGCGCGGCAGGCCGCGCTTGCCCTCGATGCTTTCGAGCATCGCGCCTTCCTCGCCGCAGATATACGCGCCCGCGCCGCGCCTGAGATGAATGCGCGTGTTGCGCGCCAGCCCCGCGCCCTCGATCGCGGCGATCTCGCGGGCGAGCACCTCGCGCACGCCCGCGTACTCGTCGCGGAGATAGACGTAGATGTCGGTCGCCTCGATCGCCCAGGCGGCGATCAGCATGCCCTCGAACATGCGGTGGGGGTCGGTTTCGAGATAGTGCCGGTCCTTGAAGGTGCCGGGTTCGCCCTCGTCGGCGTTGACCGCCATCAGGCGCGGTCCCGGCTCGGCGCGCACGAAGCGCCACTTTTGCCCGGCGGGGAAGCCCGCGCCGCCGAGCCCGCGCAGGCCCGAATCCTCGAGCACGGCGATGATGTCGTCGGCCGTGCGTCGGCCGTCGAGGCAGTCCTGCAACAGGCGATAGCCGCCGTCCTCGCGGTAGGCGGCGAGGGAGGCATGGGCCGGAATCTCGGGCGAGAGCTCGCCCGCCGCGACCGTCGCCGCGACCGCTTCCGGGGTCGCGGGCGCGACCACGCGCCGGCCCACGGCGACCGCGGGCGCGCAATCGCAGCGCCCCATGCAGGGCGCGCGCACCACCCGGACGTCGGCGCGAGCATCGGCGGCGAGCGCCTCGAAGAGCGCCTCGGCCCCGGCGATGGCGCAGGACAGGCTTTCGCAGACGCGGACCGTGATCGGCGGGGGCGGGGTCTCGCCCTCCTTCACCACGTCGAAATGGGCGTAGAAGGTCGCGACCTCGTAGACCTCGGCCTGGGGTAGCCGCATTTCGGCGGCGAGCGCCCGCAAATGCGCCGCCGAAAGATGGCCGTAGCGGTCCTGGATGCGGTGAAGAAACTCGATCAGGAGATCGCGCCGCCGGGGCGCGTCGCCCAGAAGCGCGGCGATCTCGGCCTGAGCCGTGGGATCGAGCTGTCGGCCCCGGCCCCGGACGCGGGTGCGCCCTTTCGCCGAGCCCGGGTGACGGAATTTGTGAACGTCTTGCATCGCCTGCGACATGCGGCCGCCTGCCTTTCCTCCCGAGTTCCTCCCGGCGCCGACATTCGCAAAATCGCCAGGCTTTGTAAACG
>CAZHDF010000219.1:0-1778 GCA_964531525.1 uncultured Alphaproteobacteria bacterium | reverse complement strand
CGCCAGGCTTTGTAAACGTCGGTTCGCGCGCGGGGTCGCGGGTCAGCCGCCGCCGGTTCCGCCGCGCTCGGCGTCGTCCGCGTCGATCGGCTCGAGCGCGACCACCGAGACGTTCACGACGCGCTTTCCGGCATGCTCGAAATTGGCCGTGATCCGGTCGCCGACCGCCGATTGCACCTGGCCGACGCCCCAGTCGGGCCGGTCCGGATGGCGAACGTAGACGCCCGGCGAAAACCGCCCGCCGCCCGCGAGGCTGTGCGTGGACATGCCGACCATGGTACATCCTACCATCGTCGGTATACTAGCGATGCGTGCGCGGGCGCGCGCCGAATGGGGGCGGTCCGGACCGCGAAGGAGGGTGAATGGACGATCTGAAGCTTGCGGCGCTTCTTTGCACGCGCCTGTGTCACGACCTGGTCGGACCGGTGGGGGCGATCAACAACGGGCTTGAGCTTTTGGGAGACGGGGACGGCGATCTCGACGACGAGGTCATGGCGCTGATCCAGCGCAGCGCTCGCGAAACCGCGCGCAGGTTGCAGTTCTTTCGCGCCGCCTTCGGGCTTGCGGGCGGCAACAAGCGCGGGTTCTCGTCGGTCTCGGAGATCGCGACGCAGTTCTTCGACGGCGGCAAGATCGCGCTCGACTGGGCCGGCGCGGCGCCGACGCCTTTTCCCGCGGACGAGGATGCCTGCGCCCAGATCGTTCTCAACCTTCTGTTGTGCGGCGCGGAGATGCTGCCGCGCGGCGGCCGGCTTTCGGTCCGGGTCGTGGCCGAGGGGGGAGAGGTCGTGTTGTCCGTCGCCGCCTCGGGCCCGGCGATCAAGATCGACGACGACCTCGAAACCCGGCTCGACGGCCGGGCGACGGTGGCGACCATCGACGCCCGCCGCGTCCAGCCGCACTTCACCGCGCATCTCGCCGCCGCGCTCGGCGGCAACGTCGAACTCGGCGACCGGAGCGAGGGGGCGGTCGAGGTTCGCGCCCACGTTCCGGCGGTCGGCGAATAGGCTCTTTGAGTTTTTCCCGTATTTTACAGCTTTTTAACCAGCGCCTCCCATTCTGACGACGCTAGCGGGCTGCCGAAGCGCGGCCATACGCCCCGGCAGTCGTCGTCATGGGAGTGCGACAATGGACGAACTCTTAAGCGAGTTCCTAACGGAAACCGGCGAGAGCATCGCGCTTCTCGACGTCGAGCTCGTCAAGCTCGAAAAGAATCCCAACGACCCCGATCTTTTGGGCGAGATCTTTCGCGTCGTCCATACGGTCAAGGGAACCTGCGGTTTTCTCGGACTGCCGCGGCTCGAATCGGTGGCCCATGCCGCCGAGGAGGTGCTGGGCAAGTTCCGCGCCGGCGAGCTCGCGGTCACCCAGGACGCGGTCACGCTGATCCTCGATTCGCTCGACCGGATCAAGGACATCCTCGCCGCTCTCGAGGAGACCGAGGCCGAGCCCGAGGGCGACGACGGCGAGCTGATCGAGCGGCTCAAGGCCTTCGCCGCCGGCGGTGGCGCGCCCGAGGTTCCATCCGAAGCCTCGTCCGAGGCCTCCTCCGAGGCCGAGCCCGAGTTCGAGCCGGTCCCGGCCGCCGCCATGGCCGAGGATTCCGGCCTCGAAGCCTCCGGCGACGAGGCGAGCGGCGATGCGCCTGCCGCGAGCGACGAGATTCCCGAGTTCGAGCCGGTGACGGCCGCCGCCATGCTGGCCGCCGCCGAGGCCGAAGTCGCCGCCGCCGCGCCCGAAGCCGCGCCGGCGCCCGAACCGGAACCAGAACCAGAACC
>CAZHDF010000218.1:0-5406 GCA_964531525.1 uncultured Alphaproteobacteria bacterium | reverse complement strand
TGGCGATCAGCCGCGCCCAGTCGAAGCGGCGCTCGCCGACCGTCCAGCCGAAGCCGGCCGCGTCCTCGAAGTCTTCGGCGTAGTGGGCGGCGAAGACCATGAGCTTCTTGGGCACGCAGCCGACGTTGACGCAGGTTCCGCCGAGATAGCGTTCCTCGGCGAGCCCGACGCGCGCCCCGTAAGAGGCCGCGATCCGGGCCGCGCGCACGCCGCCCGAGCCGCCGCCGATCACGAAGAAGTCATAGTCGTACGCGTTCATGGCGTCTCTTTCCCCGTCCTTGTCCAGACCGCGCGGCGTGCGCGAACGGGGGGCGCGCGGCCCCCCGTCGGTCGTCGTCGATCGCCGCCGGCGTTCGCGCCGGCGGCCCGGCTTCAGCGGTCGAGGCCGGCCATGCAGAGATACTTGACCTCGAGGAACTCGTCGAGGCCGTGATGCGCCCCTTCGCGCCCGATGCCCGACTCCTTCATGCCGCCGAACGGCGCCACCTCGGTCGAGATGATGCCGGCGTTGATGCCGACGATCCCGTATTCCAGCGCCTCGGCGACCCGCCAGATGCGGCCCACGTCGCGGCTGTAGAAGTAGGCCGCGAGTCCGAACTCGGTGTCGTTGGCGAGGCGGATGGCCTCTTCCTCGGTGTGGAAGCGGAACAAAGGCGCGACCGGGCCGAAGGTCTCCTCGCGGGCGATCTTCATCTGGGGGTTCACGTCGGCGAGCACGGTGGGCTCGAAGAAGGTGCCGCCAAGCGCGTGGCGCTTGCCGCCGGCGATCACCCGGGCGCCCTTCTCGACCGCGTCCTCGATGTGCTCCTCGACCTTCTCGACCGCGGCCATGTCGATCAGCGGCCCCTGCTGGGTCTCGCCCTTGAGGCCGTCGCCGACGACCATCTTGGAGGCCGCGGCGGCGAACTTCTCGGCGAAGGCGTCGTAGACCCCGTCCTGGATCAGGAAGCGGTTGGTGCAGACGCAGGTCTGGCCCGTGTTGCGGTACTTCGACGCCATCGCGCCTTGAATCGCGGCGTCGAGGTCGGCGTCGTCGAAGACGATGAACGGCGCGTTGCCGCCGAGCTCGAGCGAAACCTTCTTGACCGTGCCGGCGCACTGGGCCATCAGCGTCTTGCCGACCTCGGTCGAGCCGGTGAAGGTGAGCTTGCGGACGATCGGATTCCCGGTCAGCTCGCCGCCGATGGCCTGGGCCGAGCCGGTCACCACGTTGAACACGCCTTTGGGCACGCCCGCGCGCTCGGCGAGCTCGGCGAGCGCGGTCGCCGAAAACGGCGTCTGACTCGCGGGCTTGATGACCACCGTGCAGCCGGCGGCGAGCGCGGGCGCGACCTTGCGGGTGATCATGGCCGAGGGGAAGTTCCACGGCGTGATCGCGCCGACCACGCCGATCGGCTCCTTGGTCACGACGATGCGCCGGTCGCCGAGCGGTTGCGGGATCACCTCGCCGTAAGCGCGCTTGGCCTCTTCGGCGAACCACTCGACGAAGTTCGCCGCATAGACGATCTCGCCGCGGGACTCGGCCATCGGCTTGCCCTGCTCGGCGGTCATGAGGACGGCGAGGTCTTCCTGGTTCTCGAGCATCAGCTCGTAGAACCGACGCAGGATCTGGGCGCGCTCCTTGGCGAGCTTGGCCCTCCAGCCCGGATAGGCGCGGTTCGCGGCCTCGATCGCGCGCCGGGTCTCGGCCGCGCCCATGCGCGGGACCGTGCCGAGGATCTCGTTCGTGGCCGGGTTGTTGACGTCGATGGTCTCGCCCGAGTCGGCGTCGACCCAAGCGCCGTCGATATAGCACTGCTGACGGAACAGGCTCTTGTCCTGTAGTTTCATGGCGATAACTCCCTGAGAAGGATCACGGCCACCTCCCGCGGCCGCCGCCGGAGACCGCGCCGGCGTTGACTGTGGGCGTCAATATAGTCCCGCGACGGGGCGCTGTTAACAACCGGGATCGCGCAAGCGCGCTATTCGACCGTGACCGACTTGGCGAGGTTGCGCGGCTGGTCGACGTCGGTGCCCTTGATGACCGCCACGTGGTAAGCGAGAAGCTGGACCGGAATCGCGTAGAGCACCGGCGCGACGAACGGATCGACGCTCGGCAGCGCGATCGTGGCGGCGGCGAGCGCGCCCAGCGCTTCGACCCCTTTGGCGTCGCTCAGGAACACGACGCGCGCGCCGCGGGCGATGACCTCCTGCATGTTCGATGCGGTCTTCTCGAACAAGGCGTCGGAAGGCGCGATCACGATCACCGGCACGCCCTCGTCGATCAGCGCGATGGGACCGTGCTTGAGCTCGCCGGCGGCGAAGCCCTCGGCGTGGATGTAGGAGATCTCCTTGAGCTTGAGCGCCCCTTCGAGCGCGATCGCGTAGCCGGTGCCGCGGCCGATGTAGATCACGTCCTGGGCGCGCGCGATCTCTTGGGCGAGCGCGCGCAGCCGCTCGTCGTGGTTGAGCACCTCGGCGGCGCGCGCCGGCACCTCGATCAACGCTTGCGCGAGCCGCGCCTCCTCGGCGGCGTCGATCGCCCCGCGCGCCCGCGCGGCGGCGAGCGCGAAGCAAGCGAGCGTCACGAGCTGGGTGGTGAACGCCTTGGTCGAGGCGACCCCGATCTCGGGTCCGGCGAGGGTGCGTAAAACGAGATCGGACTCGCGCGCCATGGTGCTCTCGGCCACGTTGACGAGCGAGACGATGTGCTGGCCGCATTCGCGCGCGAAGCGCAGCGCGGCGAGGGTGTCGGCGGTCTCTCCCGACTGGGAGACGAACAGCGCGAGCCCGCCCTTGGGCATCGGCGCGTTGCGGTAGCGGAACTCGGAGGCGATGTCGACGTCGACCGGCACCCGCGCCGTCGCCTCGAGCCAGTACTTGGCGACCAGCCCCGCGTAATACGACGTGCCGCAGGCGACGATGGTGATCTTGGGCAAGCCCGCGAGGTCGAAGGGCAACGCCGGCAGCTTCACGTCCCCGGTCGCCGGGTTGCAGTAGCTCGCGAGCGTGTCGCCGATCACGGTCGGCTGCTCGAAGATCTCCTTGAGCATGAAGTGGCGGTAGTTGCCCTTGCCGATGGCCGCGCCCGAGGTCGCGCTCATCTGGATCTCGCGCTCGACCACAGCCCCCGTTTCGTCGTGGATCGTCGCGCCCTCGCGCGTGATCTCGACCCAGTCGCCCTCTTCGAGATAAGCGATGCGCCGAGTGAACGGGGCGAGCGCGAGCGAGTCCGAGCCGAGGTACATCTCGCCGTCGCCATAGCCGACGGCGAGCGGCGCGCCTCGGCGCGCGCCCATGATCAGGCCGTCGTCGCCGGCGAACAGGATGCCGAGCGCGAAGGCCCCGCGCAGGCGCTTGAGCGCGGCCGCGGTCGCCTCTTGCGGGCGCAGGCCGCGCTCGAGCTCGGCGGTGATCAAATGCGCCACGACCTCGGTGTCGGTCTCGGTTTCGAAGCGGTGGCCGGCGGCGGCGAGCTCGTCGCGGAGCGGTTGGAAGTTCTCGATGATGCCGTTGTGGACGACCGCGACCCGCTCGGTCATGTGGGGGTGCGCGTTCGCGGTGGTCGGCGCGCCGTGGGTCGCCCAGCGCGTATGGCCGATGCCGACCGAACCGGCGAGCGGCGCGCGGTCCAGGATTTCGGCCAGCGCCTCGATCCGGCCCTCGCTGCGGCGGCGCGCGATCGCGCCGTCGACGAGGGTCGCGATCCCCGCCGAATCATAACCCCGGTAGGCGAGCCGCCGCAGGCCGTCGATCAGAAGCGGCGCCGCCGGCCGGGTCCCGATCACGCCGATGATCCCGCACATGGCGTTTCCTTCCCCTCAGCTCTTCTTCCGGTCCTTGGCGCGCTGCTTGCGGGCGCGCAAGCGCTTGGCCGCGCCGGGCCGGGTGTCCTGGGCCGCGCGGGTGACGGCGACGGCGTCGTCGGGCACGTCGCGGGTGATCACGCTGCCCGCGCCGACGATCGCGCCCGCGCCCACGCTGACGGGCGCGACCAGCGCCGTGTTCGAGCCGATGAACGCGCCCGCGCCGATCTCGGTCCGCGATTTGACGAAGCCGTCGTAGTTGCAGGTGATGGTGCCCGCGCCGACGTTGGCGCCTGGGCCGACGCGCGAATCGCCCACATAGCTCAAATGGCTGACCTTGGCCCCGCTTTCGATCTCGGCCGCCTTGACCTCGACGAAGTTGCCGATCCGCGCGTGTTCGCCGATCCGCGCCCCGGGCCGCAGCCGGGCGAAGGGGCCGATCTGCGCGCCGGCGGCGATCTCGGCCCCCTCGATATGGGAGAACGCCCGGATGCGCGCGCCCCGGCCGACCCGCACTCCGGGGCCGAAGACCACGTTGGGCTCGATCACCACGTCCTCGTCGAGGCGGGTGTCGAAGGCGAGATAGACGGTCGAGGGGTCGATCATGGTGACCCCGGCCTCGAGCGCCGCGGCGCGCAGGCGGGCCTGCATCAGCGCCTCGGCGACCGCGAGGTCGGCGCGCGAATCGACGCCTTTGAGCTCGTCCGCGTCGCCTTCGACGACGGCGCAGGCGAGGCCGCGGGCGCGGGCCGCCGCGACGATATCGGTGAGATAGTACTCGCCTTTCGCATTGTCGCAGCCGATCGCCTCGAGAAGCGCGAACAGATGCGCGCCGTCGACCGCCATCGCGCCCGCGTTGCAGAGCGGGATCGCGCGCTCGGCCTCGGTCGCATCACGGGCTTCGACGATGCGCTCGAGCGCCCCGTCCGCGCCGAGGACCAGCCGGCCGTAAGCGCCGGGATCGTCGGGCCGCATGCCGAGAACCACCACCGCGGGCGCGGGCGCGGCGCGGCGGGCCGCGATCATGCGCTCGAGCGTTCCGGTCGTGATCAGGGGATCGGCGCCGAACAGGATCAGGACGTCGCCGTCGAATCCCGCAAGCGTCTCGCGCGCCGCGAGAACCGCGTGCGCGGTGCCGCGCGGCTCGTCCTGGATCGCGATCGCGCAGCCTTGGGCGACCGCGGCGACCGCGTCCATGCCGGGGCCGATGACCACCGTGATCCGCGCCGGCCGAAGCCCGCCGAGAGCGGCCAGCACATGGCCGATCATCGGCCGGCCGGCGAGCGCGTGCAAAACCTTGGGCAGGCGCGACTTCATGCGCGTTCCCTGGCCGGCGGCGAGGACGATGGCGGCGATCGGGCGCTCGGACATGGGATGCTAGGGCGCGAAGCAATTCACATTCGCCGGCCGGAGCCCCGGCGCGGCGCGGTTCGGACCTTGCCACAGCGCCTCGCGCTGCGCCAAGTCACGAATTGTTACCATGTATTTCTGAATCGCACTTTAACCATACGGTCCGAACTCCAGGATCGGCGCGGACCGAAACCAAGCGCGACAGAGCCTCCCCTCCCCGTCCCCGGCTTCGCTTGACAGGGCCATGGGGGCCGCCTTAAATGAGCCTCCT
>CAZHDF010000217.1:0-5417 GCA_964531525.1 uncultured Alphaproteobacteria bacterium | reverse complement strand
TCCGGCCAAGCGACTTGAAGGTGAAGTCGCCCGTCACAAGCGCCTCGGCCATGGTGCGCGAGAACTCGCGGCCGAACCCCTCGACGGCCTGCTTGAGGTCGTCGAACGCCCGGCGGCCCGCGTCGCTCAGCCCCTCGAACGCATCCACATTGCGCAAGGTGGCATCGATCTCCGCCTCCTGCGCCGCGATCGCCTCACGCGAGGCCTTCTCGACCGCGCGCTGGAAGGTCGCTTGCGTGAGCGCCCCGTTCGCGCGCAGCCTGTCGAGCTCCTCGATCCGGGCCGCGAACCGTTCGGCGGCGGTGCGCGTCTCCTCTAAGATGCGCCGCGCCTTGGCCGCGTCCTCCTTGCTCGGGCCGATCTCGACGACGGGCGCCTTGCGCGGTCGGCCGGACGGCGTGGCCCCACCCTTTTCGGATTCCTTGGCGAGCTTCATCTCGAGGTCGAGGATCTCGGCCATGACCTTGCGCCGGTTCTCGAGAAGGCCCGGGCGCGCGACGTCGATTCCGCCTTCCGCGGCGATCCGATCGTTGATGCGCTCGAGTTCGGCCATATCCTCGGCGAGCTTGGCCGTCGCCTCGTCCGCCGTGAGGATGCTGTCCCCGAGAGCGATATACGTGGCGCCACCGGCGGCGACAGCGGCCAGGAGCTTGACCAGAGGTCCGCCGGGCGCGAAGCGCAGCGCGACAAGCCCTGCGAGCACGGATGCGATCTCGCGCGAATGCGCGGCGATGAACCGCAAGGTTCCGCCGATGTCCTCGCCGATGGCCCGCGCGCCCTCGGCGAACGCCGGGTCGGCGAGCGCCTCGGCGAAGGTCTCGAACTCGTCCGTGAACCCCGAGATCAGCCCGCGCGTGAAGTTGGCCTTGATCACGGTTGCCAGGATCGTGAGCTGGTCCTTGGCCTTCTCGGACGAGCGCAGCAGGCTCTCGTCGAGCACGATGCCGAGGTCGCGCGCCTTCTTGCGCGCCGCGTCGAGTTCATCGAATCCGCCGCGCACCAGGTTCGCCATCTCGATGCCCGCCGTGCGGCCGAAGGCGGCGGCCGACAAGGCCGTGCGGTCGGCCTGGTTCTCGAGCCCGGCCATGGCGCGCATGATCAGATCGAACGCCGCCTCGACGCTGCCCGCCGACGTCACCTGCGCGAGCAGCCCCTCGTCGAGCTTCCCGAGGAACGTGGTCAGCGTGCCGGTGCCGGCTCGGGCCTCGCCGAGGCGCTTGGAGAACGCCTCCAGCGCGCTGTCGAGGTTGGCCTGGCTGACGCCCGCGAGGTCGGCGGCGAAGCGGAGCTCCTGGAGCGCGTCGGTCGCGATGCCGATGCGATCGGCGGTCTTGGCGATCTCGTCGGCGAAGTCGATCGCGCGCCGGACCGCGAGCCCCAGCGTCGTTGCGCCGGCGAGCGCCACCGCCGCGCCGCGCGCCGAGACCATCTTCCGGGTCATCGCATCGAGCCCGCGGCTCGCGCGACCGAACGCGCGCTCCATGCGCCGGCCGGTGGTGCGCGTACTCCCCTCGACGACCTTGAGCTCGCGCCGGAGACGCGAGGTGTCTGCCTCGATGCGCAGCAGCAGGCGCGCGAGTTCGTTCGCTGCCATTCGGTGGTCTCGAGTTGGTGACTGGGAGGTCGGCACGGGGGGCAGAGGCCCCCTCGGAAACGCTTGTTCGGGGTTCAGCTACAGTGGGAAGGGTTGCTCAGAGCCATCCATGTGCAGATAAGAGTTTGCTACTCGTACGCTCGTCGATCGACGAGCACATGCCATGCATATGTCTGGTTCTCACCCGGAATCGGCGATTCGAGACGATATTACCGAAAGTCTTCCCATGATCCTTTGTGGATATTCAGCAGTTTTGTAATTGTCCAAAGGCTGCGATGAACCGCAATGGTAGTTGCTTCTCCTGTAATCTCTGCTCAGCACACAAGGAAAGGCGAAATCTTCCGCAGATTTCCTATAATCTATTATTTGGTATAGCGATAAACAGTTTTTCTAGTTTTCGTAGCCGTAATTCTATAAGGTGGTGAAGGCTCCCGATTGGCTTGTTAAGTTGCTCTCCATGAAAGCCTTCATTGCCTACCCATCTTCCTTGCCTGAAATCATTCATGCAATCCATGGCGCCAAGGGCATCCTCTCCTCTCCACGTCGAGATTTAGAGCTGCACTTATGGGAAGAGAACGACATTTCCGGTCGACCGCTGACCGATCCCATCTTCGATGGCATAGCATTGGCCGATTTCCTTATCGCCGACATCACCGCGATGAACTTCAACGTGACCTTCGAAATTGGTTATGCCATCGGTCTTGGGAAGCGGGTCTATCTCACGCGAAACGGCAATTTCACGCGTAACAGCAACCTCATGGACCGAATTGGCATTTTCGATACGCTTGGATTTGATACCTACACGGAAGAACAGAGCTTATCAGCACTTATCAAAACCTATGGCGCGGATAAGGGCATACCTCTCCGTACCCTCATAAATACTAAGTCCCCAGTTTACGTACTGCAGACGCCGCAATCCAATGCCGCGATGATCGCGATCACTTCGCGGATAAAGAGGGCGCGACTTGGTTATCGGGGATACCTCCCCACAGATGAACCACGCCTTTCCGCCAACAAGGCGATTGATGACATATCTGCATGCCTCGGGGCTGTGATCCCCCTGCTTCCTACGCAGTTTGCTGACGCTGAAGTGCATAACATACGTGCTGCATTCATTGCCGGACTGGCCTTGGCCATGGGTAAGGCTACACTCGTTCTTCAACCTCGCGACGGGCCGGCGCCACTCGATGTTCGTGATCTAGTAAAAACATTCAACCAGCCAGACGACATTGCCGATGCCATCGGGGCGTTCGCGCTAGATGTCACCGAACGATTTCAGGCGGATGATCCACTACCGCTACCAAAAGGCAATTTCCTTGCCGAGCTTTCTATCGGTGATGCAGTCGCGGAAAATGAGTTCCAGACGCTCAGCAGCTATTATATCAGGACGGACCAGTACAAGCGGGCCTCGCGCGGCGAGGTCAATATGGTGGTTGGTAGGAAGGGCGCTGGTAAGACCGCCCTTTTTTCGCAGCTCCGGAATGAAAAACGATCGAATGTACAGAATATAGTCGTCGACCTTAAGCCGGAGGGGTACCAACTCATCCGTCTCAAGGAGGACGTTCTCGACTATCTCGCTGAGGGCGCGCGAACGCATCTCATCACAGCGCTCTTCGAGTATGTCTTCTACCTTGAGATTTGCTACAAGATCCTGGAGAAGGATCGAGGAAGACACATCCGTGACGGACGCCTGTACGAACCGTACCGCAGGCTGCTCACTGCATATGAAAGCGGAGCGGCCGACGAAGGTGACTTTTCAGAGCGCCTCCTCAGCCTATCCCGAGAACTGGTCGAAGCCTTTAACACACGCTTTGAGAGAAAGAGCAACCAGAGACTTACCGCCTCGCAGGTGACGGAACTGATCCACAAGCATAACATTCGCAACATCCGCGAAGTGCTCTCTGCGTACCTGAAATTCAAGGACAGCGTTTGGGTCTTGTTCGACAATCTCGACAAAGGATGGTCATCACACGGACTGACGAGTGGCGACATCGTGATCCTTCGCTGCCTGATTGACGCTGCACGCAAGATCCAGCGTCAAATGCAGTCCGATAGCCACGACTTTCATTGCGTCGTGTTTGTCCGGAATGACGTATACCAACTACTCGTCGAGGCCTCCGCAGACTATGGTAAGGAGAGCCGGGCCGTCTTGGACTGGACTGATGCTGATTTACTACGAGAAGTGCTGAGGCGCCGCCTAATCCACAATTCGCTTCCAGCAGACACTTCTTTCGAGAGGGTCTGGTCAGAAATCTGCATTAGCCACTACCGCGGCGAGGAAACGTCACAGTATCTGATTGACCGTTCGCTGATGAGACCTCGAAATCTCATAAAGCTCCTGGCGCATTGCCGCGGCTTCGCAGTCAGCCTAGAGCGAGCACGCATTGAGGAAATGGATTTCGAAAAGGGATTGCGCGCCTACTCGCTCGATCTGATAACCGAGGCCGACCAAGAGCTGACTGATATCCTCGGAGCAGACACAAACCTTATTTACCATTTTATTGGCGAGGGTGAGGAATTCGATCAGGCGAAGCTGGAGACTATAATCACGGGCGCCGAAGTATCGGCTGACAAGGTCGGGGATGTCATTGAATTCATGCTATATTACGGCTTCCTTGGCGTGAAAATGGAGGATGGGGGCGCTCGCTATATCTTCGATGTTGGCTACGATATGAAGCTGCTTAAGGTCCTCGTTTCGAAGGCGAAGCAAAATCTGACATATGTGCTTAGTCCTGCCTTCTATCCGGGTCTCAATCTTTAGCAAAATCTATGGACTTGACCCAGAGGCATAGCTAAGCCTCACGAAGGCTGACTTTGCCCCCGTAACTCTCAGCGAAAGCTCGCGAGCCGCCGAATCTGCTTCGTACTGTCGGACTATTGTGATTGAGCGAGGTCGGCTACTGGCTATCTGTCCCCGTTTGGCGCGTCCCAGCCAGGCTGGCCAGAAAACACCTAAGAACGGGCGTCGCGGTGCCTGCTAGAGACTCCCATTTCCAAGGCTTCCGAAACCTCCGGTTTTCGGTTCATGCATTTGGGCCCCAATGAGGCGCCACCTGTGGTGGCCATGAGATCAGGCGCTTGAGGCGACCGGGGAATCCGGATAGAGCTCCTTGAGCCGCGCGAACTCTGCTCTGGCAGCACGGCGTTGTCGATGGCTGACCCCGCCCTGCGCCTCCACCCACGTTTCCCGGACCTCGAATAGCTCGCGCGGCGTCATCACCCGCCACTCGCCAGGCTGGACGCCCATCATGACGGCGGCGCCGAGGAATCGGCCCCAGGGGATCCCACCCCCTGGGGCGGCGTAGGGCGTTCGTCTTCGCTCGCTGCAGCCTGCTCCGTCTCCTCGACCTTGTCGGCAGTGAACTTCTCAAGCCCGCGCAGCGCGGCGGTGAGCATGTCGAGCGCGGCGGGGGCGACGGCTTCGATGCCCTCGCGCATCACAAGCGCGCCGATTTCCTCGTACTCCGGCGCGTCGTTGCCGGCCGCCGCGACGATGCCCTCGTAGACGATGCGCGTGGTGTCGGCGACACCGTGCTCGCGCCGCAGAAAGCGCAGCAGCAGTACGCCAAGACCTGCGTCCAACGTCTGCTCGATCCGCACGAGCGCGCCGAACGTCGGCTTGAGGTCGTAGGTCTTGCCGCCGAGGGTAACGTCGATCCGCGGCTCAAAGCGGCCCTCGTCCGCATCACGCGACATCGTCCGCCCCCGCCTTCGCACTTGGCTGGCCCTTCCGCTTCTTGCGCGTCCCCGGCTCGGCCTTCGCCGGCCGCGGCTCGAGGCCGAGCTCGAGGGTCTCGTGGCGGTTGCCCGGGTCGCGCAGCGA
>CAZHDF010000216.1:0-5553 GCA_964531525.1 uncultured Alphaproteobacteria bacterium | reverse complement strand
GGGGCTTGCTGTTAGATGCGCCCAACGGCCTCGCACGCAGGCGGAGGGTGACGCTGGCGTCTGCCGCGTCGGGCAGAAAGACCGCCGATGTTTATTCGTTCGTTCTTTCGAACACGGTGCTCGAATTTCTGGTCCACCGTCACCTGAGGCGCAACACGAAGGGCCTTAAGCCGACGACGCTTTCACTGCCGAAATTCATCGGACTGCTTCGCGATCGCTACGGCGTGTACATCGACGAGGCGCCTCCCGATCTACCTCTTCCCGAGTCGCTCTTGCAGCGCAACCGCCGCTTCCTCGAGCGGCGGCTGCGGGACCTGGGCCTCTTGGTGGGGGTCAACGATGCGGAATCGATGAAACGCCTGCGTCAGCGTTTTCCGGCGGCAACGGACGAAGGGGTGATCGCGTGATCACGGAGGCCCACGCGACGATTCTTGCAGAGGCGCTTCGCCGACTTGTCGGCGAGGCCGAGCGTGGTGCGCTGGTCTACTTGCGCTGTTTGCCGTCGGAGATCGTCGATGGGCTTGCGGCCGAGCCGCAATTCGCCATACCCGGTTTCACAATTTTCGCCGTGACCGACCGTGAGGACGCATTGGCGCGCGTCATCACGGCCGACCGCGCGGTCGAACTCCGCGAGGACAAGGGCGATCCGCTTCTGCTGATCATCGATACACGGCGCGCCGGCGCCGGACTCGACGGCATCTACAGTGCCGGCCGCGAAGTGACCGAAGGGGAGTTGTTCGAAGTTGCCAATGGCATTGCGCGAAAGCGACTCGGCCACGGCCGGATCGGCTTCGCCCGCGACGCCGTGCGCAGTGCGCGGCGCTTGGGCCGCGGGACCAGCATCACACCGTGGCAGGAGTTCGATTTCTTGGTCGCGGCAAGCGAGTCGGACGATTCGCTGGGTGGTGCCGTCTCGCGGCTCGGGCTATGGCCGATCGCCATCGGGGAGCGACCCGAGAAGCGCGACCTCGATCTTTCCGCAGGGATCGTGAACCGCCTGTTGTTCGATCATGACATAACCAAGAGCGCGGCGGCTCGGATTTCCGGTCTGCGGCTCGTAAACCCGACGCGGGAGCAGCTCGAGGGTCTTCAGGAGTTCCTGGCCGAATCCGCAACACTTGATCCGCTGTCCGCGGTGCGCCGTCTCGAGAACCGTCCTCATCTTTGGCTCAATGTTCTCAAGCCCGGTTTCGCCAGTGACGAGTTGCAGGCAATCGCGATCGTTCCCTGGCGCAACGACAAGGGCAAGCTTCTGTCGTGGTCGGGCCTTCACGAGTCTCAAGATGGCAAGCCGAAAATCAAGATTGACGTTCACGCCACTGCCCCAAAGAAGGCATCGAAGCTCGAGGCGCGTTGGCGGTCGGTACCCGACGTATTGCCCAAGGACGCGGTCACCTATCAGGTCGATCTGATGGCGGCCGACGAAACCTTGGTAAGCCGCACCGTCACACACAAGAAGGCGAACCCGCAAAAGGCGGCGTTCACCGCCGAGGATTTCGAGGAGTTTGATGAAAGCGCAAAATTCGAGGCGTTCGTCCGCGTTTCAGTGCTCGGCCGTGACGATGTTGATCCCCAGGACACCGAAGAGTTCCTGCTTGAGTTTGGCGAGGCGGAAGGCAAGGCCGAATCGACGTCCGGCAAGGTCGTGCGCTGCCTGGTTGAAGGCGCCATAACGCTCGCCACGTCCGAAGAGTTCCGTGAAGCAGCGACCGCCTGCCCCGCTGGCGCGCACGAAGACCGCAAGGGGTTTGTCGCTTGGCACGCACCATCTGGAGCGGGACGTACGTTCAAGGTGTTGCGGCCACCGCTGATCGCTGAGTTCGAGCAGGAGTGGGGTGCGAACGGCGGCCAAACCGGGCGGTGGCGTGTGCAGGTGCGTGCCGACGGCTCGCGCGCCGGGAGGTTGAGCTTCGTGCCGCTGGAAAGGGGTGACTGCCCGGAAGAGGTATGGGAACGGGCATTGCGCGCCGGGCAGCGGCTGGCCACGGAGGCTGCGCGGGAACCGGGCATGATCGCACGCATCTTAGCGCCGCCGTTGCCCGTGGTCGATGAGTATGTGCTTGCCTGGGCCGAGGCGCTCGCCCAGGGACCGCCGCCGCTTTCTCTTGTCAACACGATCGAGGTGCAATCGTTGGCGGGGAAAGCGATCGGCTTGATCGTCATGCCGTTGCATCCATTGCGGCTTGCTTGGCATGCAGCTTACGACCTGCTCGCGTTTCATATGCGCTACGAGGAGGGCGTGCGCGCCTCCGAGGTTAATCGGGTGCTTGAGACGGTGGATTCGGCTCATTTCCCGGCGATGCTGCCCGGACTTGAACCGGGACAGGGGTTCGTCTTCGGCGACACGCTCGGTTTTCACGCGGTGGCCATGGTCGTCGATGGTGACCCCGAACCTAAGGCCGCGATTGCGCAGATGGCCGCTTGCCTTGCGGGCGGCCAAACAGAGATCGCGCCCTCGGTCGGCGCACGCACCGCGGACGTTCTTGCGCGCGAGCTGCGACACTACCTCGATTGTCACAGGAGAACAGACATCGACGGAAACCAATGGCCCGATCTCCTCTGTGTGCATGCATACAAGGCGGGTGACGGCAGGACCGTCGCGCGTTCGCTGGGAAAGACACTCGAAGACCTTCGGGCCTCGAAGCAAGACGATGACGGGTCCGAAGCGGGCGAGAATCTGTGCTTCACACTTGACCTTTTCCCTACCCCCGAGCAGAGGATCGTGGCGGGGCGGTTTCTCGCCGAGGTCGGGCGGCGACATCGTTCGGGCGCGGGACAGGTCGACCGTGACGATCGCTGGTTGCTCGAGACCGTCCAGCGCCCGGGCGGCGTGGTCATGCCACGGTTGCGGTGGGCGCGGCGCACTGTCGGCACCGAGCTCACGCCGGCACACGTCTCCTTCACGTTCAACAACTTCGACTCGCGGCTCGAGGCGGTCGCGACCGCCGAGATCGGGAGTGAGGCCCGACCGATCCATGCGTACGGGCTGGTCGCGCTCGTCGAGCGTTGCGTGCGATTCGACGATGAACCCGTTTGGCGAGCGTTCGTGCCGCCGCGTACGGAGGGTGAACGGCATCCTGCCACGCGCTCCGCGACCGACCGGTTGACACGCCTCGGCGATGCAATCCTACGTGCGACGGCGTGCCATCTGAGTGGCAGGCGTGATGCGTGGCCGGTCGTCGTTACGCGACTCTCGCGTGAGGCACGCGAATCGATCGACCGCCTCCACCGCACCAGCGACTGGGTTGTGACTGTCGATCGCAATGCGTGCATCGAATACTTTGATTCGCCACGCGAGATGCAAAGTGTCTACGATGCCTACGTCATCGACTGCGTGCCTGAGCGTGGCGACCTTGGCAGCCTTCAGTTGATCACATCGACCACCAACATCGAGGAGGTGCGCACGCTTCTCGACGGCGTGCTCAGCGAGATGGGACTCAGCGGCAGCGAGCGTAATTGCCGGATGTTGCTCGACCACCTGAAGGCCTTGAGCGGTCGTCTCGCCATCCGCCTCGCCAATCCAGCCACGCGCGCCGGCGAGCTCGTGGCGTTGGCGCTGGTCCACGCCCATTGCCTTGATGCCGGAGACCGCGACGCCCCTTGGCCGCGTCTCGACAAGGGGTTCCTGGTGCCACTGGACGAGGTCGCAGACATTGTACCGCTCGACGAGGCCGCGGCTCCTGGAGGCCAGCGAGCGGACCTTCTGTACGTTTCCGCCGGTTCACGTGGGCCGCTCGAGATGCGTTTCGTTGAAGTGAAATACCGGCGTCATCTTCGCACTGCACGGGATCCTCAACTGATTTCTTACATCCGAAAACAACTTGCGGTGACACGCGCTCGTTGGGAAAAACATTTCTTTGATGATGCTCTGGGGTCCAGTGGTCGGGCGATACGGCGCTCGGTGCTGGTGCGCATGCTGGGCTTTTACCTCGATAAGGCACACCGCCATCACCTTGATGACGAGACCTACCAGCGCCTGCGGCGACAGATCGACAAGCTGATGACCGATGGCGATGGATACGGCCCGGTGATGTCAGAACTACCCGATGTCGGATTTGTGTTCTGTCCGGACTTGCGCACCGTGGGTGCCGAGTTGATCGGCAATCGTGATGACGATGAGAAGAAGATCTATCTGTTCGGGCCCTCGTTGCTGCCCGAGGTCGGAATCGGGGGCCTTGCCACTTCGGGATATCGGCCACCGGATTTGACGAGTTCTGCGGCAAGCTCCATGCCGACGGATGTTGACGATGAGGAAGAGGGGTCAGCGGAGGAATCAGCTGCCTCGTCGCCGCCTTCGAACACAGGCACGGAGCCAGTGAATACCGAACCCGATGCGGCTTTGGCCCCGGTAGCGGTAATCCTCGGAAGGAATGTCGCCACGGGTGAAGATGTCCAGTGGCGGGTGTCCATCAAAGGCAACCCGCACTTAATGGTTCTCGGTCTGCCCGGCATGGGTAAGACGACGAGTTTGATCACCATTTGTCGGCAGCTCGCCACCGCAGGTATCAATCCGATCGTGTTTTCGTATCACCACGATATCGACGAGCGTCTTGCGGAGGTGTTGGGCGACGTCGAATCTGTCGACTACCATGAACTCGGCTTCAACCCGCTAGAGGTCGATCCGGCTTCGCCGCTCGCGCATATCGACGCCGCGAGCGAGCTTCGCGACATTTTTGCCGCTATCTTTCCGGATCTCGGCGACCTCCAGACCGAGAAGATTCGGCAGGCCATAAGACAAAGCTATTTGGACCAAGGGTGGGGGAAGAGAGTCGATCCTGACGTGCCTCCGCCGACGCCGTCGTTTCAGGAATTCTTCAATATTCTCGCAGCAGATCCGAAGCCAAACGCTGGCCTGATGGCGCGTCTCAACGAACTCAACGATTACGGTTTCTTTTCATCAGAGGGAAACGCACGCAGTCTTCTTGAGATTCATCGTCCAGTCGTGGTGCGCATTCATCGTACGTCGAACGAAGTCCTCCAGCGCGCCTTTGCGTCTTTCGTGCTTTACAGCGTTTACAAGGAAATGTTCCGGCGGGGTCTGCAGCCGCATCTGACGCATGCCGTGGTGTTTGACGAGGCGCACCGCGCCAGTCGCCTCAAGCTGCTGCCTACGATGGCCAAGGAATGCCGAAAATACGGCTTGGCGCTGGTGGTGGCTTCACAGGAAGCGCGTGACTTCGACCGGTCGCTCTATTCGGCGATCGCAAGCTACCTCGCCTTGCGCGTGACCGAGAATAATGCGCGCGTAATCGCGCGGCTCTTATCAATCTCGGGCATGGAGCGGCGTATGGTCGACCGGTTGAAGGGGCTGCCAAAATTCCACGCGCTCTATTTCACCGAGGGGGAATCCCGCCCGATCCAGGTGGCGCTGACGCCGTAGCCGCCTGTTTGCGGCTCTGAGGACTGGCCGGTGTGCGAGCTAACACTTTCGCGCGCTATTTCGGCCCCATCATTGAGTTGAAAGCCGTCATCGCGTCGCTCGACGGTTCGTGCGATCTTGACCTTTCCCCCGTAATCCGGGCCATTGCGGATGAGAGTTTTCCCGAGGAGACT
>CAZHDF010000215.1:0-5556 GCA_964531525.1 uncultured Alphaproteobacteria bacterium | reverse complement strand
TTCCGCTTCGTCGCCGACGCGGCCGAGGCGCGTTACGCCGACCGGGCGCTGTGGAACGCCGCCAAGCGCGCGCTCGCCGACGTGATCCGGCGCCGCGCCGAGGCGCTGGTCGGCGATCCGGACGACGCCTTCGCGATCGACGAGCGCGCGCGGGTCCGCTGGCGCGGCGCGACGGTCGCCCGCCTGATCGCGGGGCCGAGCCCGCTCGATCCCCGGATCGCGCTGATCCCGAGCGAGCTGCTGGCCGCGCCGACTCGGACGCGGATCGAAGCGCGCCTCGTCCGCTGGCTCGCGGGCTGGATCGCGGCCGAGGCGGGCCCCTTGCGCGCGCTCGCGACGGCCGATCTGCGCGGATCGGCGCGCGGCATCGCCTATCAGGTCGGCGGCGCGCTCGGCACCGTCCCGCGGCGCGGCCTCGAGGGGCTGCTCGGCGCGCTCGACGCCGACGACCGCAAGGCGCTCGCCCGGCTCGGCATTCGCCTGGGGCGCGAGAGCGTCTTTCAGCGCGACATGCTGAAGCCGCGCCAGGTGGCGGCGCGGGCGCTTCTGTGGACGGTTCACGGCGGGCGCGCCCGAGTGCCCCCGGTGCCGCCCGCGGGGCGCGTCTCGGTCGCCGCCGACGCCGCCGCGCCCGAGGGGTTCTACGACGCCATCGGCTACCGGCGGCTCGGCGGGCTCGCGCTGCGCGTCGATATCGTCGAGCGGATCGCCGCCGAGGCGCGCCGGCTGTCCCGCGCCGGACCGTTCGCGGCGACGCCCATGCTGGGCGGGCTCGCCGGCTGCTCGATCGAGGAGATGGGCGCGGTGCTCGTCGATCTCGGCTACCGCCGCGCGCGGCCGGACGGGAACGGCGCGCCGCGCTTCGTCGCGCCCCCCGGAGCGACGCGGCGACGGTCCCGCAAATCCGCCAAGACCGACGGTGGAAAAGCTCGCTCCCAAAAGCCCTCGCCCAGGCCCAAACCGCCGGCGCGCGGCAAGCGGCGCGCGCGGGTCGATCCCGCCTCGCCCTTCGCCAAGCTCGCGACGCTGCGATCGACGCCATGAGCGAGCCCCGGCTGCGCCTCGATAAATGGCTGTGGCAGGCGCGCTTCTTCAAAAGCCGCTCGATCGCCTCGCGGATCTGCGCCCAGGGCCGGGTGCGCATCAACCGCCAACTCGTCGCCAAGACCCACGCCAGCGTGCGACCGGGGGACGTGCTCACCTTTCCCCAGGGCGGGCATATCCGCGTGGTGCGGATCACCGCGCTCGGCACGCGCCGCGGTCCGGCGGCCGAGGCGCGCGCGCTTTACGAGGATCTCGCCCCGCCGATGCCCGGACGCGACGCGGCCAAGCCCGACGCCGAAGCCGCGCCCGCCGCGCGCCCGCGCGGCGCGGGCCGCCCGACCAAGGCCGAGCGCCGCGCGATCTCGCGCCTCACCGGCGAGGATGAATGAGATCCCCGAAACGCCGGGCCGATCGATCGATGCGCCGGAGCGGCGCGGCGGCGGGGACTTGTCGCGCGCGCAGCGCCTATGCTAGGCAGGAGCCATGATCGAACGAATTCGGAAGATGTTCGCCGCGGCCGGCATGGCCGCGCCCGCGCCTTCGCTTGCCGCCGGGGTCGAGGAAAAGCAGATCGCCGCCGCCGCGCTGCTCGCGGAAGCGGCGCTGAGCGACAATCGCTTCGACGAGGCCGAGCGCGCGGCGGTCGAGCGCCTGCTGAGCGAGCACTTCGGCCTCGACCTCGGCGACGCGCGCGCGCTGGTCGAGCGCGGCGCGCGACTCGCCGCCGATTCCACGCAGCTCCTGCGGTTCACGCGCGCGGTCAAGGACAACTTCTCGCCCGAGGAGCGGATCGAGCTGATCGAAATGATCTGGGAAGTGGTCTACGCCGACGGCGTGCTGCACGATTACGAAGATTCCCTCTTGCGTCGCATCGCCGGTCTGATTTACGTCTCCGATCGAGATCGCGGCGCCGCGCGGAAACGGGTCCTCGACCGCCTGCGCCGCGACGGAAAGTCCGTCTGACCATCCCCCGTCGACCGGGATCGCGCGTCTTCACGAGTGGAGAACTCCATGACCTATGTCGTCACCGAGCCCTGCATCCGATGCAAGTACATGGACTGCGTCGAGGTCTGTCCCGTCGACTGCTTCTACGAGGGCGAGAACATGCTCGTCATCCATCCCGACGAATGCATCGACTGCGGCGTCTGCGAGCCCGAATGCCCGGTCGAGGCGATTCTCCCCGACACCGAGGGCGATCTGTCGAAATGGGTCGAGTTCAACCGCACCTACTCCGAGCAGTGGCCGAACATCACGCGCATGGGCACGCCGCCGCCGGACGCCGACGAATGGGCCGAGGTGAAGGACAAGATGGACCAGTTCAGCCCCAAGCCGGGCAAGGGCGACTAGCGCCTTTTCCACTTAAGTGGAATCGCACCGGCCCACTTCAACTCATCATGCTCTAGCGGCGCGCCCTCGAAGCGCGCGGACGAACGCCGCGCCGCGCCCCGTTCGAGCGACCGTCCGAGCGGCGGCGATGACCGATCCCGAATGAACCATCGATCGTCCCCGGACGCCCATGGTTAACGCCGAGGCCCGCGGCGAAGCGTGCGGTGCCGCATGCGCCCCTGTTTTTTTGTGCTTTTTTGTGTTATATTTTGGTCACAATCCGTTTCGGCTCGGCTGACGCGGTTTACTTGAAAACCGGTGGCGGTGTACGGGTTCGCTTGGCGTGCCCGAGTGGGTGTTTGTTTGTGTCGCGCGGCATCTTGCGGTGCAGCACGAGCGACCCAACATGACACGAGGTCGCCACGGGACCCGACGCGGCGCAGATTTTGTTCGTCGCCGCGCGACCAGGCGGCCCCGCCACCGAACCGGTATCGGGGCGGCCGGGATCGGAGTTTCGTGGTCGCCGATGGCCGAACGGGATGGCCGGGTGGCGTTCGCCCGGTCATTGCTATGCGCCGATGCCCGGTGCGCCGATGCCCGACGCGGGTGGGGCCGGAACGCGGGCGGCGCGGCATGAAGGGCGGATGCCGGGCGTCGATGAACGTCGAGGGACGAACGTCGATGGCCGCGAACATTGATGACCGGGCGTGACGAACCGGACGAGAAGGCAAGAGACCAGAGCATGACAAAAAAATTGGACTATGCGACCGGGGACTACGTCGTCTACCCGACGCACGGCGTGGGCCGGATTCTCGGCGTCGACATGCAGACGTTCGGCAGCACCGAGATCGAGGTCTTCGTCATCGATTTCCGCAAGGACCGGATGACGCTTCGGGTGCCCGTCGCCAAGGCGAGCAAGTCCGGCATGCGGCGGCTTTCGACCCGCGAGAAAATGGAAACGGCGCTGACGACGCTGCGCGGCCGCGCGCGCGTCAAGCGCACCATGTGGAGCCGCCGGGCCCAGGAGTACGAGGCCAAGATCAACTCGGGCGATCCGGTCTCGATCGCCGAGGTGGTGCGCGATCTGCACCGTAACGTCAATCAGCCCGACCGGTCGTACAGCGAACGCCAGCTCTACGAGGCCGCGCTCGACCGGCTCGCGCGCGAGTTCGCGGCGGTCGAGCAGATCGAGCCCGAGGTGGCGACCGAACGTCTCGAGCAGCTTCTGGCCGCCGCTTGAGCCCCACATCCGGCGCCCGCGCGTCCGCCGTGGTCCACGCGGCCCCGACGGACGGCGCGGGCGCGCCCCTTTCGCCGACGGCCGCGATGCTGGAAAGGGAAAAATTCGTCACCCTGCGGCGCGCGCGGCGCGTCTGGGCGGTGGCCGCCGTGCACGGCGACGCCGAGCGACTTGCGCGCCTGCACGACGAGATCGCGGCCCGCTTCGCGCCCGGCGACCGGCTGGTCTATCTCGGCAATCACCTCGGCTACGGCGCCGACGTCTGCGGCACGGTCGACGCGCTGCTCGCGTTCCGGCGGCGGATCCTCGCGCGGCCCGGGGCCGGCGCCTGCGACGTCGTCTTCCTGCGCGGCGCGCAGGAGGAGATGTGGTCCAAGCTGCTCCAGATCCACCTCGCGCTCAACCCGCCCGAAGTTCTCGAATGGATGCTGGGCCGGGGCGTCGGCGCGACGCTCGCGGCCTATGGCGTCTCGCCCAAGCGCGGGCTGGCGCGCGCGCGGGCCGGGGCGGTCGAGCTCGCGCGCTGGACCGGCGAGCTGCGCGCGCGCATCCAGGCGCGACCCGGGCACCTCGCGCTGATGAGCGCCTTGCGCCGCGCCGCCTTCACCGACGACGGCGCGCTTCTGTTCGTGCACGCGGGCGTCGATGCGAGCCGCCCGCTCGCCGCCCAGGGCGACGCGCTCTGGTGGGGCGGCGGCGGCTTCGACGCGATCGACCACCCGTTCGGCGGGTTCCGCCGCGTCGTGCGCGGCTTCGACCGCGGCCACGACGGCTTCCGGGTCGGCCCCTTCACGGCGACCATCGACGGCGGCTGCGGCTTCGGCGGCCCGCTCTGCGCCGCCTGCTTCGACGACCGCGCCCGGCTGGTCGACCGCATCGATATCTGAAACTGCCCTTTTCCCGCCTCTTTCCCCTCTCCGTCATCACAGGGAGTTGAGCCGGCTTGATTGGGCTTCCGCCCGGCCCCGCCGCAGACTCATTCCCGGAAGCTGCGAAAAGCGGCCCCGGCGAGACCGCCGGCGACGCGCAGAGGAGAGTGGGGACCATGGCGAGACTCGAAAGCCTCGAAGTCGAACGGGCCAACCGGCGGTTCATTCGCGAGTCCATGCGGGCGCCGCTTCTCGAACGCGAACGCGAACTCGCGCTCGCCCGGCGCTGGCGCGACGACGACGACGTCGAGGCGCTGCACGAGATCATCGCCGCCTATACCCGGCTCGTCATCTCGGCCGCCTCGCATTACCGCAAGTACGGGCTGCCGCTGGGCGACCTCATCCAGGAGGGCCTGGTCGGGCTGATGATGGCCGCGGCGCGCTTCGACCCCGAGCGCGAGACCCGGTTCTCGACCTACGCCACCTGGTGGGTGCGCTCGGCGATGCAGGGCTTCATCCTGCGCAACTGGTCGATCGTGCGCACCGGCACCACGGCGGCGCAGAAGGTCCTGTTCTTCAATCTCCGCCGCCTGCGGGCGCGAATCAGCGACGCCTCGGACGGGCCGCTCGCCCCCGAGGCGCGGGCGCGGATCGCCGAGGAGCTCGGCGTGCGCCTGTGCGACGTCGAGGCGATGGAAGGCCGGCTCGCCGCCGTCGACCAGTCGCTCAACGCCCGGGTCGCCGACGGCGCCGACGACGAATGGCAGGATCTGCTGGTCGATCCCGGCCCCTCGCCCGAGGAGATCGTCGCCGGCGCCCACGACGCCTCGCTGCACGCGCGCTGGCTTGCCGGCGCGCTCGGCGAGCTCAACACCCGCGAGCGCCAGATCATCGCCGCGCGGCGATTGTCCGAGGACCCCGTGACGCTCGCCGAGCTCGGCCGGCGCTTCGGCATCAGCAAGGAGCGCGTGCGCCAGATCGAGCACGGCGCGCTCGCCAAGATCCGCCGCTCGGTCCTCCGCCGCTCGGGCCTCGGCGCCGACGAGCGCCTGTTCGGGACCTGAGCACACGGGCGCG
>CAZHDF010000214.1:2643-5571 GCA_964531525.1 uncultured Alphaproteobacteria bacterium | reverse complement strand
CCAACCCCCTTTCGCAGAGGTCTCCTCGATGGGGGAGGGTTGGGTGGGGGTGGGGACGAGAGCGCGGGCCGGGATGCGAGAGGCACCGACTTAAACACATCATGGTCTAAGGGTGTCTCCCTCCGCCGCTTGGCGGCTTGATCGAGATCAAGGCATTGCGTCGCCCGGCCCGTTACGGGAAGGAGACCCGACGGCTCCACCGGCCGGGACGCGAGGGAGGTATCCGCCTTGTCCGAGGCCCATCATGATCGGCACGCCGACGCGGCGGCGTTGAGCCCCGCGCTGCTGGCGGGATTCGCGCTGCGCCCCGTGCCGCCCGCGCTGTTGCGCCCGGCGCTCGCGCTCGTCATGGCCCTGATGCGCCGTCGCCACGGCGAGGTGTTCGACCGCCTTGCGCCACTCGGCGCGCGCCGGGTCGAAATCGACCCGACCGACCTGCCGTTCCGCTTTCTTCTCCTGCTCGATCCCGAGAAGCCGGAACTCGACATCCTCGCCGACGCCGATCTCGGCGACGCGCCGTTCTCGGCCCGGATCAGCGGCCCGCTCGCGGCGCTGATCGAGCTGTTGCAGGGACGGATCGACGGCGACGCCCTGTTCTTCTCCCGCGCGCTGACGATCGAGGGCGACACCGAGGTCGTGCTGGCGCTGCGCAACGCCGTCGATTCGGCCGAGATCGACCTGGCCGCCGACCTGCTCGCGCCCCTCGGCCCCCTGGGCGGCCCGGTGCGCCGGCTGGCGACGCTCGGCGGGGCGCTGGCGAGCCGCGCGGCGCGCGATCTCGACGCCCTGCGCGCGGTCCTGATCGCGCCGGTGGCGCGCGACTGCGCCCGCCAGAGCGACGAAATCGCCGAGCTACGCGAGACCGTGACCGCGCTCAAGCGCGAGCTCGCGCGGCGCCGGCGCGTGACCCGGCCTCCGGCGCCTCCGGGCTTCGCCGCGGGCGAGCGGACATGACCACGCGGACGCTCGAACTCGTCTGCCCGGCGGGCACCCCGGCCGCGCTTCGCGCCGCGGTCGAGGCGGGGGCGGACACGGTCTACGTCGGCTTTCGCGACGAAACCAACGCGCGCAACTTTCCGGGCCTCAACTTCTCCCGCGACGAGCTCGCCGAGGGCATCGCTTACGCCCATGCCCGGGACTGCACGGTCTACGTGGCGATCAACACCTTCCCGGCGGCGGGCGATCCCGGCCCCTGGCATCGGGCGGTGAACGACGCCGCGCGGCTTGGCGCCGACGCGGTGATCCTCGCCGATCTCGGCCTGCTCGATTACGCGAGCCACGCGCATCCCGGGCTGCGCCGCCATCTGTCGGTTCAGGCCTCGGCCTCGAACGCCGAGGCGATCCGCTTCTACCACGAGGCGTTCGGCGTCCGGCGCGTGGTGCTGCCCCGGGTGCTCACGATCGCCGAGATCGCGGCGCTCAACGCCGAGATCCCGGTCGAGACCGAGGTCTTCGCCTTCGGCGGCATGTGCGTGATGGCCGAGGGGCGCTGCTCGCTTTCGGCCTATGCGACCGGGCGCTCGCCCAATGTCGACGGGGTCTGCTCGCCGGCGAGCCACGTGCGCTACGAGCAACGCGGCGACCGGTTGGTGGCGCGGCTCGGCGACTTCACCATCGACAGCTTCCGCGACGGCGAGGCGGCGGGCTATCCGACACTGTGCAAGGGCCGCTTCGTGACCGGCGACCGGCCGTCGTCGTACCTGTTCGAGGAGCCGACCTCGCTCAACGTCCTCGGCGTGCTGCCCGATCTGATGGCCGCCGGCGTGCGCGCGCTCAAGATCGAGGGCCGCCAGCGCGGCCGCGCCTATGTCTCGCGCGTGGTTTCGACCTTCCGCCGCGCGGTCGACGCCGCCGCGCATGGCGAGCCGGTGCCCGCCATGGCGCTCGACGACATCACCGAGGGCCGGCGCGACACCTCGGGCGCCTATATGAAGTCGTGGCAATGAACGGCGCGGCGAGATCCAAGGCCGGGGCCAAGGCGAAGCTCGCGCTTGGGCCGCTTCTGTTCAACTGGCCGAGCGCGACGCGGCGCGACTTCTATTTCCGGATCGCCGACGAGGCGCCGCTTGATACCGTCTACATCGGCGAGGTCGTGTGCCAGAAGCGCGCGGTGTTCCTGGAACCCGTGCTCGCCGAGATCGTCGAGCGGCTGGAGCGCGCGGGCAAGGAGGTGGTGCTCTCCACGCTCGCCCTCGTCATGACCGCCGAGGAGCTCGACGCGATCCGCGCGACCGCCGTCGATTCCGAGCTGCCGGTCGAGGCCAACGACGTCGCCGCGATCTCGGCGCTCGGCGGGCGGCCGCATGTGGTCGGCCCGTTCGTCAACGCCTACAACGAGGGCACGCTCGACTATCTTTTTCGCCGGGGCGCGCTGCGCGTCTCGCTGCCGGCCGAGCTTTCGGCCGAGGCGATCGCGGCGCTCGCGGCGCACGCCGGTGGCGACCGGCTCGAGGTGCAGGTGTTCGGCCGTTTGCCGCTGGCGCTGTCGGCGCGCTGCTACCATGCCCGCGTCCACGGCCTGCATAAGGACGGCTGTCGCTACGTCTGCGGCGAGGACCCGGACGGGCTCGATCTCGAAACCCTCGACGGCGAGCCGTTCCTGGCGGTCAACGGCACCCAGACCATGACCTATACGGTTTGCAACCTGATCGGCGCGCTGGGGGCGCTTTCGGATCTCGGCATCGGCGGCTTCCGGCTCTGGCCGCAGGCGGTCGACATGGTCGCCGTCGCCGAAACCTTCCGCGCCGTGCTCGACGGTCGCGAGGACCCCGAGGCCGCCACCGCGCGGATCGAGGAGATCGCCGGGATCGCGCCCTTCGCGGCGGGCTTCTACGAGGGCCGCGAAGGCGCCACCCGCGAGCTGCCCTTCTCGATGCGCGCCGAATAGTCCCACCCCCGCACCCCCACCGATTGGACCACTCCCCGGCG
>CAZHDF010000214.1:0-2543 GCA_964531525.1 uncultured Alphaproteobacteria bacterium | reverse complement strand
CGCGACCGCGCGCCCGGCTCGGCGGCATCGAAAACCCTACAACGGCCAGATCCAGAGGATCATCGGCACCGCGATCGCGACGATCAGGATTTCGAGCGGCAGGCCCATGCGCCAGTAGTCGCCGAAGCGGTAGCCGCCGGGCCCCAGAATCAGCATGTTGTTCTGATGCCCGATCGGCGTGAGAAAGGCGCAGGACGCGCCGACCGCGACCGCCATCAGGAAGGGATCGACGTCGACCGCGAGCCGCGTGGCGAGGCCGACGGCGATCGGGGCGGTGACCACGGCGGTGGCCGCGTTGTTGATGACGTCGGACAGCGTCATGGTCACGATCATGAGCAGCGCGAGCACGACCGACGGCGGCAGGCCGCGCGCGCCGGCGAGCAGGGCGTCGGCGATCAAGGCCGTGCCGCCGGTCTTCTCGAGCGCCATGCCGACCGGGATCATCGAGCCGAGCACGACGATGATCGGCCAGTCGACGGCGTCGTAGAGTTCGCGCGGCGGCACGATGTCGAGCGCCACGACGGCCAGCGCGGCGACCGCGAGCGCGAGTGGCAGCGGCGCGAATCCGAAGGCGGCGACCGCCACGGCGCCGGCGAAGATCGCGGCGGCGAGCCCCGCCTTGCCGCGCCGCCCGACCTGAAGCCCGCGCTCGGCGAGCGGCAGGCAGCCGAGGCCCGCGATCACGTCGGCGAGGCGCGCCGAGTCGCCCTGGAGCAGGAGCACGTCGCCGGCCCGCAGGCGCACCGCGCGCAGGCGCTTGCGGATCGGCGTGCCCTGGCGCGAGACGGCGAGCAGGTTGACCCCGTAGCGGCTGCGCAGACGCAGCGCGAGCACGCTCGATCCGACGATCGGCGCGCGCGGCGGCACGACCGCTTCCATCACCGCGATGTCGCGCGATTTCAGGAGCTTTGCGGGCGCGCCCTCGGTGCCGAGGATTTCGAGGCCGAGGGCGGCGGCGAAGGTGTCGAGATCCTCGGGCGCCGCCTCGACGATCAGCACGTCGCCCGCGCCCACGGGCTGGCGGCGGGCGAGGCCGAGCACGCGCTCGCCGTCGCGCAGCACGCCGACGATCACCGCGTCGGCCTCGCGGGCGGCGTCCTCGATTTCGGCGACCGTCATGCCGACGGCGGGCGCGCCTTCGGGCACATGGACCTCGGCGACGTAGCCCTCGAGGTCGAACAGCGCCCGCTCGCCCGCCGCGCCGCGCCGCGCCTTGGGGATCAGCCGCCAGCCGATCAGCGCGATGAAGGCGACGCCCGCGACCGCGATCGTCGCGCCCACGGGGGTGAAGTCGAACATGGCGAACGGCGTGCCCGTGACCTCGCCGCGATACGTCGCGACGATCACGTTGGGCGGCGTGCCGATCAGTGTCACCAGCCCGCCGAGGATCGAGCCGAAGGATAGCGGCATCAGGATGATCGCGGGCGAGCGCTTGACCTTTTCGGCGGTCTGAATCGCGACCGGCATGAGAAGCGCGAGCGCGCCGACGTTGTTCATCGCCGCCGACAGCAGCGCGGCGATGCCCGACAGCCCGGCGATATGGGCGAGTTCGCTCTTGGCGGCGCGGGCGAGGCGTCGGGCGATCGGGTCGATCGCGCCCGAGTTCGAGAGCGCGCGGGAGAGTATCAGCACCAGCGCGACCGTGACGGTCGCGGGATGGCCAAAGCCCAGGAAGGCGTCCGCCGGCGGCACCAGCCCCGCGGCCACGCTTGCGAGCAGCGCCAGAAAGGCGACCAGATCGTGGCGCCAGCGGCCCCAGGCGAACAGCACGAACACGCCGCCGAGGATCACGAAGATGATGGCCTGATCCTGCGTCATGTCCTTGGGGTGTTTCGGGATCGGGGCGGGGCGGGGAGATCGACCGCCCCTCTATTATCGCGCCCGGAAGCATAAGGAAAGGGCCGCGCCCGAAGACGCGGCCCCAGCAGGGGAGGGCGCCCGCGCCGGGACGGCCCCGGCGCGCGCGGACCGATCGTCGCCGATCAGAAGTCCATGTCGCCCATGCCCGGGTTGGGCGAGGCGGCTGGCTTCTTCTCGGGCCGCTCGGCGACCATGGCCTCGGTGGTGATCAACAGACCGGCGACCGAGGCGGCGTCCTGCAACGCGGCGCGGACCACCTTGGTCGGGTCGATGATGCCGGCCTTCACCAGGTCGCGGTAGGTGTCGGTTTGGGCGTCGTAGCCCCAGCTCGTATCCTTGCTCTCGAGCAGCTTGCCGACCACGATCGAGCCGTCGACGCCGGCGTTCTCGGCGATCTGGCGCGCGGGCGCCTTGATCGCGCGGCGCACGATGTCGATCCCGACCCGCTGGTCCTCGTTCTCGGGATCGAGCTTGTCGAGCGCGTTGGTCGCGTAGAGCAAGGCCACGCCGCCGCCCGGCAGGATGCCCTCCTCGACCGCGGCGCGGGTCGCGTGCATGGCGTCCTCGACCCGGTCCTTGCGGTCCTTGACCTCGACCTCGGTCGCGCCGCCGACCTTGATGACCGCGACGCCGCCGGCGAGCTTGGCGAGCCGCTCCTGGAGCTTCTCGCGGTCGTAGTCCGA
>CAZHDF010000213.1:0-5578 GCA_964531525.1 uncultured Alphaproteobacteria bacterium | reverse complement strand
GCTTGGTCTCCTTCTCGAGCTTGGCGGCGAGGTTGACCGCATCGCCGATGACCGTGAATTCGAGCCGGGTCGCGTCGCCGACCGCGCCGAACACCACCGGCCCGACCGCGACGCCGGCGCCGAGCGCGAGCGGGATCTCGCCGCGCGCGGCGCGCGCGCGGTTCCAGGCGTCGGCCTCGCCGTGCAGCGCGATCGCGGCGCGGAGCGCGTCGGCGGCATAGGTTTCGGTTTCGAGCGCCGCGCCGAAGGTCGCCATGATGCCGTCGCCCAGGAACTTGTCGATGCTGCCGCCGTGGGCCTGGATGACCGGGACCATGCGCGCCTGGTACTCGGCCAGCAGCGCGATCGCGTCGTTGGCGTCCATGTTGTGCGCGAGCGGGGTGAAGCCCCGGATGTCGAGGTAGAGGATCGCGGCCTGGCGGATCTCGCCCTGGCCGGCGCGCACGCCGTGCTCGGAGCCGGTGATCTGGCGCGCGACCTCGGGCGCGAAGAAGCGCGAGAGATCGGCGGCGGCCGCGTGCTCGGTCGCGGCGCGCACCAGTAGCCGGCGGGCGCGCACCAGCGCGATCGCAAGAATCCCCGTCACCGAGACGATCGAGAGCACCTTGTCGACCTCGCCGCCGATCAGGATCGCGGGCGAGGTGATGTAGCGCACGTAATCGCGGGTGATCGGGCTGGCCTCGGGGCTCACGGCGACCGCGTAGGCGACCAGGGTCAGCCAGCCGAGCGCCGCGGTCACGCCCGCGAGCACCACGTAGCGCGCCTCGAAGCGCAGCGCGCGGAGCGCGATCAGAATGAAAACATACAGAAGCGTCGGCGCCTTGAGCGAGAAGCCCGGGGGCTGTTCGTACTGGATATGGAAGCTCCAGATCGTGATCAGCAGGACCGCCATGTCGACGATCACCGAGAGCGCGATCATCCAGGTCGGCAGGCGGCGCAGATAGGCCAGCCCCAGGCGCACCAGCGTGAACACCGCATAGAAGCCGAGCGTCCAGGGAACCGGCGCGAACATCGCCTCGGGGTCGAAGGTCTTGGGCGCGATCGTGTAGACGACGGCGAAGAACAGCACGCCGCCGAGCTGCGCCCAGCCGATGAGAATCTCGCTCTCGTCCTGGATTTCGCGGATCTGGGCCTCGATCCGCGCCGAGGGGCGCGCCGGGACCGCGGGGCCGAACACCCATTCCGAAAGTTTTGCGAGCGGCGAGAGGCCCATGCGCCTTCCCTTCCACGACCGGGGGGACCGTAGCAGGAAATAGCCGACCCGGCAGCGCTTTCAACCTGCGCGCGCCGCGGGCCGGCGCGGGCCGCGGCTTGCCGGGCGGCGGGGGCGGCCTATACTCGCTGAAACCATGGCGTCGGCGTAGGCGGCCGCGCCGAAAAGGGTAAGGCATGCGAGAACCCGCTCACGCGATCGCGCCCGGCGACCGGGCGCCCAACTTCGTCCTCCCCGACGAGGCGGGCGTCTTTCGCATGTTCTACGAGCGCGCCAAGGGCCGGCCGATCGTGCTGCTGTTCTTTCCCGGCCGGCGCAAGGGCCGCGCCTGGAAGGAGGCCAAGGCGTTCGCCGACGCCGCCGGGGCGTTCGCCGACGCCGGGATCGACGTTTTCGCCGTCACCCTCGCGGCCGAGGGCGAGAACGCGCGCCTCGGCTTCCCCTTCCTCGTCTGGTCGGACCCCAAGCAGGCGATCACGCGCGGCTATCTCGACGGCGCGGGCCTCGCGCCCGACCCGGATCGCGCGGTCGCCTTCCTGCTCGACGCCAACCAGCGCGTGCTGTCGGTGCTCGCCGGCGAGAAGCTGGCGCGCCGCGCGCTCGACGCCTATCGCGCGCGCCCCGCCCGAGGCCCCGCGCGCCGGATCGCCACCGGCGCGCCGATCCTGTTGATTCCCGAAGTGCTCGACCGCGCGACCTGCCGCGAGTTGATCGATTTGTGGGAAAACGACAGCCACGAGGAGGGCACCGTGGTCTCGGTCCTCGACGGCGAGCATGTCGACCGGGTCCACCACGCGGTCAAGAAGCGCCTCGACCACCGCATCATGGACCCCGATCTCAACCGCGCGCTGCAACGCACGATCGGCCGGCGGATCGCGCCCGAGCTCGAAAAGGCGTTTTATTACGAGGGGTTCTACTTCGACCGCTTCTGCGTGGTCTGCTACGATTCGGCGCGCGGCGACTATTTCCGGCCCCATCGCGACAACCTCACGCCGAGCACCGCCGACCGGCGCTTCGCGATCACCGTCAACCTCAACGCCGAGGAGTACGAGGGCGGCGGCCTCACCTTTCCCGAATACGGCCCCGAGAGCTACACCACCGGCACCGGGGGCGCGATCGTGTTCTCCTGCTCGCTGATCCACGAGGCCCTGCCGGCGACGAGCGGGCGGCGTTTCGCGCTGCTCAACTTCCTGCGCGCGCCCAAGGGCGCGGCGGGCTGACCCGCCGCTCTACCGCCTTTCGACCCAAAGGCTCGATTCGATCGCCCCCGCCGGCAGGGGCAGGTCGGCGACGACGCTTTTCGCCAGCGCGTCGCCCAAGCGCGTCGCCGCGAAATGCGCGGCGAACAGCGGCTTGAGCGCACCCGAGGCCAAGAGCGGCGCGATCGCGAGCTGCTCGTTGTAGCCGCGCCGCGCCCAGGCGCCAGGATAGTCGTCGGGCAGGAAAATATCGTGGAAGTGTATATACACGCCAGTGGGCAGCGCCGGCAGGACACGGTTGATGATCTGGTCGACATCGCTGCCGGGCATCAGGACATGGCTCGAATCGACGAACAATATGTCGCCCGGCGCAAGCGCGGCGAAGGCCGCCGCGCCCGCGTTCTGCACCGTCTCGCCCCGCCAGTCGACGTCGAGCCCGGCAAGCGCCGCGCGCGGCGCCGGGTCGATCACCGTGATCCGGGTGGCGAGCCCGCCGTCGGCGACCGCGCGGGCGAGAAAACGGGTCGAGTGCCCGGCTCCGACCTCGATGATCCGGCGTGGCGCGCGGGCGCGCACCAGCGCGTACGCCACCGCCGCGTCCAGCCTCGGGAACCAGTCCTGATCCCAGCGCGGCGCGGGCGGACGCGCCGTAATGCCGATCGCGCGCAAGTCCCCGCTCCGCGCCTCGACCAGGGCCAGGGTTTCGCGAAACGCGGCCTCGTGCTCGCGGAACACGCCTTCGATCGCGCCATAGGCCGGACGCGGAGCGGCGGCCAGCGAGGCGGCGTGGCGATAGGGGATGAAGAACCCGCGCCGCCCCAGCCCCAGCAGGGTCGAGAGCCCGAATCGAAGATATCTTGCATATGCAACCATGGGTGATCCCCTCCCGCCGCCTCAGGGCGCGAGCACCAGCCCCTCGCGGGCGACGACCGATCCGGGACGCCGCGCCGCGACCTCGGCGGCGATCCGATCCATGGTCCGGTCGTCGTGGCCGGGATCGTGATGGAAGACCACGAAGCGCCCCACCCCCGCCGCGTCGCACAGCCGCGCGCCTTCTTGCCAGGTCGAATGGCCCCAGCCGCGCCGGTGCGCGAACTCGTCATCGGTGTATGTGCAATCATAAATCACGAGATCGGCGCCGTCGATCAGGTCGAGGATCGCGGCGTCGGGCTTGCCCGGAACGTGCTCTGTATCGGTGACCACGCAGATCGACTTGCCGGCGAACGCGATGCGATAGCCGGTCGCGCCCTGGGGGTGGTTGAGAGGCGCGGTTTGTATTTGCACACCAGAGCCGGGCGCGAGCCGCTCGCCGGCGCGGAAGTCGTGGTAGCGCACGGCCGCGCGCAGGGTCTCGCGGCGCACCGGCGTGAACGGTTCGCCGAGCAGCTCGTCGAGCACCTCTTCGACCCGGTGCTGGGGCGCGAGGTTCCCGGCCCAGACCGCGAGCCGCGTGTCGTCGCGCAGCAGGCGCGTGAAGAAGGGCCAGCCCCAGATATGGTCGAGATGGGTATGGGTGAACAGGACATCGGCCTCGAGCGCGTCCGGCCCCGCGAGCGCCGCATCCAGCCCGCGCAGCCCGGTGCCCGCGTCGACGATGAACAACCGCCCGTCGCAACGAATTTCGAGACACGGCGTGTTGCCGCCATAGGCGAGCGTATCGGCTCCGGGACAAGCGATGCTGCCGCGCACGCCCCAGAACCGCACGAAGAAGCGGCTTTCGTCGCTCAATCCCGTTCTCCTTCCGCCGGTTAGTCGATAGGATCGGCCACTCTACCCCGGGCCCGCGGGCCAAGCTAGCGGAGGGATGCACCCTGACAGCGAGAGAGCGCGCAAGCGGAATCGCGGCGGCGGGCTGGTCGGGTATCGGCTTCGGCTTCGCGCTCGCCGTCTTCGCCGCCTTCGAGCAGTTCAAGCTGCCGCCGGTCCTGCCGGTGATGCTGGAGCGCTACGGCTACGACCGGCTGGTCGCGGGCGGGCTGATGTCGGTCTACGCGATCGCCGGGCTTTTCCTGTCGCTGCCCGTCGGTCGGGCGCTCGCGCGCCGCGATCCGGGCCGTTTCGTCGCCACGGCCCTGGCCTTGTTCATGATCGGCCAGGCGCTGGCGCTCGCGTTCCCGGCCAGCGGCGCGGCGATGCTGACCTCGCGCGCCATCGAGGGCGCGGGGTTCACGATCCTCGCGATCGCGGGGCCGCTGATCGCCGCCGGCGCCGCCGACGCGCGCCACCTGCCCCTGGTCGTCGGGTTGACCGCGACCTGGATCCCCGCGGGCCAGGTGCTCGCCAACCTCGCCGCCCTGCCGGCGGTCGCGCGCGGTGTCTGGACACCCTTGTGGTGGGTGGGCGTGGCGCTCACGGGGCTGCTCGCCGCGCTCGCGCTCGCGCGCCACCGCCGGAAACCGTCGGCCCGCGACGCGCCGCGGGAGGCCGCGCCCCGGACGACGGCCCACCCGATGGCTTCGGCGACCGCCAAGCCCACGCCTCGGATCGTCGTGGTCGTGGCGGCGGCGGTCTTCGCGCTCTGGTCGGGACAGTACTTCGCCTATATGACTTGGCTGCCCCAGTATCTGGTCGAGGCCCACGGCCTGGGCGCGGAGAGCGCCGCGCTCGCCTACACCCTGCCGGTGGCGATCGTCGGCCTGCTCTGCCTCGCGACCGGCGCGGCGCTGCGCGCGGGCGCCCCCTTCGCGCCGCTGTTCTGGGGTTCGATCGCCATTCAGGCGGGGGTCTGGTTCCTGGTGCCCGCCGCCGACGGTCCCGTGACCGGGCTGGTCTCGCTGATCGTCTACGGGCTTACCGCCGGGATCACGCCTGTCTGCCTGTTCACGCTTCCCTGGATCATGGCCGGGGCCGAGGCGCGCGCGGGCGGCCTGCTGGGCGCGCTGATGACCGGGCGCAACCTCGGGGTGCTCCTCGGCCCGGTGCTGCTCGCCGCGGCCGCGCCGGCGGGAGACTGGTCGGCGGTCTGGCCGCTGTTCGGCGCGCTCACGGCGATCGCGGGAAGCGGCGCGTTTTTCATCGGCCACCGCCTGCGCGCGACCGGCGCGCTGCGCCACGCTCCGAGCGGACGGCGAGCGGCCTGACGGAAGGGGTCAGGGCATGTTTTTTGAATTGAATCGGCGCTTCTCGTATCTCCGGTCCCCGACCCGTAATCTTCACCCCCACCCAA
>CAZHDF010000212.1:0-5580 GCA_964531525.1 uncultured Alphaproteobacteria bacterium | reverse complement strand
GGGCGACGTGCGGCGGGTGTTCTGGATCGCCGTCGTTCCGGCGGCGCTCGCGGTCCTGGTGCTGGCGCTCGCGGTGCGCGAGCCGCCCCGCGCGCGTCCGGCGGCGAAATCCGAAAAGGCCCCCGTCGCGCCCTTGCGCCTCGCCGATCTCGAAGCCTTCCCCGGCGCCTTCTGGCTGGTGTTGGGGTTCGGCGTGGTGCTCGCGCTCGCCCGCTTCAGCGAGGCCTTTCTCCTTCTGCGCGCGAGCGACGTCGGGCTGGGAGCCGGGCTGGTGCCGCTTGCGCTGGTGGCGATGAACGCCGCCTATGCCCTGTCGTCGTATCCGGCCGGCGTGCTCGGCGACCGGATCGGGCGGCGCGGCATTCTCGCCCTCGGCATCGCGCTTTTGATCGCCGCCGACGGCGTGCTCGCGCTCGCCCATGGGCTGGTCGCGGTGGCTGTCGGCGTGGTGCTCTGGGGGCTGCACATGGGGCTTACCCAGGGGCTGGTCGCGGCCCTGGTCGCCGACGCCGCGCCGCCCGAGCGGCGTGGCACGGCGTTCGGCCTTTACAACCTGGCGACCGGCGCGGCGCTGTTCGCGGCGAGCGCCCTGGCCGGGCTTCTGTGGGACCTGTTCGGCGCGGCGATCACCTTTACGGTCGGCGGCGCGATCGCCGCGGTTGCGTTGGCCTGGCTCGCGGTGTTCGGGATTCAGAAGCGGCCGTCGTAGGCGCGGCGTTTCGAGGCGCGCTCATTCGGCCTCCCGCGCGGCGAGGCGGGCATAGCCGTCGCGGGTCTGCGGGAGCTTGCGGTTCAGCAGCCGCGCGGCGACCACCGTGCGTAGAATCTGCGCGGTGCCGCCGCCGATGGTGAACATGCGGACGTCGCGCACCATGCGTTCGAGCGGCAGATTGCGTGAATATCCCGCCGCGCCGAAGACCTGAAGCGCATCGTTGGCGACCTTGATCGCCATTTCGGCGGTGAAGATCTTGGCCGTCGCCGCTTGGCGCGGATCGGGGAAGCCGTCGCCGCCGCTCGCCGCCGCTCGGTGGACGAGAAGGCGCGCGGCCTCGATCTGGGTATCCATGTCGACGAGCATCCATTGCAGGCCCTGGAATTCGCAGATCGGGCGGCCGAACTGCTCGCGGGTCTGGGCGTAGTCGAGCGCGAGGTCGAACGCGCCCTGGGCGATGCCCAGCGCGACCGTCGCCGCGCCCACGCGCTGGGCATTGTAGGCATTCATCAGCCCGGCGAAGCCGCGCCGCAGCCCTTCGGGCGGAACCAGCATCATGTCGGCGGGGATTTCGAGATCCTCGAACGAAATCTCGGTCTCGGGGATGCCGCGCAGCCCCATGGTGGGCTCGCGCCGACCGATGACGAGGCCCTCGGCCTCGCCGCGCACGGCGATGAACCCGGCGATGCCCCGGTCCTCGCCATCCTCGAACACGCGGGCGAAGATCAGATGGAGCCGGGAGATGCCGCCGCCCGTGATCCAATGCTTGCGCCCGTTGAGAACATAGACGTCGCCTTTCTTCTCGGCCCGCGTGGTCATCTGCGAGGCGGCGCTGCCGGCGCCCGGCTCGGTGATGCAGATCGCCGGCTTGTCGCCCGCGAGCACGAGCGCGGCGGCGCGCTTCTTCTGCGCTTCCGAGCCGTATTTCATGATCGCGCCGATCGCGCCCATGTTGGCCTCGACCGCGATGCGCGCGGTCACGCCGCAGACCTTGGCGAGCTCCTCGACCACCAGAACCGCGTCGAGGCACGAGCGCCCCTGGCCGCCGTAGGCCTCGGGGATCGTCATGCCCATGAAGCCCTGGCGGGTCAGCTCCTCGACATTGTCCCAAGGGTAGGTCTCGTCGCGGTCGATCTCGGCGGCGCGCGGGGCGACGACCTCGCGCGCGATCCGCTGGGCGAGGTCGCGAATGGCGGTCTGGGTCTCGGTCAGCTCGAACATGGGGCGATCCTTTGGCGGTGGGGCAGGGCAATCGGCCGGAAACCGGCGGATCGCGCCGGACGGCGATAGCGGTGGAACCCCGGGTATCTTGTCGCTATCTTGCCGCCTTCGCCCGCCGCCGTCAGCCCCGGATCGCGGGGGTCGCCAACAGGGGGCCGGTAGGCGAAGAAAACCGCGATAAAACCTTGACCTTCCAGTAAAGGGAATGTCTATATCCGCGTCGTACAAGACCGACGCCCCACGCCGACCTCACCGCGCCGACCATACCGTCCGGATCGGAGTCCGGTATTGCGAAAGAGGACATGACAATGGGCCACAGGCTGAAATCCAAGATCTCCGTCATCGCCGTCGCGGCCACCCTGGCTGTCGCGCCGGGCGCTTTCGCGAACGCCCACAGCGTCGCGCCCGCGGAGGGCGCCGCGCCGGGGACCATGATGCAAGGCGATATGATGCAGGGCGGCCAGACGCAGGGCGGTCATATGCAGGGCGGTCAGATGCAGGGTGCCCAGGGCGGCCATATGAAAGGTGGCCAGGGTGCCCAGGGCGGCATGATGCATGGTGGCCAGGCCGGGATGATGAAGATGATGGCCCATATGAGTAAGATGATGGCTGCCTGCGCCCAGATGATGCAAACCATGACCAAGCATCTCGAGAGCGAGGCCGCGCCCGGCGCCGGTTCGTCCGAGTAATCGGCCGATCGGCGCGCCGCCCGGGTCGAATCGCCCGGGTGCGCCCCGTCGGTTGCGTGGGTCGCGGGCCGCGCCGAACCGACGGCCGATTTGGACCGTCGCGCATTCCTGATAGGAGGATGCCATGTCAACCACGCCTCCAACCGAGACCACCGCCGGTTCGCCGTCCACCCAGTCGGCGACGGAACCGGACGCGCCGCGGGGCCTTGCCGGGCTCTTGCGGCGCGGTGGCTATGTTTTGCCGATCATCGTTTTCATCGGCATCGGCATCGCGTTCGCCGTCGGACTCACGCTTCGGCCCGACATCATCCCCTCGGCGCTGATCGGCAAGCCGGTTCCCGAATTCGACCTGCCCCCGGTTCGGGGTCGCCAGCTCGGACTTTCGAGCGCCGACCTCAAGGGCGAGGTCTCGGTGGTCAACGTCTTCGCCTCCTGGTGCGTCGAATGCCGGCGCGAGCATCCGGTCCTTACGGCGCTTGCCGACTCGAAGATTGCGCCGGTCCACGGACTCAACTACAAGGACCAGCCGGCGGACGCGCAAGAGTGGCTCGATCGGATGGGCGATCCGTACACGCGCACGGGCGCCGACATCCAGGGTCGGGTCGGCATCGAATGGGGGGTCTACGGGGTGCCCGAGACCTTCATCGTCGATCGCCAGGGCCGGATCGCCTACAAGCATATCGGCGCGATCACGCCGCGCCTCGTGCGCGAGGAAATCGTTCCTCTGATCGAGAGGCTGAAGAAGCAATGACCGGGGTCCGTTTCGCGCGCCCGGCGCGTATTCTCGCCGTTCTGGCCATTTTGATCGCCGTCGGCTTACTCGTTCGGCCGCCCGCCGCGGTCGCGCAGGCGCTGATCGCCCTCGACGACATGCCGAGGGCGCATCGCATCGTCGTTGACGCCGCCTCCGCCGGGCGGCTTCTCGTTACGACCCAGGGTGGGTTTTACGACGCGATGGCCGACGGCATCGCGGCCCCGCTGGGCTCGGTCCGCGGCGATCTGATCGGCCTCGCCGCGACCGCCGACGGCCGACTCTATGCCGGGGGACGTTCGCCCACGGGCGGCAATCTCGGCTTGCTGGTCTCGACCGACGGCGGCGAAAGCTGGACGCCGCGCGATAACGACGCGGCGGGCGCGGCCGCCTTCTATGCCCTCGCCGTGAGCCCCGCGAACCCGGACGTGATCTACGGTCTCGGCCTCAAGCAGGGCTTTCGGGCGAGCCACGACGGCGGCCGAAGCTGGACCACGCCCGGCAAGCTCGTCGGCCCGGTCTATGATATCGCGGTTTCGCCGAGCGATCCGGCGCGGGTCTATGCGGCGACCCGCAAGGGCCTGAAGATCAGCCGCGACGGCGGCAAGACCTGGCAAGCCGCATACCCGCGCCCGCGTCCGACGACGACCGTGGATGTCGCGCCCGACGGCCGGCTGTTCGCCTTCGTTTGGGGCGACGGCTTCGTGACGGCCAAGGACGAGAGCGGGGACGACGCGCCGTCCTGGACGGTTGTCGCGAGTAATTTCGCGGGTCGCCTGCTGGTCGATATCGCGGCCGATCCGGCGCGGCCCCAGTGGATCTACGGGCTCGCCGACACGGGCGCGCTCATGGCGAGCGACGACGGCGGGCGGTCCTGGACGACCTTCGAGGGAAGCGGCGAGGGCCGCCAAGCCGCGATCGCGCGCGGCGAGGTCCTTTACCGCGATACCTGCCAAGCCTGCCACGGCGAGCGCGCCGTGGGCGAGCGGCCCGACGACATGTACGCCAAGGACGAATTCGGTTTCGTCGCGCCGCCTCTCGACGATTCGGCCCATGGCTGGCATCATTCGGACAGCGGCATGGTCGCGACGATTCTGAACGGATCGCCCCGAAACGAGCGCATGCGCGGCTGGAAGGACGAGATGACCGAGGCCCAGGCGCGGGATATCGTCGCCTATATCAAGAGCCTGTGGAACTTTCGTAGTCTCGCCTGCCAGGGGCCGCGCCATATGAGCTGCACGCAGCAACAGCAGCAGCAACAGCAGTAAGGCCCGGGGTCGGGCGCGCGAACGAGGTCGGAGGGCGGGGCGAGCGATGGTCGAGGTGGCCGGCGTCAGCGGCGTGATGGCGTTTCTCGCCGGCGTCGTGTCCTTTCTTTCACCCTGCGTGCTGCCGCTGGTGCCGGGCTATATCGCCTATGTCGCGGGCGAATCGCTCGACGACCTGCGGGGCGAGACCTCGGCCCGGGCGCGCGCCTCGGCGGTCGGGCTCGGGCTCTGCTTCGTGGTTGGCTTTTCGGTCGTGTTCATCATGCTCGGCGCGAGCGCCTCGGCGCTCGGTCGCCTGATGCTCGCCTATCGCTACGAGGCCAACATCATCGCCGGCTCGATCGTGATCCTGTTCGGCCTCGTGCTGACCGGGCTTCTTCGCCTGCCGGGGATGAACCGCGAGTTTCGTTTCACGACTCAGATGGCGGGCGGGCGGCCGACCGGGGCCTTCGTGCTGGGCACCGCCTTCGCCTTCGGCTGGACCCCCTGCATCGGCCCCGTTCTGGGCGCGATCCTGGCGGTCGGCGCGACCACCGCGAGCGTCGGCCAGGGCGCGGCGCTGCTTGCCGTCTATGCCGCCGGGCTCGCGGTGCCGTTTCTGCTGGTGGCCATGTTCACGGGCAGCTTCATGAGGCGCCTGCCCAGGCTTCGCCGCCTGGGACCGACGCTTCAGGTCGTTGCCGGCGGTCTGATGATCGTCATGGGAATCGCCATGATCACGGGCTATCTCTCGACCTTCGGCTTCTGGCTGCTCGACACTTTCCCGGTGCTCAACACGGTTCTTCTGTAGAGCATGATGCGTTAAGTCGGCACCGGCCCACTCCCCCGCCCGGCCACCCATATCCTACGATTCCGTGGGTGGCCGGGCGGGGGAGTGGGCCGGTGTGTCCAAACCGGATACATAGGTAACGGTTTAGACCGGACACATGGGTGACAGGT
>CAZHDF010000211.1:0-5597 GCA_964531525.1 uncultured Alphaproteobacteria bacterium | reverse complement strand
GCGCCGGGGCCCTTGGCGACGAGGCGATGCACCGCCTCGACGGCATGGGGGGCGTTTTCGCCGTAGCCGTCGGCGCCGATCTTCAGGGCGAACTCCTCGGTCACGGGCGCGCCGCCGACGATCACCGGACAGGGCGCGGCGACCTTTCTGAAGAGCGCCACGGTCTTTTGCATCGACGGCATCGAGGTCGTGAGTAGGGCCGAAAGCCCGACCACGTCGGGGTCGAGTTCGTTGGCGCGGTCCAGGACCTCCTCGGGCGTGACGTTGACGCCGAGATCGACCACGCGGTAGCCCGAACCCTCCAGCATCATGCCGACCAGGTTCTTGCCGATGTCGTGCACGTCGCCCTGGACCGTGGCCAGCATGACCAACCCCTTGGGCGGCGCGCCGGTCCGAGTCAGGACCGGGCGCAGGATTTCGAGACCGGCCTTCATGGCGCGCGCCGCCATCAGCATTTCGGGAACGAAGATCGTGCCCTTCGAGAACTCCTCGCCGACATCGTCCATGGCCGCGATCAGGGCGTCGTCGAGAAGCGCCTGAACCGGCATGCCCTTCTCCAGCCCCCGGGCGACCAGCGCCGCCGTCAGCTTGTCCTCGTTGTCCAGGACCGCGTCGAAGATCTCGTCGAGCAGCCGCTCCTCCTCGGTGTCCTCGCGCTCGGGCGCGGGGGGCGTGGCGGCGACGGCGACGGTGCCCTTGCCTTCGTCCGCCTTGACCAAGCCCCGGGCCTCGGGCGTGCCGGCGCGCCGCAGTCCCTTCCAGGGACGCTCGCCGCGCCGGAACGCCAGGGCGGCGTCGACGGCGATCTCGACATGCTCGGGCGGCGTGACGGCCGAGAGGCTGCAAAAGTAAACGCAGCCCCGACCCCCGGCCTCCTCGATCGCCTCCATGTACTCGTGGACGCGCTTTTCGATTTCCTCGGCCGGGCCGTTCTGGAACAGGTTGTTGTCGATCCCGAGCACGACGGGCTTGTTCTCGCGCCGGGCGAAGGCCATCGGCTCGGCCAGCCCGACCTTCCAGAGATCGGGGTCCTGGATCTTGAAGTATCCCGGCGTGACCTTGAGCTTGTTGCGCCAGAAGCGCTCCTTGTCGTCGGTGTAGGAATCGCCCCACCAGTTGTCCACCAGGACCGGCAGGGTCAACTGGCGTTGCATGCGCAGGATCGGCTCGAGGGCGAACTCCTCCTGCATCTCCAGGGTGATGAAGGGGAGCGACGCGGTGGCGTCGGAGCCGTCGTAGAAGGGCAGGTCCGGAAACTGCTTGAGCATATGGCGGCCATAGGGAACCAAAACCTCGTCGACGATGAAGTCCAGAACCCTGTGGACGAAGGCCGGGTTCTGCCGGATCTGCACCACCAGGTTCTCGAAGGTCATGAGATGGGCGGCCATGGTGAAGGGCCCGCAGAAGCAAAGCGGCGGCCGACGGCCGGTCAGTTCCTTCACCAAGTGGATGATCTCGGCGACCATGGGCATGCGCCCGGCGCGCGACGGATCGGGCGCCTTCAGACGGGCCAGATCGCTCTCGTTGGCAATCAGCGGGGTCGCGTTGTCGAGCGCCGGCGCCATGTCCTCGAACAGGACCAGGGGCAGACCCAGCGCCTCGGCCTCGACGTTGTAGACGTCCCAGATGAAGCTCGGCGCATCGAAGCGGCAGTCCAGCGTCGTCCGGCAGATGCCCCGGACGAAGGTCTCCGGGTCGGTATAGAAGACGCGACCCGGCTGGCGCGTATGCGCCATGGCGAATTCATGCATCTGCACGATGACGGGCACCTCGCCGCCGCCACCGTTCATCGCCGCTTCGAACCGACGATAGCCGGCCTCGAAATCGAACTCGGGCATGGGTCGCCCTCCTTCAGAATCGCCTGAATAAGTTTCGACATATTTTGGCTATATGAAAAATAGCCATTATGATGATTTAGATAAGTCCAATTAAACGACGAAGGGGCCCCGGACGATGCCCAAGCAGGCCGCCGGGCTGTTGCTCGACATGATCGCGCTGGATCGCGCCGGCGACCGGCCTCTGTATCGGCAGCTCGACGACCAATTGCGCGACGCCGTGCTGTCGGGCCGCCTGCCGCCGGGAGCGCGGCTTCCGGCCACCCGCCAACTCGCCTCGGAGCTCGGCCTGTCGCGGCTCACGGTACAGAACGCCTATGAGCAGTTGGTCGCCGAGGGATTTCTCGCCTCGACGGTCGGATCGGGAACCTTCGTCGCCGATATCGCGCCCGAGGACCTGCCCCCCGCGAGTCCCGCGCCGTCTCATCGGACGCGCCCGAGGGGACGCGGGTTGTCCCGGCGCGGCTTGCGCATCGCCGCAACCCGGGCGACCACGCGGATCGCCGAGACCGCGCCCTTCCGGCCCGGCGTGCCGGACCCGGAACTGTTTCCGACGGCGGCGTGGTCCCGGCTGTGGGTCCGAGCCTTGCGGCGCGCCGGGCGGGAGCTTTTCGGCTATGGGCGGCCGGGCGGCCATCCGCCCCTGCGCGCCGCCATCGCCGAGCATCTGCGCAACGCCCGCGGCGTGCGTTGTGATCCCGAGCAGGTCATCGTGACCGCCGGGTCGCAACAGTCCTTCGCGCTTTCGGCGCTGGCGCTGCTCGATCCCGGCGATCTGGCCTGGGGCGAGGACCCGGGCCACGCGGCGGGCCGCGACGTCTTGACGGCGCTCGGAATCTCGGTGGCCCCGGTGGCGATCGACGACGAGGGCCTGTCGGTCGCCGATGGGCGGTCTCGCGGGGACTCGCCGCGCCTGATTTTCGTCACGCCCTCGCACCAGCACCCGCTCGGCATGACCATGAGCCTGCGCCGCCGCCTGGAGCTGCTGCAATTCGCCCAACAGGCCGACGCCTGGATTCTCGAGGACGACTACGACAGCGAGTTCCGTTATTCCGGACGGCCGCTTCCCGCCCTCCAGGGGTTGGACGGCGGCGAGCGCGTGATCTACGCGGGCAGCTTCTCCAAGGTGCTCTATCCTTCCCTGCGCATGGGCTATCTGGTGGTACCCCACGGCCTGGTCGAGGCTTTCTGTGCCGCCCAGACGGTGTTGAGCCAGGGAGTCCCGATCCTACCGCAAATGGTTCTCGCCGACTTCATGCGCGCGGGCCGCTTCGCCGCCCATGTCCGGCGCATGCGCGCCGCCTATGGCGAACGACGGACGCTCCTGGTCGCGGCCCTGGAAGAGCACGCCGCCGGGCTCCTCGTCCCCGAGCCCGCCGACGCCGGCATGCATCTGGTGGCTTGGCTGCCCGAGGGAATGGACGACATGGCGACGGCCCAAGCCCTGTGGGACGCAGGCCTGGAGGCCATCCCCCTGTCGATCTACTGCCAGCGCCCCTACCCGCGCGCGGGCCTGCTGCTCGGCTTCACCGGCATCCGGCCCGACCGGATCGCGCCGAACGTCGCGAAGCTGGCGCGAACGCTCGCCGATCTCCGATAACGAGAGGCGCCGCGCTCACGTCCAGTCGAGGATGACCTTGCCCGACCGGCCCGAGCGCATGACGTCGAAGCCCTTTTGAAAGTCGTCGACGGAGAAGTGGTGGGTGATCACGGGCGAGATGTCGAGCCCGCTTTCGAGCATGGCCGACATCTTGTACCAGGTCTCGAACATCTCGCGGCCGTAGATGCCCTTGAGCGTCAGCCCCTTGAAAATCACCTGGTTCCAGTCGATGGCGATCTCGCCGGGGGGGATGCCGAGAAGGGCCACGCGGCCGCCGTGGTTCATGACGCGCAGCATGTCGCGGAAGGCCTCGGGGCTTCCCGACATTTCGAGCCCCACGTCGAAGCCTTCCTTCATGCCGAGATCCTTCATGGTCTCGTCGATCGACGTCCGGGTAACGTTGATCGCGCGCGTCGCCCCCATCTTGCGCGCCAGATCGAGCCGGTAGTCGTTGACGTCGGTGATCACCACGAAACGCGCCCCGACATGGCGGCAGATCGCCACGGCCATGACGCCGATGGGGCCGGCGCCGGTGATCAGCACGTCCTCGCCGACCAGGTCGAACGACAAGGCGGTATGGGTCGCGTTGCCGAACGGGTCGAGGATCGCGGCGATATCGTCGTCGATCACGTCGGGCAGGAGAAAGGCGTTCGACGCCGGAAGAACGAGGTACTCGGCGAAGCAGCCCGGCCGGTTGACGCCGATGCCCTCGGTGTTGCGGCACAGGTGTCGCCGCCCGGCGCGACAGTTGCGGCAATGGCCGCAGGTGACGTGGCCCTCGCCCGAGACCCGGTCGCCGGGCGCGAAGCCGGCGACCTCGCCGCCGACCGCGACCACCTCGCCGATGAACTCGTGGCCGATGGTCATCGGCACGGGGATCGTCTTTTGCGACCATTCGTCCCAGTTGTAGATATGAACGTCGGTGCCGCAGATCGCGGTCTTGCGGATGCGGACCAGCACGTCGTTGTGGCCGAGCTTGGGCCGCGTCGTCTTTTGCATCCAGATGCCCGGCTCGGGCTTGGCCTTGACCAGCGCTTTCATGTCACCACTCCCCGATCCGCGCGCCTAGGCGATCACGCCGAGGGCGCGTCCGACCTTGGCGAACGCCGTCAACGCCCGGTCGAGCTGCTCGGGCGTATGCGCCGCCGACATTTGCGTGCGAATCCGCGCCTTGCCCTTGGGCACCACCGGATACGAGAAGCCGATGACGTAGACGTCCTCCTCCAGAAGCCGGTCGGCCATCTCGCCGGCGAGCTTGGCGTCGCCGAGCATAACCGGAATGATCGGGTGCTCGCCGGGCACGAGATCGAAGCCGAGCGCGGCGAGCCCCGCGCGGAACCGGGCGCTGTTCTCGTGCAGCCGGGTTCGCAGCTCATCGCTTCCCTCCAATAGATCGAGCACCGTGATCGAGGTGGCGGCGATCACCGGCGCCAGGCTGTTGGAAAAGAGATAGGGCCTGGAACGCTGACGCAGCCAGGCGACGATCTCCTTCCGCCCCGAGGTATAGCCGCCCGAGGCGCCGCCCAGCGCCTTGCCCAGCGTGCCGGTGACGATATCGACGCGATCGGCGACGCCGCAATGCTCGGGCGTGCCGCGACCATGCGCCCCCATGAAGCCGACGGCGTGCGAATCGTCGACCATGACCAGCGCCCCGTAACGCTCGGCGAGATCGCAGATGCTCTTGAGATCGGCGATCACGCCATCCATCGAGAACACCCCGTCGGTGGCGATCAGCCGGTGGCGGCAGTCCCTCGCCTCCTCGAGGCAACGCTCGAGGTCGGCCATGTCGTTGTTGGCGTAGCGCAGCCGCCGCGCCTTGCACAGCCGAACGCCGTCGATGATGCTGGCGTGGTTGAGGGCGTCGCTGATGACCGCGTCGTTCTCGTCGAGGAGCGTCTCGAAGAGCCCTGTGTTGGCGTCGAAGCACGACGAATAGAGGATCGTGTCCTCGGTCCCGAGGAAGGCGGAAAGGCGCGCTTCGAGATCCTTGTGAACCGTCTGCGTGCCGCAGATGAAGCGCACCGACGACATGCCGAAGCCGTGGCGCGCGAGCGCCGCCCGGGCCGCCTCGATCAGCGCCGGGTGGTTCGACAGCCCGAGGTAGTTGTTGGCGCAGAAGTTGAGCACCTCGCGCCCGCCGACGACCTCGATCGCCGCGTCCT
>CAZHDF010000210.1:1374-5599 GCA_964531525.1 uncultured Alphaproteobacteria bacterium | reverse complement strand
GGCGCGCTACCAGCCGCCGCCGCCGCCACCACCTCCGCCGCCGCCCGAGGAGCCGCCGCCGCCGGTTCCCGACGACGAGCCGGGCGCGGTCGAGGACGCGGCGATGGCGCCGACGAAGGCTCCGCCGAGACCGTCGGCGAGGCCCGCGAGCCCGCCGCCCGTCCATGAGCCGCCGTGATACCAGCGCGGCGAATAGGGCGCCTCGGCGGCCCCGCCGAGCTCGTCGGCGAACTGCTCGGACCATTGATTCTCGACGTCGAGGGCAAGGGCGTAGGGCAGGTACTTCTCGAACAGGGCCGGGGTTTTCTCGGGCGGATTGAGCCGGTCGAGCCGGTCCTTCTCGGCGACCGAAAGATACATGCGGAATCCCTCGATCCGATCCATCACGCGCCGGCCCTTGGTCGTCGGCGCCTTGAGAAGCTCGTAGAACAGCGCGTTGACCAGGATCAGGACGATCAGCAGCACGACGATCGACGGCGCCATGAGATCGCTCAGCGCCCAGACGCCGAAGGCCTCGCCGCCCAGGAAGGGGAGCGCGAACACGACGCTGAAGAGCGTCGCCGGGCGGCTGCGGCTTCGCCAGGCGCGCAGGATTTGGCGGACGAGCATCAGGCAGCCCAGGGTCCACATCCCGAGCCACAGCAGCATGAAGCTCGCCTCGCTCGGCCGGGGGGAGACGAGCACCAGCACGCCGAGCGTCAGGATCGTCAGCACCGCGCCCGGGATCAGATAGGTCCGGTTGCGCCTGTAGTGGATGCGCTCCAAATCCTCGCGAAGGCTTTCGCGTAATGCCTTGATCGCGGCGGCGATGGTCCGGTGGTTCTTTTGCTTGAGCACGATCCTGGCGCCATGGGCGAATAGCTTGGCGCCGACCCGGCGTTCGCCCGGCGCGAGGCGCTTGGCGGCCTCGCCCGTGCGTTCGAGCGCGAAGTCGCCGTTCGCCTCCTCGCGGATCGTGAGGTAGCCCTTCACCGCCATGTCGATGATCGCGGCGGCGAAGGCGCGTTCGTCGAATCCCATGCGCATGACGAAGCGCGTCGCGGCGGGCGAGAAGCCGTCGGGAGGCGAGAACAGCGGCACGACCGTTCCCTTGCGTGGATCGCGCCCGACCATCAGCCAGACGAAGATGAAATAGCCGAAAAGCACCACCAGCCCGGCGAGTCCCGCGAACAGCGGCGCATTGTCATCGACGTAAGCCGCGAGCCGACGCGCGGCGTTCGGCTCGGCCACGTAGCCCTTGGGCCAGGAAATGGCGATCGTCAGTCCCTCGCCCGGGGCCAACGGTCGGGTGGCGCGGAAGGTGGGGTTGCCGTTCGCGTCGTACTCGATGACGGCGTTTCTCTCGCGCGATCCCTCGGGTCCGGTGAAGGCCGTGGCGGTGATCACCGGGGCGCCGCGAGGCAGCACGACGGTCGCGCGCGCCCGGTCGATCGGAAAGGCCCAGCCGGTGCCGATCGCATTCCAGTAAAGCTCGTCGTAGCCCTCGAAATAGCCGATCTGAAGATCGGTCGAATAGGTCAGCCGGTAGCTATGCGGGCCGGGCGCGAGCAATGCGTCCTTGCGTCCCATGTAGATTCGCCAGCCGTTCGACAGCCGCTTGACGAAAAACGGTTCCGGCCGCCCGTCGCGCTCGACCGCGCGCACCGTGAAGCCGACCCGGAGCTTGTTGCCCAGGCGGTCGCGGTAGACGGTCGGGAAGTCGCGATAGATGCCGTGGCGGATGGCCTGTCCGGCGGCGATCACCTCGATCGTCTCGGTCACCGTCATCGAGCCGTCGGCGTGGACCTCGACGCGGCTCGCGTAGTCGGTGATGCGTTCGGCCTCGGCGGCGCGCGCCGGGGACGGCGTGGCGGCGAGAACGGCGAGGGCGGAAAGAACGCCGAAGGCGCCGACGGCGCGAAGGAGACGGGCGATCATGATTTCGATCCCTATCGCGGTTGGGGTCGGAAGCCGACTTCGGGCACGGCGCGGTCGGTCGCGTCCTCGATCTCGAAGAACTCGGCCTGGTCGAAGCCGAACAGCCGGGCGACGAGGTTGGAGGGAAAGGATTCGACCGCGATGTTGAGCTCGCGCGTCGCGCCGTTGTAGTAGCGCCGCGAAAGCTGGATCTGCTCCTCGATCTCGGCGAGATCGTCCTGAAGCTGGCGGTAGACGCCATCGGCCTTGAGCTCGGGGTAGGCCTCGGCGATCGCGAACAGGCGGCCGAGCGCCTGCGAGAGTGCCCCTTCGAGCGGCCCGCGCTCGCCCGGTTCGCCGGCGGCGATCGAGCGGGCGCGCAATTCGGCCAGCCGGCTCAGCAACGCGCGTTCGTGCCCCATGTATCCCTTGACCGTCTCGATCAGGTTGGGAATCAGATTGGCGCGGCGCTTGAGCTGAACGTCGATGCCGCTCCAGCCCTCGAGCACCAGGTTCCGGCGCCGCACGAGCTGGTTGAACAGGATCACGCCCCAGAGAAGGACGAGCGACCCGAGGATCAGCAGGATCACGGCTTCCGTCATTCCACACCCGGCCGTCGTGGCGAGGCGGGCGGATGCACGCATGGCGCGCGCGCACCGCGCCCGGGCCGACCATGGTAGGAAAAAGCGGTTAAGCCGCCTTTAAGAACGCCGCGCTTATCCTGCCCGATCCCGCCGCTGGCGTGGGGTGGACGAATTTGTTACGCTGTCTCAAGGGATTGCTGGGCCGACGTCGGGCCTTCGCCTTCCGGTCAGGGCCGCGGAACATCACGGAAGCATCGCGAGAGGGGGCGGCGTGGCCGAGAGCGCCGGGCATATTCGGGAACCGGCGGCCGGCGGCGGCCGACGCTGGCTGTTGGCGGCGGCACTCGCCTATCTCGCCTTCGTGGTCTACGGCAGCCTGGTGCCGCTCGCCTTCGCGCCGCGCCCGTGGGGCGACGCCTGGGCGCGGTTCGCCGCGATCCCCTATCTTGACCTCGGCATCCGCTCGCGCGCCGACTGGGTCGCCAATATTCTCCTGTTCGTGCCGCTCGCCTTTCTGTGGACCGGCGCGCTATGGCCCGGAGCACTATGGTCCGGCCGCCGGGGGGGCGCGGCGGTTCTGGTGTCGCTCCTGGTCTGGGCCGGCGCGGCCGCGCTCAGCGTTGGAATCGAGTTCACGCAGATTTTCTTTCCCCCGCGCACGGTCTCGCAGAACGACATCCTGGCCGAGGGCATCGGCGCGGCGCTCGGGGTTCTCGCCTGGTGGTGGCGCGGGCCGCGGCTTTGGCGGACCGTTCGCGCCTGGGCCGGGGGCGGGCGCGACGTTCCCCTCGCCGAGCGGTTTCTCTGGGTCTATCTCGCGGTCCTGTTCGGCTACAGCCTTCTGCCGCTCGATCTCACCCTGAGCCCGGTCGAGGTCTATCACAAATGGCGCGCGGGGCGCGTGGTTCTGGTGCCCTTCGGGTTCCGCTTCGGCTCCACGGTCGACATGCTCTACGGCCTAGCGACCGACGCCCTGATCTGGCTGCCGGCGGGCTTTCTGTGGACCGTGAGCGGCCGAATGCGCCCGGCGCGCGCGGTGCTGTGGACGCTGGCGGCGGCGGGATTGCTCGAATTTCTTCAGCTTTTCGTCTTCTCGCGGGTGAGCGACGCGACCGACGTGGTGATGGCGGTCGTCGGCGGCGCGGCGGGGGCGGCGCTCGCGCTTGCGGTCCGCCCCGTGGCGGCGCCGGTCCCGGGAGGACGCCCGGGGCGCGTCGGGCTCGGGCTCGCGGCGTTCGCGGCCTGGTTCGCGGTGATCGCCACGATCTTCTGGTATCCCTGGGCGTTCGATCCGTCGCCCGCGCGCCTCGCCGACGGGCTCGCGCGCTTCTGGCGGGTGCCGTTCTATTCCTACTATTACGGGACCGAGTTCCGCGCTGTCACCGAGGTGCTGCATAAGTTCCTGTTCTTCGCCCCGCTGGGCGCGGCGCTCGCTTTCGCCTGGGGAGGGCGGCGGAACCTCGGGGCGGTGCTGGCGGCGGCGGTCGCGGGCCTCGGCGCGACGTTGGTGATCGAGCTCGGCCAGTCGTTCGTGCCCGGCAAGATCCCCAGCAGCACCGATGCGCTGATCGAGATTTTGGGCGCCATGACGGGGTACTGGGCGATGGGCCTCGTGCTGGCCCATCGCGGGCGCGTGGCTCCGATGGAGGGCGGTTCGACGAGCGATCCGGCGGATAGCCCGAAACCGCCGCCACGCCGCGCCGCCAAGGGCATCCCGCGGTTGCTCGCGCGCCTGGCGCTGCTCG
>CAZHDF010000210.1:0-1274 GCA_964531525.1 uncultured Alphaproteobacteria bacterium | reverse complement strand
CCACGCCGCGCCGCCAAGGGCATCCCGCGGTTGCTCGCGCGCCTGGCGCTGCTCGCCCTCGGCCTCGCGGTTCTCGCGGGCGGCATGGCCGCCGTCGTCTCGCTGCCGGGCGTGCCCTACAATCTGCGTGAGCTGTTCGTCGCCGACGGCGCGGTCCCGCCGACCGTCTGGTTCGCGCTCTGGCTTCTGTGGACCGGGGCGAGCGCCGCCGCCATCGGCCATGCGGTCGCGCGGATCGAGTTCGCCTTCGTCACCGTTCCGCTGCTGGTCGTCGCCTCGGCGGCGGTAAGCTACGCCCTGCTCGCCGCGAGCGTCACGCCCGAGAGCATCGCCGACATCATCGGCGCGCCGATCATCAGCCGCCTGCCGGCGAGCTCGGACTTCTGGGAAGGGGTGCGCCAGTCGCTGCTCGCGCGCGTGCCGTCGACGGAGGCGATCGACCGCGCCGAGACCCTCTTGCGCTACATCGCGCTCTACGGCCCGCTCGCGATTCTTTTGGCGGTCCTCAACGCCTCGGTCGAGCGGCTCGCGATCCATCGGCGCGTCGAGACGACCCGCTTCTTCCTGATCTACGGGCTGATCTATCTCGTCCTCATGGCGCCCTGGCTCTATCTCGCGAAGCTCGTGATCCTCGACTTCGCCGCGACCGACAACCTGACCGAGCTGATCGCGCCGTCGCGGCTGGCGATCGCCGGCTGGGTGTTCCTGTTCCTGCTGGTTGGGCTCGCGGCGCTCAACGCGACGCTTCTCGCGCGGGCGAGCCTGGCGGGGGCGCGCCGGTTCCTGGTCGCGCTGGCCGCGACGCCGGTCGCGGCGGCGTTCGGCTGGCTATTGCTCAAGGCGGGGACGGTTTCGGCGCTCACCAAATACGGCGTCACCTTCTCGGGCATCGATTTCCTGCTCGGTCCCGACCGCGAAACCCTGCTGCCCGCGGCGAGCCTGTTCCTGAGATGGGAGGCGGTCTATGTCGCGGGCGTCGCGGTCCTCGCCTACGGCCAGCGGATCGTGCTGCCCCTCGGGAGCGTCACCCCGAGAAGCGTCACACCGAAAGGTAGGCGGCGCGTGCGGCGTCGTCGGCGTTGAGCGCGGCCATGCTGCCCCGCCAGGCGATCCGCCCCTTCTCGATGATGTAGGCGGTGTCGGCGACGAGGGCGGCGAAATGGAGGTTCTGCTCGGAAAGCAGCACCGTCAGCCCCTCGGACTTGAGGGCGGCGATGGCGCGCGCCATCTGCTCGACGATCACCGGGGCGAGGCCCTCGGACGGCTCGTCGAGA
>CAZHDF010000209.1:0-5733 GCA_964531525.1 uncultured Alphaproteobacteria bacterium | reverse complement strand
TGCGCGGGATCGCGCGCCGCCCGCGCGCGTTGGCCGAGGTTCTCGCGCTCGGCGCGCTCGCCTCGACGGTCGGGATCATGGGCGCCTATGCCCTCGGCCGCGGGCTCGGGATCGAGCTCGGTCCGGCGGCCTATTTCGCGCTCGTCGGCGGCGCGATCCTGATCTCGGCGCTGCCGCTGTCGATCGCCGGCTGGGGGTTGCGCGAGGCGGCGGCGGTGGCGCTGTTCGCCGCCGCCGGCGTCGCGGGCGACGCGGCGCTCCCGCTTTCGGTCCTGTTCGGTGTCGCGATGATCGTCGTGGCGCTTCCCGGCGGCGCGCTGTGGCTCGCCGGACGGGGGCGCGATCCGTCAAGGGCGGGAGAGCGGCGCGCCTGGGCCGAGCGCCGGGCGCCATGACGCGGCTTGGCCCGCCGCGCGCGCGTCTTCCTTTTCCTCGTTTTCGTTCTCGTCATCGGCCGCGCCCGCCGGACGCTGGCGCAGCTTGAGATCGAGGATGCTCGACAGAAAGCCCGCGAAGATCGACTGGACGCCGAGCGCGAGGACCGTCACCGAGGGGATCACGAGGCGCATCATCCAGGTGTAGTCGAGGTCGCTGAACGCCGCGTCGCCCCACAGCTTGACCGCCCAGGCGATCCCGCCGAGGCCGAAGAGCATCATCGCGAGCCCCGCGGCGACGGCGCGCTCGAGCGACACCAGCCGCTGATAGAGCCGGAACCCCCGGCTGTCGGGCAGCAGCCCCTCGTTGACGGCGAATCGCTTGGCGAGCAGGAAGAAGATCACGGTTTGGCTGCCCACCAGGATCGCGGCCATCGCGACCAGCAGGGTATGCACGTCGAACACCACCGAGCCCAGGCGCAGCGGCCCGGGCAGCACCGCCGCCATGATCGCCGCGCCGAACCCCGCCAGCGCCAGGCCGGGGTAAAGGAACAGCCAGCGCGGCGCGTACATCAGCAGAAAGCGCAAATGACGCCAGCCGTCGCGCCAACTGCGCAAATGCGGCCGTCGGCTGCGCCCGTCGGGGGAAAGCGTGGTCGGCACCTCGGCGATGCGCAGGCCCCCGAGCGTCGCCTTGACGACCATCTCGGAGGCGAACTCCATGCCCGTCGTGCGCAAGTCCAGCGCCTCGATCGCCGCCTTGTCGAAGCCGCGCAGGCCGCAGTGGAAATCGCGGATCGGGCTCTTGAAGAAGATCCGGCCGATGCGCGTGAGCACCGGGTTGCCCAGATAGCGGTGAAGCGCGGGCATGGCGCCGGGCGAGATCCCGCCCTTGAAGCGGTTGCCCATGACCAGGGCGTAGCCCGCGCGCAGCCTCTCGACGAAGGGCTCGAGCGCCTCGAAATCGTAGCTGTCGTCGCAGTCGCCCATGATCACGTAGCGCCCGCGCGCGGCCGCGATCCCCCCCATCAGCGCGGCGCCGTAGCCGCGCTCGGCGACCGAGACGACGCGCGCGCCATGGGCCCGCGCGATTGTCTGGCTGCCGTCGGTGCTGCCGTTGTCCGCCACCAGGAGTTCGCCGGCGATGCCGCTCCGGCGCAGATAGGCCGCCGCTTTTTCAAGACAGCGGCCAAGCGTTTCCGCCTCGTTCAGGCAGGGCATGACGATCGAAAGCTCGATCTCTTGGCCGTGGCGCATCGTCATTCCATGCTACATGGCGCGATCTGCCTTGGGGGCGAGAATTATCGGGTTGTCCTCCGCCTCCCGCGCCTGCTCCTCGCCCCGAGTCTGCGACGAAATGAATAAGACGCGGTAAATCGGGGCGAATCGGGGCGCTGATCAGCTCGCGGCGGCGCGCTGGTAGCTGACGAGTTCGATCGTCTTATCGGGTTTCGATCGGTACTTCTTGATTCGCTTGACGAAATGTCCAACCTTCGGCGCGTAGTACCAGATATGGGTGCGGGTCACGCGCTTCTTGGCGTTGAGTCGCTTGCACACCACCTCGTAGGCGTCGAACGCGCCCGCCGGGACCGTGACCACGCGCGGCCGATTCACCTGGCAGGACCAGTGCTCCTCGTAATCCTTCGTCTCGGCGCGGGTCTTGTAGCGCTTGCGGTAGCGCACGGTGATGTCGGCGCGGTTGCCGTCGCGCAGCGGCCATAGGAGCGACGGGTCGGGGCGGCCGAGCATCTCGCCGGCGCTTGACGGGCCGTCCCAAGCCAGCAGCGGCAGGGCGAAGTTGCGCGAGGTGGTGAAGCGGTAGCCCTCCTCGGTGGTCCAGTCGATGCGATCGCCCGCGACCCGGACGACGGTGCGCACGCGCTCGACGCCGCCGTTGTCGCGATAGGTGAAGCTGTCGCCCGCGCTATAGCTCGGCAGCGAGGCGGGCGCGAGATCGACGTATTGCGGGGGCTTGGCGAAGCCGAACGACGGGGCCTCGATGCCCAGGGACTGGCAACCGCCGAGCAACAGGACGGCGGCGAAAAGCAGCGCGGGGCGGGCGGCCCGAAAACGCGTGGACCGGAGGCGGGGAGAAGTCATGACGGTTCTCTTTCTCGCGTTCATGGGAGGAGTGGGGTCGGGAGCATGCTGCGCTCGCGGCGTTCATCAATCATTGACGGCGACGAGAACCGGGCGCGCGGCGACGCCCGGCCGGGCGTCGAGCAGGCGCGCGGTCGGACCGTTTCGGGCGACGAGATCGGCGGGCGCGCCCACTTCGACCAGCCGCCCCTCGACCAGGTGCCAGACGACGTCGGCGGTCAGGATGCGCGCGGGATCGCGGGTGACGAGAAGCACCGTCCGGCGGGGATCGGCGAGAAGCCGGTCGAGCGCCGCGCGGGCCTCGGCATCGAGCCCCGCCTCGGCCTCGTCGAGCAGCAGAAGCGCCGGCTCGCCGGCCAGCGCGCGGGCGATCCCGAGGCGCTGGCGCAGACCGAAGGGAAGGTTGGCGCCGTTCTCGGCGACCCGCGCCGAAAGCCCGCCGGGCAGTCGCGCGAGGTCGGTGGCGAGTCCGGCGCGTTCGACCGCCTCGGCGACCTCGGCGTCGCTCGCCGTGCCGAGACGATAGGCGATGTTCCGGCGGACCGTTCCCTTGAGCAGCGGCAGATCGGGCGAGGCCATGCCGACGGCGCGGGCGCGCGCCTTGTCGTCGAGCGCGGCGAGATCCCGCCCGCCAAGAAGAACGCGTCCCGAGCGGGGGCCGAGAAGCCCCGCGATCGCCCCCAGCAGGGCGGATTTGCCCGCGCCGCTCGGGCCGACGACGGCGACCACCGCGCCGGGCTCGGCCACGGCGTCGATGCCGTCGAGCGCGCCGGCGATCGAAAGTCCCTCGATCGCCAGGCGGCCGTCGGCGGGCGCGGCGACCGGGTTGGTGCTCGCGGTCCGCGCGCGGCGGGCGCCATCCAGAATATCGCGCAGCCGGTCGGTCGCGACCCGATGGGTCTTGGCGTATTCGAACACCCGGCCGAGCGCCCGCGCCTGGGGCGCGATGGCGCCGAGCACCGAGAGCGTCGCAATCACCGCGCCGGCCTCGGCGCTGCCTGCGGCGAGGCGCAGGCTGGCGAGCGCCAGCACCGCGAGCGTCGAGAGGCCGAGTGCCGCGTCGGGCAGCACCCGAACCAGCCCGACGACGCCCGCGCGGTCGACCGACGCCTCGGCGAGCGCGCGGCTGTTGCGCGCCAGTGCTCGGCGCTCGCGCCGCGCCTGGCCCGAGACCTGGACCACGGCGAGCATGCGCAGCCGGTCGCCGATCCGCGAGGCGAGGCGCGCCCGGCGGCGGCGGAGCTCGCGCACGCGCTTCTCGAGCGGGCCGCCGAGCGCCAGGGCGGCGAGCGCCGCCGCGCCCATGATCGCCGCGACCAGCGCGCCGCCCAGCGGGTCGACCAAAGCAATCGCGCCGAGCCCGCCCGTAATCGCCAACGAGGCGACGACAAGGCGCGCGAGCCCATTGCTGACCCATTGCCGAACCGCGGTGAGATCGGTGACGAAGCGCAGCATCGTCGGCCCCAGGCCCCGGCGGCGCGCGCCCATGACCGGCGTCGTCGAGAGCGCGTCGAACAGCCGCAGGCGCAGTTGGGTCACGTAGTTCTCGCCGAGCCGGGCGGCGTCGCGCCGCTCGATCACGCGGAGCGCGAGCGAAACCATGATCGTCGCGGCGAGCGCGCCGATCATCCAGGCGAACCCGTCCAGGCCCGTTCCGGCGTTTGCGCCATTGGGAGCCAAGCCGAGAGCCGGCGTGACCCGCTGGAACAGGCCGTGGACGAGAAGCCCGCCGGCGACCGCCGCCGCCGCCTGTCCGAGGCCGTTGGCGACCAGTCGGGCGAACAGGCGGCGTCGCTTGCCGTGGAGAAGGAGGGGGAGCCTCATCCGGCGAGCAGCTCCGCGAGCTTTTCCCGGGGCAAGGCGCCGCTCTCGACCGCCGCCTCGGGGGCGCCGAGATCGCGGTCGCGCTCGACGATCGGCCCCCAGAACCGCCGCCCCACGGCGGGATCGCTCAGCGCGCGGGTCTCGATCACGGGCAGCGTCGACCAGCCCTCGACCTCGCGCATCGCGAGCGGCGAGCGCGTCACCACGCCGCTGACCGCGGCAAGCGGCAACTCCTGAGCGGTCATCCACTGAATGCCCGCGACCGCGCCCACGGCATCCTGCGCCGCATAGATCATGGCGTCGATCTGGCGGCTGAAGGCGGTCGCGCCGAGCAGCGCCTGGGTTTCCTTCTGGAACAGGCCGTCGGCGATCTCGACCACGGCGATTTGCGCGCCGCGCTTGGCGAGGTGGCCGACCAGGGTGCCGAAGATGGCGAGCACCTGGCGCGGGCCGAGGCCGTAGGTCGAGGCATGCCCCGCGTCGGTGAAGTCGAGCACCTCGGTCGCGCCGGCGTCGATCATCTGCCAGGGGTCGCCGCCCGCGCCGGTGCCGGTGATCTTGGCCGCGCCGACCGCGATGCCGGCGCTATCGAGCCCCTTCACGAGGCTCGCGGCGACGGCGGTCTTGCCCGCGTTCATGGCCGTGCCGACGACCACGACGGTCGGTAGGGCATGGACCGTGGCGCGCGGCTCGAGAGCGTAATCGGCAAGGTTCATGATCTCGCCGTCGCCGTTGCCGAGCAGGCCGAGGGGGGTGATCCGCGTCGGCTTCCGCGCCTTGTCGTGGCGCTGGGTCACGTTCGCCGCGATGCCGCCCGCCGCCGCCAGGTGGCAGGGCGCGAGATCGGGGCCGACAAGGGCCTCGAACTGATCCGGGGCATAGCGGTTGCCGAAGCTCACGACGATCTCGTCGCCCGGGTACATCTGGGCGCGGCGGCCCGAGCGCAGCTCAAGCTTGGCGTGATGCCCGATCCGGTCGACTCGGGCGAGCACCAGATCGCCCGGTTGCGGCGCGACGGCCCCCGAGATCAAATGGCATGCGTCGTCGAAGGCGACGCGACGGGTGGTGTAGGCCTTCTTGGCCCGCGCGAGGCGTACCCGATCGAGATCGCGCATGCACTTGCCTGTCATAGTTGTTTTCATTTTCTTTTCGCCTGCCCCGGTTTGAATGGTTCGTGACTTCGATGATTCAACATGATCTCGGGTCGAGGCGCGCTTCCGGCAATCGGCGCGTTCGCCGCCTGGTCCCCGATGTCTCGCGGAGAGCCGGAAATCCCTAGAGTAATCCAACGGGTCCGGCTTGTTTGTGACGGCCGTTACACCGCCGCTCCACCGGCCCCGAGCACCAGGACGCCCCCGACCGCTCCATGCCCCCACAACAGCCGGGAGAGGCGTTCTATTCCACGACGACGGCGAGAAGGGAGTATTTTTCCGGT
>CAZHDF010000208.1:0-5769 GCA_964531525.1 uncultured Alphaproteobacteria bacterium | reverse complement strand
GGCGCGATCACCGACGACACGCAGATGGCGATGTTCACCGCCGAGGGCCTGATCCGCGCCGCGGTTCGCCAGGACGACAAGGGAATTTGCCATCCGCCGTCGGTCGTCCACCACGCCTATCTGCGCTGGCTGGCGACGCAGGACGGGCGACCGGCGTCGGGCGATGTGGCCATGAACGGCTGGTTGATCGAGCAACGAGCGCTTTGGTCGCGCCGCGCGCCGGGGAACACCTGCCTCGCCGCATTGCGGAGTTCATCGATCGGCGAGCCGCGGGCGGACAACGACAGCAAGGGCTGCGGCGGTGTCATGCGAGTCGCGCCGGTGGGGCTCGTCGGTCGGGGCGATCCGTTCGCGCTCGGCTGCGAGGTCGCGGCGCTCACCCATGGTCATCCGACCGGGCAGCTCGCGGCGGGCTTCCTCGCCGTCGTCATCCGCGAGCTCGTCGCGGACAAAGCGCTCGACGCCGCGCTCGATGCGGCGACCGCGCGGCTGAAGGCGGCGGACCGTCACGAGGAAACGCTGGCCGCAGTCGAGGCCGCCCGCGCGGTGGTGGCAAAAGGCGCGCCGAGCGCCGAGCGGGTCGAGGCGCTCGGCGAGGGCTGGGTCGCCGAGGAGGCGCTCGCCATCGCGCTCTACTGCGCGCTGGTCGCCGAGAGCTTCGAGGACGGCGTCGTTCTCGCCGTCAACCACGGCGGCGACAGCGATTCGACCGGCGCGATCGCCGGCAACATCCTGGGCGCGCTCCTCGGCACGGGCGCGATCCCCGAGCGCTGGCTCGCGGACCTCGAGCTCAAAGACGCGATCACCCGCCTCGCCGACGACCTCTACGCCGTCGCCACCGATCATCTCGATTGCGATTCGGAGGAGATTTGGACGCGCTATCCCGGCGGTTAGGTATGGGCGCGCCGACGCCGTCTCAAGACACCCAGCCCGGCGAGCCCCAAGCCGAAGATCGCCAGCGTGGCGGGTTCGGGAACTGGAGCCGGGTTGACATAGGTCTTGAAGGCAAGAGACATATGCGCATCGGCTTGTTGCGCGATTTGCCATCCCCCGCCGGCTCGCAGGAACGCCATGCCGCCACCGTAGGATGGATAAAAAGTGTTATTCACCGGATCGCTCTGCCAGCGATATCTCTCGCTCGAATTGTCCGCGCCGTTGCTGCTTAGGGTGATCGCCAGAAGGTCTCCGACGGCAACGGGGATCGAAAAGGCGCTCAGATCGATCGAGTAGAAGCTAAAGGTCGTGGAAGAGACTTGGGCCTGCGTCAGAGTTCCGGTACCCAGGATATTCGCGCCACTGTCCGGCTCGGTCGGCGTTCCGCCGCTGGTGGTTCGAACATCGACGGAAATCGGCCCGCCGGCAAAGGGAGGACTGCCAAAAAGGGGAGTGTCCCTGGCGACCTTTACATCGACGCGCGTCAGCGTTCCCGACAGCCCGACGGTGAAAGTCTGAGCCCAATCGATCCCGGCGCTAAGAAACCCATATGCAGGCAATAATGGTTCGTACGACTGATCGAGCGTGGGGGTGGCGAGACCGGGTTGAGCCGTCATGGCGCCAATGACGGCGATCGCGCCCATGACCAATGCTCTCGGCAGGGCCTTCAGCCTCGACATAAATTTTTTCACCTGGATACCCCCTTTTCGTCGATAGCCTCGATCACTTCGCGTGCCCAGAGGCTGCTGCTTCAACACCACACGACATTTCCCACGCAATATTCATGCCAAACTATTTAACTATTTGATTTCTATGGATTCACTCGGCTTGCAATCGTCGGCGCGTTGGAAAGCGTAAAATAACCCGACACTGATCCAGGTTAATTGGTTGAAAAATCTCATATAGGTGAGTGGGTTACAATGGGCCGCGCGGGAGTATCTCCGGAAAATCGTTCGGCTTTTTGCGCTATTACCAGGGCGCCGTTTTGGGAGAATCGATCGAATCGGCCCGATAAAACTATATTTTTAAATGGTTATTATGCTGGTTTCGAGCGGTTCGAGATTGTAAGAAATCCCGACACTTCTGCCCGGGAGTGAGGGGGCGGTCGGCGCCCTGTTCCCCTTCGGTCCCGCACCGATAATGCGCACTCCGGTTCTTCAGGGATCTTTTACCGGCCCGGTGGTCGCAGACGACCGGCGACTTTTAGGCTTATCGCCGTTCGGCGACAACGGCATATTGTCGTTGAACGACGACAACTCTTCGAGAGCCCCATGCGAATTCGAACGCCCTTGGACCTCGGCCTGGTCATTCGCGACCGGCGTCGCAAGCTCGGATTGAGCCAGGCCGACCTCGCGCACAAGGCCGGGGTCGGTCGCCAGTGGCTCGTGGCCGTGGAGCACGGCAAGGCGCGCGCCGCGCTCGGCCTGGTGCTCCGCACCCTGAACGCGCTCGATCTGTCGGTTTCCGTCGAGCCGGGCAACCGGCCGGACGTCGACGACCTCCCCGACATCGACGCCGTCGTGGCCGCGGCGAAGGACAACGGGAAATGACCGACGTCCTCGTCGTCATCGTCGGGCGCGGGATCATGGGCGAGATCCGGCGCGACCGTCGGGGCCGGTTGACCTTCGTCTACGACGAGGGCTGGCGGGCAAGTCGCAACGATTTCCAGCCGCGCTTTCCAAGGTCGCCGCGCAACATCCTCTGGATCACTCGATCGTCGACCGAATGGTTGAACTCCTCACCGCGCGGGCTGAACATTGCGCCCGATCTCTGAGTGCATGTTGAGAGCGGTCGCGGCGATGATTTGTATCGCACGCTCATCGCCTGCCTGCTCGCGCGGGTAACGAAAGCTTCGCAACGCGCCAATGGCGCCGGCCAGCGCATTTGCGACGAAGGGCCTTCTCAGCTTGAGCCCGCTGGCACACCGGGGGTTGCTCGCCCCATGGCCGTCTTCCAGATTTGCGTGCACCCCCATCTTGTCCCTATCGTTGGTGGGGCTATAATGCGCCGCCTGCTCGTCGAGCCGGCGCTCCGTCGGCCCTCCTCATCTACGAGCGAAACCCTTTAGGCATCCCCAGGTGAGGTCTGTGGAGCGTTGAAATCATGGCATTTTCCTTGCGTCAGTTCCTGAGGCACACGCCTTCCCGAACCCTCAAGTCCTACTGCGACAACCGAGGCCTCGACCTTCCAGGTGCGGTCGATTGGGCCGCTGACGAGAAGATCCTCGTAAAGGCGCTGCTCGCGGCCATAGAAAATCTTCCAGGCGAAACCCGCTCCCAAGTCACCGCCGACTTCGAGCGCGTTCATGCGATGGCCGGCGAGGTGGGCGAGAAGGCGATGCTGGGAGCGGTCGCGGATCGGGATCGACTGATCGAGGTGTTCGGCGGCTTGGAAAGCGCCGAGGAGCGGAGCCTCTGGCTCTTCCTCGATGACCCGGACGCCTTTCATCGCGCCGAGGAGATTCGCTACGCCGACCACTACCGCGAGTCGCGGTCCTGGGATGGCTTCATCGGACCGGTTGGCGCGGCCGTCAGCCGCGATCCGGCGGACGTGAGGGCGTTCGAGGAGCGGCTCAAGGACCATCGCCGCGCCATCGACGGGGCCGGCCGGTCGTGCCTTGCCGAGATCTTCGAGCGCGACGAGGGCGGACTTACCCAGGTCTCGATCTACCTCGAGGGGCTGCCGTCGAGCACGGTCGAGTTCGACGGCGCGGCGCTCACGCGGCGGCTGCTGCGCCCCGCAATCGAAGCCGCCATCACCTACACGCCTCGGGACGGTACGATCGACATCATCGCCAAAGGTGGCCGGCCCGTTCGCGAGGCGGTGTGCCGGATCTTCGTTGAGACGCTGCTCAAGACGGAGGCGTTGATCGAGCCGATCGCCTTGCGTCGCTACGACCTCTCGGTTCTGCGACGGCCCCATGATTTTCCGACCGACCCCGAGGACGGGATCAAGTCGGTTGCCGTGACGCGGCTCAGGCTCCGGCCCTTCGGGGACGGTCCGGGTCGGCTCACGATCGAAGCAGGCCGGAACGACGGCGCCTCGTTGCACGATCTGATGCGCAGGTGGTTCGAAGGCAAAGGCCCACTCACGAACGGCTTCATAATCCAGCACGCGAAGCTTTCGATCGAGTTCTACCCGCGTGCCGGAGCAAAACGCGGCAAGGTCCTGTCGTTCGAAATTACCACGCCCAACAAGTGCAGCCTCAAGGACCACACCGAGAAAGAGCGCCTGATCGGCGAGAAGTACCTCCGCCGCTGGGGCCTGGCGCGGGCGGTCCGCCGCCCTCATGGCGGTTGACGAGCGCGTCGTTTCGGAGCTCGACGTCGATGTCTTCGGTCTTCTCGCCGCGTTGATCGAACAGGACCCGCCGGAGATATCGGGCGCCGTGCTCGCCGATGCGTTCCCCGAGGTCGGTCGCCGGCTGATCGATGCGGGTGCTCTGCGGCCGATCGGGAATGCCACGGCGGTGACGTGCCGCGCCTGCGATGCCGACCATGCGGCGGAGGTCGCGTTCGACGCGGCCGTGAACGGCTACCGCCACTTCTGCCCCGAGGCCGGCTGGGTTGCGGTTCCGACGGATGACCTCAAGCGCTATCGCGTCGACCCGTCCTGGCTTCTGGTCGAGCTCAGCCGCGAGCTGGGAATTCCCAGGCGCTCACGGCCGGCGTGCTTCGTCGAAAAGGTGCTGTGGGATCTGGGCGAGGCACGGCTCGGCAGGCGCAGGGCCACGGTGCTGTTCGGGCGAAGACTCGCTTCGACCGAAGTCCTCGACCGGGTATGCGATGCGTTGACCAACCGCGTCGGACGATCGCCCGGCGTGTTGCTGACGACGAGCAACGGCCTTCCCCACCATATCGACGTGCCGGGTCGCCATCGCATCGTGCCCTTGGAGGACTGCATCGAGCCCGCCGCCGAGGGCTTCGCGATCGATCTCGATATCCTTGCCGGAATCGTGGGTGGGGAACGGCCGTTCCATCCGAACCTGCCGATTCAGCCGAGCGCGGATTTCAGGGTCGTTCGGGTGGGGGATCGGTTGTTCCGCTTCCGCGGCGACAAGCAGCGGCAGGTGGTCGAGTATCTGTACGCGCGCTGGCGGAATGGCATGGAGAGCGTCAGCGTTGCGGTGATGCTCGAGGACTTGGAGTTTTCACCCTCGATCCGTCTCCGCGATCTGTTCAAGGGTCATCCGGATTGGCGGGATCTGATCGGCAACGGTGGCGGGGCCTGCTGGTTGAAAGCGTAGGCGGTGCTCTGGTCACCGTTAGCGAAACCGATTTTTAGGCCCCCTGAGCATCCCACATCCTACTTGGCTGACGGGGTTGCTCGACACCGCAACCCTCTCGCCCCTCAGTGCGTAGCTCGTTCGACGGGTGCATCGACCAAGTCGAGACGGAGGCGTTTCCCCAGCACTGCCGCCGCCCGTTGCATGGTGTGGAGCTGGACGTGGGTCTGGCACGGATCGAGGAGTCGGTCCAGTTGTGCGCGGCTCGTTTTCATCCGCCTTGCCATCTCAACCTTGGTGAGTTTCTGTTCCTTCATGGCCTGTTTGATCTGCCAGGCTAGGACTCTCTTGATCGCAACCTCCGTCGCTTCCTCAAGGCGTCCTTCCTCCTCGAGGAGGCTGTCGAACGACGATCCGATGTGCTTATCGCTCACGTCTTCACCTCCTTCATCCGCTGCGTAGCCAGATCGAGGTCCTGCTGCGGCGTCTTCCGGGTCTTTTTGATAAAACCGTGTAAGAGGACCAGCCTGTTGCTGGCGATGCAGAAGAGCACTCGCGCGATTCGCTCTCCCGCAAGTTGGCTTCGCACTTCCCACAGCCCCTTACGCGAC
>CAZHDF010000207.1:0-5777 GCA_964531525.1 uncultured Alphaproteobacteria bacterium | reverse complement strand
CGCGCGGAATCGACGGCGACGCCCTCTCTCCCGACGATCCCTTCTCGCACCGTGCTTCTCCCCGCGCCGCCAAACGACGAACGTCCCTTGCCGGAACGCATGGGCTTGGCGCTCGAAGCGTTTCGAGGGCCGGTTCTTCTGGTCATAAGCGGAAACGACCTGACCGCCAGTGAATTTCTGGAAGCGACGCGGGCCTCGCGTGTCTGGCGACGCCTTCTGTCCGACCCTCGCATCACCCGCAGAACCCTTTCCTCCGCCGACCACACCTTCTCCCGCGCCGTCTGGCACGCGCAACTCACCGCCTGGACGACAGAGTGGCTCAACGGTCTCCCTTAAGGGTTGAGAGACAAAAAAGATATTTTGTGAATTTTATATAAGTAGATTTGTAATAGAATAAAGAGAATCGTCGAACAGGTTGCTATGATCTCCTAATTCGTACGGCGAAGCCTTCGCGCAAGGCCAAAGACAACCAACCCGATTCCAAGGAGAGAGAGCGACCCCGGCTCCGGAATGGCGTTCAACTTCTGCACGCGGATGAAATCGAGGTTGAAGGTCGTCCACACGCCGGAGCCCCACCAGCGATCGACGACGACGCCGTTGCTGTCGACCTTGAACAGGCCGGGAAAAAGAGACGAAGTCTGCGTGCTTATGACTTGGCCGAGGGTGGGATGTCCAAACCAGAGTTTCGCGGGGCGGGAGCTCAATGCGACGCTGCCGAGGCTTACGCCGTCCAACAAGGTCGTCACGTTGCCTCCCGCAAACCGAAACTCCACCTCGTGCGGGGCCACATTGTTGGCGAATGAAAACGTTCCTCCGGGTCCAATCAGAAGCCCGTTCGAGCTGTCCTGCCAAATGGCGAGCAATGAGTCATTAGAGGAATTGAGCACCTGAAGCCCATCGCCCTTTCCTGCGATGCCCGTGTACTGAAAACCGATAGTGATCGAAAAGTCGCCAGCGCTGGGGAAAATGCTCGTCTGGCTGTGGACATAAGGAAAATCCAGGGACGATGCGCCCGGCTGCCCCATGCGAATGACCCCGCCGGATACGTCGATGGCCGGGGCCGGGTACCCGTTGTCCGATGTCGCCCAAACGGTCGCATCGAGGGAATCGAAGTTGTCCTCGAAGAACAACGGCGCTGCCAAAGCCGATGAGAACGACCCGGCTAACAACGAAAATAAAATGGATATGAAAAGCTTAAGATCTCGAATATGTGATACATGCTTACTTTTTTCTTTAATATACTTGAACGTTGAATTTAAAGCATTTTCCAGATTCTTATCAGCATCGAGCATCTCTAGACTCCACCTCAGCAAATATCGCTTCGAAGCATAGGGGCAAGTCGGTGCTTGCCTGACTCCTTAGCAAAAATCGTGCCAAAGCGAGGCGCGCCGAAATTTACAAATTTATTCAAAGGAATATCGGAACCTTGAGAGGACGGCCAGAGCCGCAGCGACGAAACTGTAAAGAAATCCGACACCCCTTTCCGCACGGCGGAAATATATAACGTACTGTCTTAACAATAAGAATTTATAGGGTGCGAAAAATCGCCGCCTTGAGCCGGCGACCTCATTGTAAAAAATTCCGACAAGGCGAGGCCCGGCCGGGATCAAAGGCTGCGCGCGCCCCGAGACGGCCCCCTGCGCGAAAGAGCGGACGCTGCGCGTCTTCCTGCGCCTGACTCGTCCGCTGGGATCGTTCCGCCTTCAGCCTGCGCGATCAACTTCCCCAAGGCGCGCGATCGGGCTCAAGAGCTCGTCCGGCTTCGTCGAAAGGCGCGCTTCATCTCGGACTATGACGGCGAGCAGGCGCAACCGCGATAAGGCGGCCGCACGGCCGGCCGCCCCCTGGCCCAACCCGCACGGGCTGAACGTCGAGGCGATTCCAGGCTGGCGATCGGTGTCGCGTGAGGATTTTTTCTTGTCGTTTATATAAAGATATGTTTATATGTGCGTGTGATTATCGATTTGGATAACTTGGCCCATTCCGCTCTCCGCTCCTCGGTTCGCGGGCGATCGGGGCTTATGCCCCATAATCCGAGATGGCGCTCAAGGCCGCGGCGGGCGATGTGATGGAGCGGCTGCTTTCCGGGCTGCGGGCGGCGGCCGAGCCGAGCCGGCTTCGGCTTCTGGCCTTATGCGCGACGGGCGAGCTTGCGGTGAGCGAGCTCACCCAGATCCTCGGCCAGAGCCAGCCCCGGGTCTCGCGCCACCTCAGGCTCCTGTGCGAGGCCGGGCTCCTCGACCGGTTCCGCGAAGGAAGCTGGGCCTTCTATCGCCTGGCCGAGGACGAGCCCGGCGCCACGCTCGCCCGCCGCCTGATCGCGCTTTTGCCCGAGGACGACCCCACGCTCGCCCGCGACCGCGCCCGACTCGCCCAGGTCAAGGCCGCGCGCGCCCGCGCCGCGGCGGCCTACTTCCGCGAGAACGCGGCCCGCTGGGACGAGATTCGCGCGCTTTACGTGGCCGAGAGCGAGGTCGAGCGCGCGCTCGACGCGCTGATCGGCGACGGTCCCATAGACACCCTGCTCGATATCGGCACCGGCACCGGGCGGATGCTCGAGGTCTTCGGCCCGCGGGCGCGACGCGCAATTGGCATCGACCTCTCTCACGCCATGCTCACGGTCGCCCGCGCCAATCTCGAGCGCGCCGGGCTCGCCCACTGCCGGCTTCGTCACGGCGACATGTACGCCTTGCCCTTGCCGGCCGATTCGGTCGATCTCGCCATCATTCACCAGGTGCTTCACTACGCCGACGATCCCCAAGCCGCGATCGCCGAGGCGGCGCGCGTCCTGCGGCCCTCGGGACGGCTTCTGGTCGTCGATTTTACGGCCCACGCCCTTGAGTCCCTGCGCGAGCGCCACCGCCACCGCCGGCTCGGCTTCTCCGACGAGGAGGTCGCCGGCTGGTACCGCGCCGCCGGGCTCGCCGCCGAGCCCTGCCTGCGGCTCGCGGGCGATCCGCTCACGGTCGCGATCTGGCCGGCGCGCCGGGCCGCGGAAGCCCGGAGTCACGCCGCATGAACGATCTCGCCCCGCGCGCCGCGCCCGGAATGATCGCAACCGCGCCGCGCAGCCCTGCGGAGCTGACGGTCTCGTTCGAGTTCTTCCCGCCCAAGACCCCGGCGATGGAGGCCGCTTTGTGGCGCGCGATCCAGCGCCTCGCGCCGCTCGAGCCCCGCTTCGTCTCGGTCACCTACGGCGCGGGCGGCGGCACGCGCGAGCGCACCCACGCCACCGTCCGCCGCATTCTCGCCGAAACCGATCTTGCGCCGGCGGCGCATCTCACCTGCGTCGACGCGAGCCGGGCCGAGGTCGACGACATCGCGCGGGCCTACTGGGAGGCGGGCGTGCGCCATATCGTCGCGCTGCGCGGCGATCCGCCTGACAACGCGGGGCGTTACACGCCGCGGCCCGACGGCTACCGCTACGCGGCCGACCTGGTCGCGGGCCTGCGCCGGATCGCCGACTTCGAGATCAGCGTCGCCGCCTATCCGGAAGGCCACCCCGAGGCGGCGAGCCCCGAAGCCGATCTCGACAACCTCAAGCGCAAGATCGACGCCGGCGCGAGCAGGGCGATCACCCAGTTCTTCTTCGACGTCGATGCGTACTTACGCTTCGTCGAGCGCGCGCGCCGCGCCGGCATCGAGGTTCCCATCGTGCCGGGCGTGCTGCCGGTCACCAACTTCGCCAAGGTTTCGCGCTTCGCCGCCCGCTGCGGGGCGACCGTGCCGGCTTGGCTCGGGCGCCTGTTCTCGGGCCTCGATAACGACCCCGAGACCCGCAGGCTCGTCGCCGCGACCGTCGCCGCCGAGCACTGCCGCCGGCTCCAGATGGCCGGCGTGACCGAGTTCCATTTCTACACGCTCAACCGCGCCGAGCTCGCCTTCGCGATCTGCCACATCCTGGGCTTGCGCCCCCGCGCGGCCGCGGCCCCGGTCGCGCTTTCGGCGTAAAGCGCGCGCGGCCACGATCAGGCGGCGATGGGCGCGCCTCCAAAGGTGAGCTGAACGAGCGTCCGACCCTCGTCGAGCGCCTCTTCGATGAGCGAGGCGTAGTCCGGCCAGAGCGGCGCGATCCGCCCTTCGATATCGCCGTCGCGAAAAGTGATCGCGCCTTCGAACTTGCGGGCGAGGCGGCGCATCTTCAGGTTTTCCGGAAGGCAGACCATGAACACGCTTCGGATCGACCGGTTGCGCGCCATTACGATCAGACGGCGCAGGATCTCCGACCCTATCCCTTTATTCTGATATGGCTTTTCGACCGAAAGGGCGATCTCCGCCTGACTCGGAGGAAAGCCGTCGAGCGGCCGGAGCTCGCCCGCCGCGCGCAGCACGCCGTCGACCAGGGCGACGATCACGATCACGCGCGACCAGTCGAGATCGGCGCAATAGGCGTGGATGAAGCCGTCGCGCACGGTCCCGCCGAACCGCATGCGGCGGTCTTCGGCGTCGAGGCGCAGAAGATGGTCTCGATACGCGGCGCGCTCGTGGGGCCACAGATGCCGGATGACGATCCGCCCGCCCTGGCGCGAGTGCATGGCGCACCTCCTCTCCAACTTTGGAATGTTGCACTGCACAATCGACATATCGCCTCCGGCGCCAGGGTTTCAAGGCCGATCCGGCCGCCTATTCCTGCATTGATGACATGGCTGGCCCTCGAATTTTTCAAGGCGTAGTATCGCCCTCTCGCAGAGGCCGTCTTGCAAAGGGGAGGACAAGGCATGCGGTTCGAGGACCGGCGTCGAGAAGGTCGCTCCAAGCCATGAAGTCGCACGTCAAGGTCGCCGTCATCGGCGGCGGCGTGGTCGGGTGCAGCGTGCTCTACCACCTGACCAAGTTCGGTTGGCGCGACGTCATGCTGATCGAGCGCGACGAACTCACCTCGGGCTCGACCTGGCACGCCGCCGGCGGCTTCCACACCCTCAACGCCGACCCCAACATGGCGGCGCTCCAAGGCTACACCATCCGGCTTTACAAGGAGCTCGAGGAGATCAGCGGCCAGTCCTGCGGGCTCCACCACGTCGGCGGGCTGACCATCGCAACGACGCCTGAGCGCATGGACCACCTGCGCGCCGAGCGCGCCAAGCACCGGCACATGGGGCTCGAGACCGAGATCGTCGGCCCGGACGAGATCGCGCGTCTGAGCCCGATCACCAACACCGACGGCATCCTCGGCGCGCTCTACGATCCGCTCGACGGCCACCTCGACCCCGCAGGCACGACTCGGGCCTACGCCGCCGCGGCCCGCAAGGGCGGGGCCGAGATCGTGCTCCACAACCGCGTGGTCGAGCTCAAGGCGCGTCCCGACCGCCACTGGGACGTGGTCACCGAGAAGGGCGCCATCGTCGCCGAGATCGTGGTCAATGCGGGCGGGCTTTGGGCGCGCGAGCTCGGCGCCATGGTCGGCGTGTTCTTGCCCCTGCACCCGATGGAGCACCAATACCTGGTGACCGACGACATCCCCGAGGTCTACGAGCGCGAGGGCGAGCTTCCCCACGTCATGGACCCGGGCGGGGAGAGCTATCTGCGCCAGGAAGGGCGCGGCCTGGTCATCGGCTTCTACGAGCAGGACTGCGCGCCCTGGGCGGTCGACGGCACGCCCTGGGACTTCGGGCACGAGCTTTTGCCCGACCGGCTCGAGCGGATCGGCGAGTCCCTCGAGGCCGCATTCCACCGTTACCCTTGCCTCGCCCGGGCCGGGATCAAGCGGGTCATCAACGGGCCGTTCACCTTCGCCCCCGACGGCAACCCGCTGGTCGGCCCGGTGCCGGGGCTCGACA
>CAZHDF010000206.1:0-5779 GCA_964531525.1 uncultured Alphaproteobacteria bacterium | reverse complement strand
CTCCCCCGCCCGGCCACCCACGGGATCGTAGGATAGGGGTGGCCGGGCGGGGGAGTGGGCCGGTGCCGATTCAATTCAAGTGAATCACGCGCGTAACCGCGCTCGACGGTAACCGAATTTTCAGGCGACTGCGCGATCATCGCGGTCGCGCGGGCCGGGCATCGGAGGCGCGCGCCGAAACCGAGGACCGATTATGCTGTATGGAAGTGGAAGCCCAAGGGCGCCGCAGAAAGACAAGACCGAGGTCGAGATCACGTTCATCAACGGCGCCACCATGCGCGGCTATTTCTACGTGTCCCATGGCCAGCGCGTCGCCGACATGCTCAACGACAGCCGTAACTTCATCCCCTTCCAGGACATCGGCAACGCGATCCGCCTGCTGAGCAAGTCGAACATCATCGACGTCAAGCCCACCAAGCAGGACGCGAGCATCCATAAGGAAAAACACCTCAACGACTTCGTCGCCTAGAGGTTCTTTTCGAAATGAATCGGCGTCGAACCGGGAGCAGGTCGGCGCCGATTTAACCGATCGCGCTTTAATCGTCGGCCGACGCGGGCGGCGCCTTCAGGTAGCCCGCCGCGACCAGATATTCAACCAGGAGCTTTTCGACCAGCGACGCCATCGAGCGATGATCGTCGTCCGCGGCGCGCCGGGTCGCGGCCTTGACCTTGGGGTCGACCCGCAAAGCTATGATCTCTGTTCTCATTTTAACTAAATTATATCATATGGTTAAGGGTTATTATTGACTATATACCTAAGAATGTTAAACAATGGCTAACATCCGTCGATACGACGGACGACGTCCGGGCAGAGCCAAGCAATGACATCGCCCCAACTGGATCAGGCGCCACCGCCTCAGTCCGTGCCTATTTCTTTTCCGGCCACCCCCTTCGCGCCGGCGACCAGAAGGCCGCTGTCGCCTCGCGCCGCCGTCCTCGTCTGGATCGTGGCCTCGCTCGCCGGCTGGGCGCTGATCCTGGCGCCGCTCTATTTCCTGTTCGGCTGAACCGCGCCGCGCGCAATGCGATAACCGTTTCTTTCCCCGCATCTCCCGGTGCTAAGCTGGCGCGCGATGCAGTCAGCGGATTTCCTCGCCCTCGACGAGATCGAGGCGTTGCAACGCGAACGATGGTCGGCGCAAGCCGCCTTCGTCGCGGATCGTTCGCCCTTCTTCCGGCGCTTGTGGGGGGCCAAGGCGCCGCCCCGCGACCTCGCCGGCCTCGGCGAGCTTCCGCTCTCGGACAAGGCGATGCTGCGCGAGAGCCAGGCGCGCCACCCCCCCTTCGGCGACTACTTGGCGATCGCGCCCGAGCGCGTGAACCGCGTTCACCGCACCTCGGGCACCACCGGGCAGGCGATGAACATCGCGCTCACCGAGGCCGACGCCCGCCAGACCGCCCTGGTCGGCGCCCGCGCGCAGCGGGCGGCGGGGCTCGGCCCCGGCCATCGCGTGGTCCACTGCCTCAACTACCGGCTCTGGATCGGCGGCTACACCGATCATGCGAGCCTGGAGGCGACCGGGGCGACGGTCGTCCCCTTCGGCGTCGGCGCGAGCGAGCAGCTCGTGCGCACCATCCGCGAGCTCGCGATCACCGCGATCTCGTGCACGCCCTCCTACCCCGTGGTGCTCGAACGGGTCATCGCCGAGTGCTTTCCCGGGCTCGCCCCGCGCGACCTCGGCCTCGAGCTCGGATTGTTCGGCGGCGAGGCGGGGCTCGACGACCCCAACTTCCGGGCGCGGCTCGAAGGAACCTGGGGTTTCAAGGCGCGCAACGCGAACTACGGGGTCTCGGACGCCTTCTGCAACTTCGCCGGCCAGTGCGAGCAGAACGGCGATCTTCATTTCGTCGCCCTCGACGTTCTGTTCCCCGAGCTGATCGAACCCGGCGGAACCGCGCCGCGGCCCTGGCGCGAGGGCGAGGAAGGCGAGCTCGTGCTCACCCATCTGGCGCGCGAGGCTCAGCCGCTGGTGCGCTTCCGGACCGGCGACATCGTGATCCTCACCGGCACCGGCCCCTGCGCCTGCGGGCGCGGCGCGCCCCGCTTCCGGGTGATCGGGCGGGCCGACGACATGGTCGTGGTGCGCGGGGTCAACGTCTTTCCGACCGCGGTGGCCGCGGTCGTCAACGCCTTTCCCGGCCTGTCCGGCGAGTACCGCGTGGTTCTCGACGGACCGGGGCCATACCATGTGCTGCCGCTTGAAGTCGAACGCGCGCAACACGCCCGGGCGGACGAGACCGCGACGCCCGAGGCGATCGCGGCGGCGATCAAGCGCGACATCGGCGCGAGCGCCCGGGTGACGATCCTTCCCCCCGAAAGCCTGCCCCGCAGCGAGGGCAAGACCCGGCGGGTCATTCGAAAGGACAGGCCATGACCGAAGCGGTGCTTGCGCGGGTCGAAAACGGCATCCGCACCATCACCCTCAACCGGCCCGAGCGGCTGAACGCCATCAACGACGCGCTGCTCGAAGCCTTCGAGGCGGCGCTCGCCGAGGCCAACGCCGACGCCGAGACCCGGGTCGTCGTCCTCGACGGCGCGGGGCGCGCCTTCTGCGCCGGCGACGATCTCAAGGAGTTCCAGGCCCGGCGTTGGACCGAGGCCGAGGCCCGCGGCCACGTCGAGGCGATCCAGCGCATCACCCGCGAGATCGTCCTCGGCGACAAGGTCGTCGTCGGCGCGATTCATGGCTGGGTGGTCGGCGGCGGGCTCGAATGGGCGATCAACTGCGACCTGCCGATCTGGGCCGAGACCGCGCGCGGCTTCTTCCCCGAGATCGGCATCGGCCTGTTCGTGACCGGGGCGGTGACCGCGCTGCTGCCCCGCATGGTCGGTATTCACAAGGCGCGCGAGCTGATCCTGCTGGGCGAGCGGTTCGATGGTCGCCAGGCGGCGGACTGGGGGCTCGCCTGGCGGGCGGTGGCCGAGGAAAGTCTGCGCGACGAGGCCCATGCGGTCGCCGCGCGCATCGCGGGCCTGCCTCCAGCTCAGGTCGGCGATCTCAAGCGCGCGCTCGCCCGCGCCGGCGGTCTCGACATCGAGGGCGCGATGGCGCTGGAGACCCGGGCGACGATCGACGCCTTCACCGGCCCGGCGGCGGCCGAGCGGATCGCGGGCTTCGGGCGCTAAGCCATGGCGCGGGTGAGCGACATCGGGATCGACGCGCTGCCCGAGGGCGAGGCGCGCGAGATCTACCGCCGCTTCGCCGGAGAGTACGGCCCCTTCCTGAACCAGGTCAGGGTGTTCGCCCACCGGCCGCCGGCGCTTCGCCATGTCATGGGGCTGCTGCTCGAACTCGCGGACGAGGCGTTGCTGCCCAAGCGCCACCTCGAAATCGCGCTGCTCGCGGTCTCGAAGCTCAACCAATGCGCCTATTGCGTGGCCCATCACACGCCGAGGCTGGTCGAGGAAGGGATCGAGGCCGAGATCGCCGAGCGGATTCTCGAACCCGATTGCCCGGGGCTCGACCCGGTCGAGCGGCTGGTGCGCGACTACGCGGTCCAGGTGACCGAGACGCCGGGACGGCTGCGCGACGACATGTTCGAGCGATTGAAGACGCATTTCTCCGAGGCGCAGATCGTCGAGCTCACCCTGCGGATCGCTTTGTGCGGCTTCTTCAACCGCTTCAACGACGCGCTTCAAATCGACATGGAGGACGGGGTGCTCGAAACCCTGCTCGCCCACGGCGTCTCCCCCGACGCCCTGTCCGACCGCCACGGGGACGCGGCGGGACCGTCGTCGGAAAATCCGGCGCCGGGAGATGAAGGTCGAGGGAAAAAAGGCTAAGGGGAGTGGGGCGAGCGAGGGGTCTCGAACCCCCGACCTCCAGATCCACAATCTGGCGCTCTAACCTACTGAGCTACGCCCGCCGTCGCCGCTGATGTAGTCGCTTTCCGGCACCTCCGTCAAGCGTTGCCGCCGCCGAAATGACGCGCCAGGCGCCCGACGGCCTCGTCGAGCACCGCGTCGCGCTTGCAGAAGCAGAAGCGCACGAAATGGTCGCGCGCCGCGCCGTCGTAGAACGCGCTCAAGGGCACGGCGGCGACCCCGGCCTCGGTCGTGATCTCGCGGCAGAAGGCGACGTCGTCGCCGTCGAAGCCGAGGGGGCGGATATCGGCGCTCACGAAATAGGTCCCTCGGGTTTCGAGCACCCCGAGCCCGGCGCGCGCGAGCCCGGCGGCGAGGCGATCGCGCTTGGCCGCCATCGCGCCTTCGAGACCGGCGAAATAGGCGTCGTCCTTGGCGAGCCCGAAGGCCACCGCGGTCTGAAGGTTGGGCGGCGTGGTGAAGACCAGGAACTGATGCGCCTTGGCGACCGGGGCGAGAAGCGCGGCCGGCCCTTCGACCCAGCCGACCTTCCAGCCGGTGAGCGAGAAGATCTTGCCCGCCGAGCCGATCCTAAGGCAGCGTTCGCGCATGTCCGGCAGAGTCGCGAGCGGGTGGTGGCGGCATCCGTCGAAGACCAGATGCTCGTAGACCTCGTCGCAGACAGCGACCGCGTCATGGGCGCGAACATGCTCGGCGATCAGGGCGAGTTCGCCCTCGTCGAAAACCTTGGCCGCCGGGTTCATGGGGCTGTTGAGCAGCACCAGCTTGGTGCGCGGGCCGAAGGCGGCGGCGAGGGCTTCGCGCGGCAGCCGCCAGTCGGGCGGCTCGAGGCGGACCAGCTTCACGGTCGCGCCCGCGCGCCGCAGGATCGGCAGATAGCTGTCGTACAAAGGCTCGAACGCCACCGCCTCGTCGCCCGGCTCGATCAGCCCGAACAGGCAGGACGCCAGCGCCTCGGTCGCGCCCGAGGTGACCATGATCTCGCGCCCCGGGTCGTAATCGAGGCCGTAAAAGCGCTTCGCATGGGCGGCCAGCGCCTCGCGCAAGCCCGGCAGCCCCATCATGGGCGGATACTGGTTGGGTCCGGCGATCGCCGCCCGGGCGGCGGCGCGGCGCACGTCCTCGGGGCCGTCCTCGTCGGGAAAGCCCTGGCCGAGGTTGATCGCGCCATGCTCGATCGCGAGCCGCGACATGACCTCGAACACGGTCGTGCCGAGGCCCGATAGAACGCTGTTGGCCGGCTTCACCCGCGCGCCCTCCCCTCTTCCTCTCGTTGCCTCGCGGCCCCAGGGACGAACCATGGCAAATCCCGCTCCCACGGGCAAGACGGACGCACGCACCCCCTGGCGGCGGGCGCGGCGCGGTGGCATAAAGGGGCCATGGAACTCGCCGCCCGCATGGCCCTTCTCGGCACCGAATCGGCCTTCGAGGTCTTGGCCCGCGCGGGCGCGCTCGCCGCGCGCGGGGTCGACGTCATCAACCTCGGCATCGGCCAGCCCGACTTCCCGACGCCCGAGAACATCGTCGAGGCGGGACGCAAGGCGCTCGCCGACGGCCACCACGGCTACACGCCCGCCAACGGCATTCCGGCGCTGCGCGAGGCGGTCTGCGCCGACATCCTGGACCGCCGCGGGGTCGAGGTCAGCCCCGAGCGGATCGTCGTCGTGCCCGGCGGCAAGGTCACCATGTTCTTCGCCATGCTCATGTTCGGCGAGCCGGGGGCCGAGATCATGTACCCCGACCCGGGCTTTCCGATCTACCGCTCGGCGATCGCGTTCTCGGGCGCGACGCCGGTGCCGATCGCGCTTCACGAGGAGGACGGCTTCTCGTTTCGCGCCGAGGAGGTGCTGGCGCGGATCACGCCGCGCACCCGGCTGATCATCGTCAACAGCCCCGCGAACCCGACCGGCGGCGTGGTGCCCAAGGCCGAGCTCGACCGCCTGGTCGCCGGGC
>CAZHDF010000205.1:0-5792 GCA_964531525.1 uncultured Alphaproteobacteria bacterium | reverse complement strand
GGTGCTGATCGACGCCTATCTTCAGGACGCGACCGAGATCGACGTCGACGCGGTGTCCGACGGCGAGGACGTCTTCGTCGCCGGCATTCTCGAGCACATCGAAGAGGCCGGCGTGCACTCGGGCGATTCGGCCTGCTCGCTGCCGCCGCATTCGCTCGCGCCCGCGATCCTCGACGAAGTCCGGCGCCAAACCGCGGCGCTGGCCCACGCGCTCGGGGTCGTCGGGCTGATGAACGTGCAGTTCGCGGTCAAGGACGATGCGATCTACATTCTCGAGGTCAACCCGCGGGCGAGCCGCACGGTGCCCTTCGTCGCCAAGACCATCGGGGTGCCGATCGCCAAGATCGCGGCCCGCGTGATGGCGGGCGAGCCGCTGTCCGCCTTCGCGCTCGAGACGCCCGCGCTCGACCACGTGGCGGTCAAGGAGGCGGTGTTCCCCTTCGCGCGCTTCCCCGGCGTCGATATCATTCTGGGCCCCGAGATGAAATCGACCGGCGAAGCGATGGGGCTCGACCATGACTTCGCGCGCGCCTTCGCCAAGTCGCAGATCGCGGTCGGCATGGGCCTGCCCGATAAGGGCACGGTGTTCGTCTCGGTGCGCGACGCCGACAAGCCAGCGATGGTTCCGTTGTGTCGAACGCTTCTCGATCTCGGCTTCGATCTGATGGCGACCCGGGGAACGGCGGCCTTCCTCGAAAAGGCGGGCCTGCCCGTGCGGGTCGTCAACAAGGTCGCCGAGGGCCGCCCCCATTGCGTGGACGCCATCAAGAGCGGCGAGGTCGATCTCGTCTTCAACACCACCGAAGGGGCGCAAGCGATCGCCGATTCCTTCGACCTGCGGCGGGCGACGCTCCTCGGCCATATCTCGTATCACACCACCCTCGCCGGCTGCCGGGCGATGGTGCAGGCGATCGCGGCGGCGCGAACGGGCGATCTTGAAGTCGCCCCCCTTCAAGCCTATCGTAATCGTTCGATACGCGCTGCGGGCTCCCCTAAGGGCGCAGCGCGGAAGAGAACGGACCTGTCAGGCGCGGGTCCGAAGTGGGTTGATTCGGCGCGTTAAGGCGGAACGAGACGCAATATGGAAAAAGTGCCCATGACCGACCGCGGCTTCGCCCGCCTGTCGGAAGAGCTTCGTCGACTCAAGACGATTGAGCGTCCGTCGGTGATTCGCGCGCTCGAAGAGGCGCGCGGCCACGGCGACTTGGCCGAGAACGCCGAGTATCATGCCGCCAAGGAACGCCAGGCCTATGTCGAAGGCCGGGTGATGGAGATCGAGGACAAGCTGAGCCGGGCCACGGTCATCGACGTCGCCAAGCTGTCGGGGACCGTGGTCAAGTTCGGCGCGACCGTGACGCTCGCCGACGAGGACACCGACGAGGAAAGCACCTATCAGATCGTCGGCGTCGACGAAGCCGATATCAAATCGGGGCTTCTGTCGATCACCTCGCCGCTCGCGCGCGCGCTCATCGGCAAAGGCGTTGGCGACAGCGTCGAGGTGACGACGCCGGGCGGCACGAAGTCCTACGAGATCGTCGAGGTCCAGTACAAATAACCGACCCCGCCGCCCCTTTAGCGCATCGCTGCTGGGTCGTCACCGACGGCCGCCCCGGCAACGAGAACCCCTGCCTCGGGCTGGCCGAAGCGGTCGGCCTGGGCTTTGCGGTCAAGCGGGTTCCGCCGCGCGCGCCCTGGTCCCGGCTCCCCCCGCAGCTTTGGCTCGCGCCCCTGCGCGCGCCCCGGCCGGGAAGCGATCCGCTTGCGCCGCCTTGGCCCGATCTTTTGATCGCCGCCGGGCGGCAGTCGGTCGCGCTCTCGATCGCGATCCGCAAGCGCAGCGGAGGCCGGACGTTCACGGTCCAGATCCTTGACCCCGGGGTGTCGGTCGAGCGTTTCGACCTCGTGGTCGCGCCCGACCACGACCGCCTGCACGAGCGGATTCGCGGGCGGCCGGGCGCCGAGCGGGTGATCGCGACGGTGGGCGCGCTCAACCGCGTCACGCCGCGCCGCCTCGCCGAGGCCGCCGCCGCGTTCGGACCGCGCCTTGCGCGCCTGCCCCGGCCCCGCGTCGCCGTCTCGCTCGGCGGCGTCAGCAAGACCCACCGCCTCGACCGCGCGACCGCCGAGGCGATCGGCGAAAAGCTCGCGCGGCTCGCCCGCGACCACGGCGCCGGGTTGATGGTGACCGCCTCGCGGCGCACGCCCGCCGACTGCGCCGCGCTGATCCGCGCGCGGCTCGATCCGCAGACCAGCGCGATGTGGGACGGACGCGGCGAGAACCCCTACTTCGCCTACCTCGCCCTCGCCGACGTCATCGTGACCACCGCCGATTCGGTCGCCATGATCTCGGAGGCCTGCGCCACCGGCAAGCCGGTCTATCTGATCGATCTGCCCGGCGGCTCGGCCAAGTTCGACCGGTTCCACGCCATGCTGCGCAAGCGCGGCTGCGCGCGGCCCTTCGACGGCCGGCTTGACCGCTGGACCTACGACTGGCCCGATGAGACCGCGCGCGTCGCCGCCCTCGTCCGCCGCCGTCTGGGTCTCGCCTGAAGAGCGCTCGAGCCGCGCCCGTCCTTGGCGGCGTCTGACCGCTCCCTGCGGAGAAGGCCTGCTCTCGCCGCGGCCGCGCCCCGGCCCGTGGACCCGTCCGCCTGTGGAGAAGCCCTTGCGGAACGCCTTGCGTCGGCGACCTCGCCCGCCCGGCAACCCATTTCCTGATTTTAGAATAATTCCATCTTGCAATTAGGGGCGCGCTCCGCTATATCATGTCTAGAACAATTCCAGGAAACGATGGAGCGCCATTATGAAAGAGACTATTAACGGTATTCCGCAGGCCGCGCCAGCGAGCCTCGTCGGCCGTCCCGCCCCCGATTTCACAGCGCCCGCGGTGCTGGCCGACGGCGAGATCGTCGAGGACTTCACCCTTATGCGCCACCTCGACGGCGCCTACGGGCTGGTGTTTTTCTACCCCCTCGACTTCACCTTCGTCTGCCCGTCCGAGATCCTCGCCTTCGACCATCGGATGCCTGCGTTTGCGGAGCGCAACGTCAAGGTGGTCGCGATCAGCGTCGATTCCCAGTACGCGCACTTCGCCTGGCGCAACACGCCGGTCGAGAAGGGCGGGCTGGGGCCGGTGCGCTTCCCGCTGGTCGCCGACCTGTCGAAGGCGATCGCCCGGGCCTACGGCGTGCTCATCGACGAGCAGGTGGCGCTTCGCGGCAGCTTTCTGATCGACCGCGAAGGGATCGTTCGCCATCAGGTGGTCAACGACCTCGCGCTCGGCCGCGATGTGGACGAGGCGCTCCGCATGGTCGACGCCCTTCAGTTCCACGAGGCGCACGGCGAGGTCTGCCCCGCCGGTTGGCGCAAGGGCCAACCCGCCATGGAGGCGAGCGCCGACGGCGTCGCCAAATTCCTGGCGAGCCACGCCGAGACCCTTTAATCTGCGGGACCGGCGCGCCGGTACGCGTCGGTCCCCGTTTCCTTGTCGCGACCTTGTTGACCCGCTATCGGGGAAGGAAAATGGCCGAAACACACTCAACCCGCGTCCTCATCATCGGCGGCGGACCGGCGGGCTACACCGCCGCGATCTACGCCGCCCGCGCCAACCTCAGCCCCATCGTCGTCCAGGGCATGCAGCCCGGCGGTCAGATGACCATCACTACGGACGTCGAGAACTACCCGGGCTTCGCCGAGCCCATCCAGGGCCCCTGGCTGATGGAGCAGATGGAGGCGCAGGCCCGCAACGTGGGCGCGCGCATGGTCGCCGACACCATCGTCGAGGTCGATCTCGGCCGCCGTCCCTTCCGCTGCGTCGGCGACAGCGGCGACGCCTATATCGGCGATGCGCTGATCGTCGCGACCGGCGCCCAGGCGCGCTGGCTCGGACTCGAGAGCGAGGAGAAGTTCCGCGGCGCCGGCGTCTCGGCCTGCGCGACCTGCGACGGCTTCTTCTTTCGCGATCGCGCGGTCGCGGTGGTGGGCGGCGGCAACACCGCGGTCGAGGAAGCGCTCTTTCTCACCAACTTCGCGTCCAAGGTCACCCTGATCCACCGCCGCGATTCGCTGCGGGCCGAGAAGGTCATGCAGGACCGGCTCTTCGCCAACCCCAAGATCGAGGTGATCTGGAACAGCGTGGTCGAGGAGATCCTGGGCGACGACGACCCGCCCGCCGTGACCGGGCTGCGGCTGCGCGACGTGCGCACGGACGAGACCCGCGAGATCGCCGTCGACGGCCTGTTCGTCGCCATCGGCCACGACCCGGCGACCGCGCTGTTCCGCGGCCAGCTCGACATCGACGAGGGCGGCTATATCCGCACCGCCCCCGACAGCACGGCGACCAGCGTGCCGGGCGTGTTCGCCGCCGGAGACGTGCGCGACAAGGTCTACCGCCAGGCGGTGACCGCCGCCGGCATGGGCTGCATGGCCGCGCTCGAGGCCGAGCGTTTCCTCGCCGAGCGCGAGGCGGGCGAATCGGCCGCCGCCGAGTAGGCGCGAGGGGGCGCGGTCGCCGGTTCCCAAGCTGGAAGTCCATGCTAAAGTGCGCTCCCATTGCGATTTCGCTCGCGCCAGAACCGCGCCGGGCCTGTCTTGAGCTACGCTGAGCGATGGACTGGGACAAGCTTCGCATCTTTCACGCCGTCGCCGAGGCGGGGAGCTTCACCCATGCCGGCGAAGTCCTCAATCTCAGCCAGTCGGCGGTCAGCCGTCAGATCAGCGCGCTCGAGCAGGATCTCCGCGTCCCCCTGTTCCGCCGCCACGCCCGGGGCCTGATCCTGACCGAGCAGGGCGAGCTTCTTTACCGCACCGCGCGCGAGGTGCTGGCCAAGGTGGCGCTCACCGAAGCCATGATCGCCGAGGCCAAGGACCGCCCCAAGGGGCCGCTCACGGTGACCTCGACCGTCGGCTTCGCGACCATGTGGCTCGCGCCGCGGCTGGTCGACTTCATCGACCTTTACCCCGAGATCGCGCTGACCCTGATCGCCGACGACCGCGACCTCGACCTCGGCATGCGCGAGGCCGATGTGGCGATCCGGATGCGGACGCCGACCCAGCCCGACCTGATCCAGCGCCATCTCATGACGATCCACCTCCACGCCTACGCCGCCCCAGCCTATCTCGCCAAATGGGGCACGCCGACCTCGCTCGAGGAGCTCGAGCAGCACCGGGTGATCGTCTACGCCGACGGCCCGCTGACCCGCTACATCAACCCGAACTGGCTTCTCGGCGCTCAACACGATCGTCACAATCGCCTGCGGCCTACGCTCCGGGTCAACTCGATTCTCACCCTTCTCCACGCGGTCGAAAGCGGGCTTGGGATCGGCACCTTGCCTGATTACATGATCGGGGAGAGCTCGCCCCTCGTGCGCGTGCTGCCCGACGTCGAAGGGCCGAGCCTCGAGACCTACTTCGTCTACCCAGAGGAGCTTCGGCACTCGAAGCGGATCGTCGTGTTTCGCGATTTCCTTCTCGAACGGGTCAAGGAAACGCGGTTTTGAGCGGGCCGAAAAACGAAGCCGGCCCGAGCTATGCGCGAAACGCATAGCGGAAATGTCTTCCCGGGGCTGGAAACTTTCGGCGGACACCTCTATTTAACCAGCAGACGAACGGTGCTGCACCGCAATATGCGAAGCCGCATCGTTCCCCGTCGGATAGCCCCCTGTTCGGCGGTAGTGGTTCCGGGTGCAATGCCTGGAACAGAGGGTCTTTGGATCCTACGTCTCCCAGACGTGAAGCCTCCCTGTATGAACTTCCCGCCAAGTCAACGACTTGGCGGGATTTTTTTGTCCCAA
>CAZHDF010000204.1:0-5830 GCA_964531525.1 uncultured Alphaproteobacteria bacterium | reverse complement strand
GGCGATCTGGGCGGCGAAGGGGATCAGCGCGGTCTCGTCGAGATAGGCCGCGCCGCCTGTCCGGGCGAGCCTGCGGCGGACCCACTCGTTCTTGGCGAGCGCGATCGCCGCGATCGCGACCATGGTGGCGAAGAGCACCGTGCGCCGCGCATCGCCCATGTTGAGAAGGTGCAGCAAGGCCCAGATCAAAAGGCCGAAGCTGCCCGGAAAACGGCAGATCCGATAGACGCCGACAGGCGGGTTGGGGGATTCGGGCGCGCCGTAAGGGGTCGTCAGGCGGCCGACGATCAGAAAGATCGCAAGCGGCATGACGGCCACCGCGACCGCATGGCCGTATTCGGGCGGCGCGAACAGCCACGCGCCCGAATCGACGCCCATGTAGGCCCACACGAAGGCGGCGAACGTCGCCGCCGAGAGAGCGCCGTAGAAGGCGAAGAACCCGCGTCGCCCCAGGCCCCGGATCAGCGCCGGGCGAACGCCGGGCGCCGAGGGAACGGCGTGGCTCGCGACCAGCGCGCCCGCGGCCGCGACGTAAAGCGCGAAGTCCGCCGCCATGCCTCGGGTCTTCAGACGGCCTTGTCGAACCAGTGCTCGCCGGCCTCGCCGTGGCGGGCGAGGCTTTCCTTGTAGTCGGCGATCTTCTCAGGCGTGGCTTCGGTCTGATGCTTGGCCTTCCAGCTCTCGTAAGGCTCGCCGTAGACCCGCTCGCGGGCGGCGTCGTAATCGATGTCGATCCCGCGTTCGCGGGCGGCGGCGGAGTACCACTTGGCGAGGCAGTTGCGGCAGAAGCCGGCGAGCGTCATCAGGTCGATGTTCTGCACGTCGCTGCGCGCGCGCAGGTGATGGACGAGGCGGCGGAAGACGGCGGCCTCGATCTCGGTCCGGGTTTGGTCGTCCATACGGGTCTCCATCGGTTGGAAAGCCGGTGCGTCGTTTTCGGCGGGTCTAAAGGTGGGGCGCGGTCGCGGCCTCGTCCAGGGGGGCGGGGGGATCGATTCCGCGCACCGTCTCCGCGATCAGATGGTCGACGACGCGGCGCAACGCTTCCTCGTGGTCGGCCCCGGCGGCGCGCGCGTCCGCATAGACGCGGCGTTGGCGGTCGGCGCCGGTGCCGCGGGCGACGATGGCGCGGGCGTGCGCGAGCGCGTCCGCGCAGCCCAGCGCCTCGGCCTCGTCGGCGACGAGCGCGATCAGCTCTTCGACCAGCTCGGCGAAGGGCACCAGCGTGCCCTTGCCGAAATCGACGAGCGCGTCCTCGACGCCATAGCGTTGGGCGCGCCAGCGGTTCTCGTTGATCAGGATGCGGGGATAGATGCGCCAACGCTGGTTGGTGCAGCGCAGCCGGTAGAGCATGCCGAGGATGCTCTGGGTCAGCGCGGCGATGCAAACGGCGTCGTCGAGCAAAGGGCAGACGTCGGTGATGCGCATCTCGAGCGTCGGGAACCGCGCGCTCGGGCGCAAGTCCCACCACAGCTTGGTCGCGTCCTCGATCAGCCCGGCGCTCACGAGCTGGCCGACCACCCGCTCGTACTCGCCATAGCTGTCGTAAGGATCGGGAAGCCCCGTGCGCGGCAGCGAATCGAACACCGTCAGGCGGTAGGATTGAAGCCCCGTGTCCTCGCCGCCCCAGAACGGCGACGAGGTGGACAGGGTCAGAAGATGGGGCAGGAAGTAGGACATCTGGTTCATCAGGTCGATGCGCAGGTCTTCGTCCTCGATCCCGACGTGAACATGCATGCCGCAGATCAAAAGCCGCCGCGCCACCGCCTGGAGATCGCGCGCGAGCACCCGATAGCGCGCCTTGCCGGTGGTCTTCTGCTGCTGCCAGCGGGCGAAGGGATGGGTCGAGGCCGCGATCGGCGCAAGCCCGTGCTTGGCCGCGACCTCGGCCACCGTGGCGCGCAGCCGGGCCAGATCGGCGCGGGCCTCGGCGACCGTGCGGCAGGGGCGGGTTCCGACCTCGATCTGGGCGCGCAGGAACTCGGGCGCGACCTGGCCGGCGAGCCGCTCCTCGCACTCGGCCATCATGGCCTTGGGCGGCTTTACGGCGAGATCGCGGGTCTTGCGGTCGACGAGGAGGTACTCCTCCTCGATCCCGATCGTGAACGACGGCTTTGGAATCGCCATCTCAGGGATCGAGCCGGCGCAGGACGCCCGGCTCGGCGAGGACGCGGGAGAGCGCCTCGGCGAGGCGCGCCGCCCAGGCTTCGGCCCCGTGGCGGGTGTCGATCAGATCCTGGCGGATCTCGACCGCGACGTGGGGGCGGCCGCGCTCGGCCCCGTGGACCGGGATCGAGTAAGGGATCGGAACCCGGCCCGAGTAGGGCTCGTTGTCGCCGACGCAGAGCGAGGGATCGGCGGCGAGCGCGGCGATCAGCGCCTTGGCGAAAGGCGGGTCGCGGTCCCACAGGACGCCGATGTGCCAGGGACGTTCGAACCCGTCCATCACCGGGGTGAAGCTGTGGACCGCGATCACCGCGACGACGCCCACGCGCGCCTCCTGGGCGGCGATCGTGCGTTCGACCGCGCGGTGATAGGGCGCGAAGCAGGCCGCCTCGCGCGCCCGCGCGGCCGCTTCGTCGAGCCCGCGGTTGCCCGGGATCTCGACGCCGTCGCTGGTTGCCGGGATCGATCCCGGGGTTCCCGGCGCGCGGTTGCAGTCGATCACCAGCCGCGAGTAACCGGCCAGCACCGCGGGCGCGTCGAGCAAGACGGCGAGCCTGCGGGTGACGTCGGCGGCGCCGATGTCCCAGCCGATGTGGCGGCGCAACAGCGCCCGGTCGAGGCCGAGGTCGGCGAGCGCGCGCGGCACCGCCCGGCTCGCATGGTCGCAGATCAGCACCGCGCCCGCGCGGCCCTCCGCATTGACGACCGTAAAGGGCGGCGGGTCGTCGGGGCCGAGAAGCCCGCGCCCGCGCGAAGGGATTTCAACGACGTTTGCGGTCATGGCCGCGACTATAGCGCATGATTCGGCGCCGGCGCACCCACCCATCCGGGCGCCTTGATCGACGGAAGACGCGCGCCTAATATCTTATAGCCAATAAGGATTTTACCCCCATGATCGCGAGGGCGGACGCGCCATGCCGACTGCAACGGCGATGACGCCGGATCCGGCGACCGATGCGCGCGGCTTCCTCAGGGCGTTGTTCGACGCGGCGCTCGAAGCGGTCGCGCCGGCGAAGGCGCTGGCGGCCCATCTGCCCGCGCCGCCGCCTGGGCGGACGGTCGTGGTCGGCTTCGGCAAGGCGGCGGCGGCGATGGCGCGGGCGGTCGAGGACGCTTGGGACGGGCCGCTTTCGGGCCTCGTCGTGACCGCTTACGGCCACGGCGTCCCCTGCCGCCGCATCGAGGTCGTCGAGGCCGCCCATCCGGTGCCCGACGCCGCCGGCGAGGCCGCGGCGCGGCGTATCCTGGATGCGGTCTCGGGGCTGTCCGAGGACGACCTCGCGCTGTGCCTGATCTCGGGCGGGGGCTCGGCGCTCGCGCCTGCGCCGGCGCCGGGGCTCACGCTCGCCGACAAGCAGGCGGTGGGGCGCGCGCTCCTGCGCGCGGGCGCGACGATCTCCGAGATCAACAGCGTGCGCAAGCATCTCTCGGCGATCAAGGGCGGCCGGCTCGCCGCCGCGGCGGCGCCGGCGCGGCTCGTCGCGCTCGCGATCTCGGACGTGCCCGGCGACGATCCGGCGACCATCGCTTCGGGGCCTACGGTCGCCGATCCGACGACCTTCGCGGACGCGCGCGCGGTGCTCGCCAAGTATGGGATCGCGCCGCCCGCCCCTGTCGCCCGCCACCTCGAAGCGGCGGCGGACGAGACGCCCAAGCCCGGCGATCCGCGCCTCGCCCGGGCCGAGACGCGCATCATCGCCCGCGCCCAGGACGCGCTCGAAGCGGCGGCCGCCCGGGCGCGCGCTTCGGGCGTGCGGCCGCTGATCCTCGGCGACAGCATCGAGGGCGAATCGCGCGAGGTCGCCCGGGCCTTCGCCGCCATCGCCCGCCAGGCGGCGCGCCGGGGGCAGCCCGCGCGCGCGCCTTGCGTGCTGCTTTCGGGCGGCGAGACCACGGTGACCGTGCGCGGCCGCGGCCGCGGCGGCCGCAACGCCGAGTTCCAGCTTGCGCTTGCGCTCGCGCTCGCCGGCGAGCCCGGGGTCCACGCGCTCGCCTGCGACACCGACGGCATCGACGGCAGCGAGGATAACGCGGGCGCTTTGGTCGCGCCCGACACGCTCGCCCGCGCCGCCGCGGCCGGGCTTGACCCGCGCGCGCGGCTCGCCGACAACGACGCCTACGGATTCTTCGCCGCGCTCGGCGATCTCGTGGTCACCGGGCCGACGCGGACCAATGTGAACGACTTCCGCGCCATCTTCGTCGCGGGCGAAAGGACGGACGATGCGCCGGGCGCGTAACGCCAAGATCGTCGCCACCCTCGGGCCGGCTTCGTCGACGCCCGAGATGATCGAGCGCCTGTTTCGCGCCGGCGCCGACGTTTTCCGCCTCAACATGAGCCACGGCGACCGCGCCGAGCACGCGGCGCGCTACCGGGCGATCCGCGATCTCGAGGCCCGCATGGGGCGGCCGATCGCGGTGCTTCTCGACCTTCAGGGGCCGAAGCTGCGCGTCGGGCGGTTCAAAAGCGGGGGCGTGGAGCTTGCCCCCGGCGCGCGGTTCCGGGTCGACCTCGACGACGAGCCGGGCGATGGGGCGCGGGTCCAGCTTCCGCACCCCGAGGTGTTCCGGGCGATCGAGCCGGGGGCGACGCTTCTGCTCGACGACGGGCGCATCCGGCTGCGGATCGAGCGTTCAGGCCCCGACTTCGCCGAGACCACGGTGATCGAGGGCGGCCGGCTGTCCGACCACAAGGGGGTCAACCTGCCCGGCGTGATACTGCCCATCGCCGCGCTCACCGACAAGGATCGTCGCGATCTCCAGTTCGGCCTCGACCTCGGGGTCGACTGGGTCGCGCTCTCCTTCGTGCAGCGCGCCGCCGACGTGGCCGAGGCCCGCCGCCTGATCGCCGGGCGGGCGGCGGTGATGGCCAAGCTCGAGAAGCCGGCGGCGATCGAGCACCTCGACGAGATCATCGATCTGTCCGACGGCATCATGGTCGCCCGCGGCGATCTCGGCGTCGAGCTCGCGCCCGAGCGCGTGCCCAGGCTCCAGAAGGAGATCGTCTCGGCGGCCCGGCGCGCGGGCAAGCCGGTGGTGGTGGCGACCCAGATGCTCGAATCGATGGTCCATGCGGCGACGCCGACCCGCGCCGAGGCCTCCGATGTGGCGACCGCGGTCTACGACGGGGTGGATGCGGTGATGCTGTCGGCCGAATCGGCGGCCGGAGACTACCCGGTCGAATCGGTCGCGATGATGGACCGCATCATCCGCGCGGTCGAGGAAGACCCGCGCCACCGCCGCATTCTCGACGCCACCCACGCCGATCCTCAGGCGACCAGCGCCGACGCGATCACCGCCGCCGCCGCCCAGGTCGCGATTACGGTGCGCGCGGTCGCCATCGTCACCTACTCGGTTTCGGGCTCGACGACGCTCCGCGCCTCGCGCGCCCGGCCCGCGGTGCCGATCCTGGGGCTTACGCCGATCATCGAGATCGCCCGCCGCCTCGCCCTCGCCTGGGGGGTGCACAGCGTGCGGACCGAGGACGCCACCGACTTCGTCGACATGACCGAGCACGCCTGCGAGATCGCCCGCGCCGAGTCCTTCGCCGGCCCCGGCGACCGGCTGGTGATCACCGCCGGCGTGCCTTTCGGCACCCCGGGCTCGACCAACACGCTGCGCATCGCCTGGGTCGGGAGAGAGTGAAGCCGTTTCGCCTTTGAACGAC
>CAZHDF010000203.1:0-5836 GCA_964531525.1 uncultured Alphaproteobacteria bacterium | reverse complement strand
GTCCCTACGTTGCAATGCGGCTTCGTCCGCTCAAACTTCGCCTTCGACATCGTCCGATCTCCGAAATCCCGCGTGGCGTTACGTGTGCTGTTCCCTGCCGGCGATGGTCAGGCGAGCTTTGCCCGGACCTCCTCAGATACCATCTGAGGAACCGACTCGTAGTGGTCGAAATGCATGGTGAAAGTAGCTCGGCCCTGAGTGATGGACCGAAGGTTGTTGACGTATCCGAACATGGTCGCGAGCGGCACCATGGCGCGAATCACCTGGGCGTTGCCGCGCGGCTCCATACCGCTGATCTGGCCGCGACGCGAATTGAGGTCGCCCATGACGTCGCCCATGTATTCCTCGGGCGTCACGACCTCGACCCGCATCATCGGCTCGAGAAGCTTGGGCCCCGCCTTCTGCGCCGCCTCGCGCAGCGCCGCGCGGCCCGCGATCTCGAAGGCCAGCGCGCTCGAATCGACCTCGTGGTAAGCGCCGTCCGTCAGCGTGACCCGGAAATCGATCAGCGGGAAGCCGGCAATCACGCCGGCGCTCGCCGCGCCTTCGATTCCCTTCTGAACCGAGGGGATGTACTCGCGCGGGATCGCGCCGCCATGGATCTTGTTGACGAATTCGAAGCCGACGCCCTGGGCGGGCTCGATATCCATCTTGACGCGCGCGAACTGACCGGCGCCGCCGGTCTGCTTCTTATGGGTGTAGTCGACCGACGCCGGGCGGCTGATGGTCTCGCGGTACGCCACCTGGGGCGCGCCGATGTTGGCGTCGACCTTGAACTCGCGACGCAGGCGATCGACGATGATCTCGAGATGGAGTTCGCCCATCCCCTTGATGATCGTCTGCCCGCTTTCGTGATCGACCGAAACCCGAAACGACGGATCCTCGTCGGCGAGCCGCGCGAGCGCCGTGGACATTTTCTCCTGGTCGCTCTTGGTCTTGGGCTCGACCGCGATCTCGATCACGGGCTCGGGGAAATCCATCCGCTCGAGCACGACCGGATGCGTCGGGTCCGACAGGGTGTCGCCGGTGCTGGTCTGCTTGAGGCCCGCGAGCGCCACGATGTCGCCGGCGCGCGCCTCCTTGACCTCTTCGCGCGAGTTGGCGTGCATGAGCAGCATCCGGCCGATGCGCTCGCGCTTGCCCTTGACCGTGTTCATCACCTGGGCGCCGGTCTCGATCACGCCCGAGTAAATGCGCACGAAAGTCAGGCTGCCGACGAAGGGGTCGTTCATCACCTTGAAGGCGAGCGCGGAGAACGGCTCGTCGTCGGCCGAGCGGCGCACCACCTCCTCGTCGCCGCCCGCCTTGACGCCGCGAATGTCGGCGACGTCGGTGGGCGCCGGGAGATAATCGACCACCGCATCGAGAAGTGGCTGCACGCCCTTGTTCTTAAAGGCGGAACCGCAAAGAATGGGCACGAAGTTTCCGGCGATGGTTCCCTTGCGGATGCAGCGTCTGAGCGTCGCCTCGTCGGGTTCCTCTCCGCCGAGATAGGCTTCGAGGGCGTCGTCGTCGATCTCGACCGCGGTCTCGACGAGATGCGCGCGATAGCTCGCGGCCTGCTCGGCGAGATCGGCGGGAATCTCTTCCTCGTGGAACTTGGCGCCAAGCGATTCGTCTTCCCAGATGACGGCGCGCATCTTGATGAGGTCGACCACGCCCGCGAACGCGCTCTCGACGCCCACCGGGATCTGGGTGACGAGCGGCGTCGAGCCCAGCCGGTCGGAGATCATCTCGACGCAGCGGAAGAAGTCCGCGCCGATGCGATCCATCTTGTTGATGAAGCAAATTCGCGGCACGTCGTAGCGGTCGGCCTGGCGCCAGACGGTCTCGGACTGGGGCTCGACCCCGGCGACCGAATCGAACACCGCCACCGCGCCGTCGAGCACGCGCAAGGACCGCTCGACCTCGATGGTGAAGTCGACGTGCCCCGGGGTGTCGATGATATTGATGCGATGGTCGCGCCAGAAGCAGGTCGTCGCGGCCGAGGTGATGGTGATGCCGCGCTCTTGCTCCTGCTCCATCCAGTCCATGGTCGCGGTGCCTTCATGCACCTCGCCGATTTTGTAGGACCGCCCGGTGTAATAAAGGATGCGCTCGGTCGTGGTGGTCTTGCCGGCATCGATATGGGCCATGATGCCGATGTTTCGGTATCGGTGAAGTGGCGTGGTGCGGGCCATGACGCGCTCTCCTCGGCTCCCGGACGCCGATTACCAGCGGTAGTGCGAGAACGCGCGGTTGGCCTCGGCCATCCGGTGCGTGTCCTCGCGCTTCTTGACCGCCGCGCCGCGCCCGTTGGCCGCGTCCATCAGCTCGCCCGCGAGCCGTTCGGTCATGGTGTTCTCGCCGCGCTTGCGGCAAATCCCGATGATCCAGCGAATGGCGAGCGCCTGGCGTCGCGCGGGCTGAACCTCGACCGGCACCTGATAGGTCGCGCCGCCGACGCGCCGCGAGCGCACCTCGACCGCGGGCTTCACGTTTTCGAGCGCCTCGTGAAACACCTTGACCGGGTCCTGCCCGGTGCGCTTCTCGATCAGATCGAAGGCCCCGTAGAGGATCCCCTCGGCGACCGACTTCTTGCCGGCGAGCATCAAGGAATTCATGAACTTGTTGACCACCCGGTCTCCGTATTTCGGATCGGGCAGAATCTCGCGTTTCTCGGCGGCGCGACGACGGGACATCGGCGCTCTCCTCTACTTGGGCCGCTTGGCGCCGTACTTGGACCGGCGCTGGCGGCGATCGCCGACACCCTGGGTGTCGAGCGTGCCGCGGATGATGTGATAGCGCACGCCCGGCAGATCCTTGACGCGGCCGCCGCGGATCAGCACCACCGAGTGCTCCTGCAGATTATGGCCCTCGCCGGGGATGTAGGTCGTGACCTCGAAGCCGTTGGTCAGCCGGACGCGCGCGACCTTGCGCAGCGCCGAGTTCGGCTTCTTCGGCGTGGTCGTGTAGACCCGCGTGCATACCCCGCGTTTCTGCGGGCAGCCCTGCATGGCCGGCACCTTGTTCCGCGTAAGCTGAAGCTCCCGCGGCTTGCGGATGAGCTGGTTGATCGTCGGCATCGCCTGCAACCTATTTGTCAAAGCGCTAGCCCGGCTTGTCGCGTGACAAACCGGGCGAAGCAAACTCCTGTTTGCTTCATCCGGGCTGATTTCGCCGGCCCTTGCGGCATAATAAGTAAATTGACCCGTATTCTCCGGAGGCCGTGTCTAGGGCGCGAGACCCTACCACCGGCCCCCCAAAGAGGCCGGCATACTAGTCAGGCCCCTACCCCCCGTCAAGGCAAATCCGAGCGGTTTTTTCGCTCGATTCCGCGCCTTACGGGACGACCCCGCGCCGTCCCGGCACGCGCCGTCGAAAGCGCGCGCCGGGACGCCGGAACGGCGCGGGCGCGCTTGTCGCCGCCCCGATGAGGAAGTCTTCATCGGGGCGGCGGAATTAGGCGGGATTAAGCGATCTGGGCTTCCTCGGTGCCCTTGTCCTCGCCTTCCGGCGCGCTGATCATGGCCTCGGCCTCGGCCTCCTTCTCGCGCGCGGCGATTTCGAACTCGCGGTCGCGCTCGGCGGCGATCCTGCGGGCGCGCGCCATGGCGCGTCCGGTGCCGGCGGGGATCAGGCGGCCGACGATGACGTTCTCCTTGAGCCCGATCAACTGATCGACGCGACCGGCGACCGCGGCCTCGGTGAGCACCCGCGTGGTCTCCTGGAACGAGGCCGCCGAGACGAACGAGCCGGTTTGGAGCGAGGCCTTGGTAATCCCCTGAAGCACGGGAATCGCCGTTGCCGGGCGCCGTTTCTCGGCCTCGGCCCGAGCGTTGACTATCTCGAACTCGCGCCGGTCGACCTGCTCGCCGGTCAGGAAGGTGGTCTCGCCCGGGTCCTCGATCTCGACCTTCTGGAGCATCTGGCGGCAGATCACCTCGATGTGCTTGTCGTTGATCTTCACGCCCTGGAGCCGATAGACCTCCTGGATCTCGTTGATCAGGTAGTCGGCGAGCGCCTCGACCCCGAGGACGCGCAGAATATCGTGGGGCACCGGGTTGCCGTCCATCAGCAGATCGCCGCGCTCGACGTGGTCGCCTTCCTGCACGGTGATGTGCTTGCCCTTGGGCAGCAGATACTCGACCGGATCGAGGCTCTCGTCGTCGGGCTTGATAACGATCCGGCGCTTGGCCTTGTAGTCCTTGCCGTATTCGATGGTGCCCGCGACCTGGGCGATGATCGCGTGGTCCTTGGGCTTGCGGGCCTCGAACAGCTCGGCCACCCGGGGCAGGCCGCCCGTGATGTCGCGGGTCTTCGAGCTCTCGCGCGGGATTCGCGCAAGCACGTCGCCGGCGTGGACCTTGGCTCCGTCCTCGACGCTGAGAATCGCGTCGACCGACATGAAGTAGCGCGCCTCGAGCCCGTTGGGCAGATGGACGACGTCGCCATTCTCGTCGCGGAGCGTGATCCGCGGCCGCAGCTCGGCGCCGCGGGGCTGCTGCTTCCAATCCACCACCACCTTGTTCGAGATGCCGGTCGCCTCGTCGAGCACCTCGCGGATCGACACGCCCGGAATCATGTCGACGTAGTTGGCGTAGCCCTCGCTCTCGGTGATGATCGGAATCGTGTAGGGATCCCACTCGGCGATCCGGTCGCCGCGCTTGATCTTCGCTCCGTCGTCGACCAGAAGGCGGGCGCCGTAAGGCAGCCGGTGCCGCGCGCGCTCGCGCCCGTTCTCGTCGTGGAGCACGACCTCGCAGTTGCGCCCCATGACCACCAGGCGGCCTTCGCTGTCGACGACCACGTTCCGGTTGCGCAAATGCGCCGTGCCGTCGTAGACGGCCTCGATGCTCGACTGCTCGGCGCCGCGCTGGGCGGTGCCGCCGATGTGGAAGGTGCGCATGGTGAGCTGGGTGCCCGGCTCGCCGATCGACTGGGCGGCGATGACGCCGACCGCCTCGCCCGTGTTGACCGGGGTACCGCGCGCGAGATCGCGCCCGTAGCACTTGCTGCACACGCCGTTGTCGGCCTGACAGGTGAGCACCGAGCGGATCTTGACCTGATCGACGTTGGCGGCGTCGATCGCCTCGACCTCGACCTCCTCGATCATCTCGCCGGCGGGCACGATGACCTCGTCGGTCGTGGGATCGCAGATGTCGACGCTCGCGAAGCGGCCGAGGATGCGCTCGCCGAGCGGCGAGATGATGTCGCCGCCCTCGACCACCGCCGAGACCGTCAGGCCGTCCCGGGTGCCGCAGTCGCGCTCGACGATCGTGCAGTCCTGGGCGACGTCCACCAGTCGTCGGGTGAGATAGCCCGAGTTCGCGGTCTTGAGCGCCGTGTCGGCCAAGCCCTTGCGCGCGCCGTGGGTCGAGTTGAAGTACTCGAGCACCGAGAGCCCTTCCTTGAAGTTCGAGATGATCGGCGTCTCGATGATCTCGCCCGAGGGCTTGGCCATCAGGCCGCGCATGCCGGCGAGCTGCTTCATCTGGGCGGCCGAGCCGCGGGCGCCCGAATGGGCCATCATGTAGATCGAGTTGAGCCGCGGCTGGCCGTGAATGTCGACCCCGGCGGTCTCGCTGATCGCCTTCATCATCTCGTCGGCGACCTGCTCGGTGCATTGCGCCCAGGCGTCGACCACCTTGTTGTACTTCTCGCCCTGGGTGATCAGGCCGTCGAGGTACTGCTGCTCGTATTCCTTGACCTGCTCGCGGGTGGCGGCGACCAGCTTCTCCTTGGCCGCCGGGATGACCATGTCGTCCTTGCCGAACGAGAGACCGGCGCGGCAGGCGTGCAGGAAGCCGAGCCCCATCAGCCGGTCGCAGAACAGCACCGTCTCCTTCTGGCCGCA
>CAZHDF010000202.1:0-5839 GCA_964531525.1 uncultured Alphaproteobacteria bacterium | reverse complement strand
CAACGGGAAGGCCGCGCTCGGCCGCCCGCCCGAGGACGCGCTCGCCATCCTGTGACAGCGCGCGCCCCCACCCTGGCCGCGATCGAGGCGGCGCTCGAGGACGCGGGGCTCGTCCCGCGCGGCGCGTTCCATCCCGGCCCCGACGACGGCGTGCCGCCGCTCGCGGACGGACGCGGGGCGGCGACCCTGGTGCTCGCCGGCAACGCGGGCCCCGGCCTGTGGGAGGCGTTCGCGCGCGCGCCCGAGATCGACGACGGCGCGGCGCATCCGCTCGACCGCTGGACGCGGCGCGTGCTCGCCGAGATTGCCGACGCGCTCGGGGGGAGCGCGCTGTTTCCCTTCGGCGGGCCGCCGTATCTGCCATTCCAGCGCTGGGCCATGCGCGGTCATTCGGTCGCGCCCTCGCCCATCGGTCCGTTGATCGACCCCGACTACGGGCTCTGGCACGCCTATCGCGGGGCGCTCGCCTTCGCCGAGACGATCGCGCTGCCGCCGCGCCGGGAAACCGCGAGCCCTTGCGAGACCTGCGCCGAGCGGCCCTGTCTCGCGACCTGCCCGGTGGGCGCGTTCACGGCCGGTGGCTACGACGTCGCCACCTGCGCCGCGCATCTCGAAACCCCCGCCGGGTCCGACTGCATGGAGCGCGCCTGCCGCGCGCGCCGCGCCTGCCCCGTCGGCCGCGAGCACGCCTATTCGCCCGCCCAGGCGCGCTTCCACATGGACGCCTTCCGCGCCAACCGGCGCGCGCGCCGCGACCCCTAGCGCGTGATGTGTTTAAGTCGGCACCGGCCCACTCCCCCGCCCGGCCACCCACGGGATCGTAGAATATGGGTGGCCGGGCGGGGGAGTGGGCCGGTGCCGATTCGATGCGAAAACATCACGCGCTAACGCCGCGCGCGTTTCGCCCGGCCCTCGCGGTAGACCACGTAGATTCCGCTCGCCATGATGATCAGCGCGCCCAGGATCGTCGGCGTGTCGGGGAAGTCGCCGAACACGGCGAAGCCCACCAGCGTCGCCCAGACGAGCTGGACATAGCCGAACGGCGCCAGCACCGAGGCGGGCGCGCGCTTGTAGGCCTGGATCAGCGACAAATGCCCGAGGCCCGCGATCGTGCCGGTGCCGATCATCAGCAGCCAGCCGACGAGGTCGGGGGTTCGCCAGAAGAAGGGGACGGCGGCGCTCGCGACCAGGGTGCCGACGACGCCGGTATAGAGGAAGGTGGTGGCGGGCGGGTCCACCCGGCTGAGCCGACGGGTGGCGATCGAATAGAGCGCGAAGAAGAAGGCGGTGAGCAGCGGCAGGAACAGCGCCCAATGGGCGGTGCCGAAGCCCGGGCGGATGATGATCAGCGCGCCGATGAAGCCGACCACCACCGCCGCCCAGCGGCGCGGTCCGACGCGCTCGCCGAGGAACGGGATCGAAAGCGCGGTCAGCATCAATGGTCCGACCTTGCCGACCGCCGAGGCGTCGGCCAGCGGCACGTAATGGATCGCGGTTACGAAGAATACCGACGCGAGCAGCAGCAGGAGCGAGCGCAGGATCTGCAAGGGCAGGTTCCGCGTCCGGATCGCCGAGGCGAGGCTCACCCGGCCGATGATCGCCGGCACGACGATCCACTGGAAGGCGTAGCGCGCCCAGACCACCTGAACGATCGCGTAAGTGCCGGTGAGGAACTTGTTGCCGGCGTCGAGAATCGTGAACAGAAAGCCGGCGGCGACGATGAACAGAATCCCCGCGCGCACCAGCCGCGCGCTTGCCCGCTCGCCAGCCGCATCGCCCGAAACCGGAGTTTCCCCGGCCCGGTTCTCGCCGGGATCGACCGTCATCTTCCCTCCCCGCGGGCGGCGATCTCGGCGCCTTGCCCGCCCGGCCCATCCTCGCCGGGCGGCGGAGCGGGGGCAAGCCTTGCATGCGGGAGGGATGTTCGGCCGATCAGCGCGCGCGGCCCTGGAGCTTCTCGATGGTGCGGAGCGCCCCCATGCCGAGCATGGCGAGCACCAGGTCGAACAGGCCGTCGGCCTGGGCGGGAAAGGGCGCGAGCGCGCCGGTCGCCAGCACGGTCCGGGTCCAAAGATACGCCGCGAGCGCGTATTGCGGCAGGAAATAGGCGGCGAGCCCGGCGGCGCAGACCCAGCCGATGGCGGGCCGCCAACCGGCGACGAAGATCGAGCGGTGCCCCGCCTCGATCTTGTTGATCTCGACCTGGGCGAGCGACGGCCGCTGCGCGAGCCGATCGAGAAGCGCCTGCTTGTCGAGACGCTCCTCGTCGGAGGTGAACAGCTCATCCACCACCTTGCCGATCGCCTCGACGGCGCTCGCCGCGCCGCCGCCCAAAAGAGCCTCCACGATGCTCATGTCATCCACCTCCGCCAGCTTTCGATGAACGCCTCGGCCGTGCCGCGCCCCCGGCCGGTGTTGTAATGACGCTTCCAGTAGCGCCCGAGAGCGGCGATGTCGCCCGCCTCGGGCAGCGGCTCGGGCCTGCGCCGGTAATGAATGCGCGCGATCGCGGTCGCATAGGCCGGGTTGGTCGCGAGTTGCTCGACGCGCCCCGGCCATTGGGCGGCGAGCCCCGCGACGCGCGCGGCGAGATCGGGGCGAAAGGCCAGGAAGTTTTCCAGAATGTCGGCGTGGGTCGCGGGCTCGATCTGGTAGAGCCCGAGCGCCGGGCCGCCGCCCGCCTGGCGCAAGCGCCTCAAGCCGCCCGATTCGTGGAGCGCGGTGCCGAGCAGCAGCGTCTCGGCCGCCGCGCCCCCGAGCGCGAGGCGCGCGAGCACCGGGCGGATCACGCAATCGAGGAAATCGCGCGGGTCCACGATCAAAGCCCGTCGCGGCGCTCGACCAGGCGAAGCCGCGTCTCGTGGTCGTCGAGCACCTTGACGACGCGAATCTCGAGCCGGTCGATGCGCGCGATGATCGACGAATAGGCGACCGCGAAGGCGGCGAGGATCGCCCCGGCGATCACGGTCGAGGTGATGTTGCGCGCGGTTCCGTTCACGGAAGCGTCCTCGCGCGGCCGCTCATCGCTCGGCCTCCGCCTTGATCTCGGCGATCAGCGCGGATGCGCTCACGCCGAGGCGCTTGGCGAGCGCCCGCACGAGGCCACGCAGCGCCGGGTTATTCGTGGCCTCTGTCTCGGCACGCTCGCCGTCGCTCGGCTGTCGCGGGTTCTCGAAGGCGATGAGCTCGGCATCGTCGTCGGCGAGCGCCTCCTCGGCGCGGCCGGGCTGCGGGTGGGCGAAAGAGCCGGTGATCCGGCCCTGGCCATCGCGTTCGACATAGCGCGTCATCAGGCGTTCCTCCCTCTCGGATCGATCCAGCCGAGCGTCGCGACGCGCAGCGTGCCCGTGCCGCCGCCGGACCGCGCGCGGATTTGGGCCGAGGTATCGGTCAGAATCTCGAAATTCGGCTGATAGGCCGCGACGCTGTTGTCGATCGTGAACAAAGGCGCCGCCGTCGTGCTCGGCGCCTCGTCGAGGGCCACGAGCGGCGAGACGTAGGCGCCGACGCCGCCGATCCCCATGTTCAGCCGGGCCAGAACCCGGAGCCCAGGCGGGACGCCGCCCAGCGCATAGGTCTTCGCCGTGCCGCCGAGCGCGCTATCGACGACGTCGAGCGGCGGGTCGCTCCAGAGGAACAGGTCGAGGAACTGCGCGAAAGCCAGGATGTTCGACGACCCGTCGGTCTTGACCGACCCGATCCGCCGGGTGCGTGAATACCCCGCTGGCCGGTTGGCGGCGGCGACGTCGGTGTCGAACCCGGCGTCGATCGAGCCGTCGGCGTCCTTCTCGATGAGATGGACGTGATACCAGGTGCTCGCCGCGACCGCGCCCGAGAACAGCCCGCCGTTGCCGCTGCCGGCCGCCCAGGCGGCGCTCAGCCGCTTGGTGAGCGTCGCCGTGATCTCCATGATCGTCGCGTTGGCGGAATCGCGCGCCTGGCCGGGCGCGATGTCGAGATCGGTGTCGGGCGCCGTCCCGTTGTTGGCGAGGACCAGGCCGTCGATATGCCCGCGCGGCGCGTCGATCGCCTTGCCGCCGGCGGTCAGGCCGTCGTGCAGCACCAGGCGTTTGAGCGTCGTATCGGGCGTGAGCTCGCCCACCTGGCCGGTGAAGGCGAACACTTGCGCGGTCGTGCCGCGGCGAAGCTGAACTTCCTTGGTCATGCGACCAGCCCCCAGTCCTCGTTGAGCGTTTCGGAGAGCGAGACCTGACCCCAGTCCTCGCTCGAGGTCGGCGCGTCGGCGACCTGCCCCCAGTCCTCGACGACCAGCACGTCGCCTACGGGGAAGCCGAGCACCTCGACCCAATCGCTTCGGGTCGATCCCGGGTTGGCGACCGAGCGCAGGCGGACGTCGTATCGGGTGCGATCGACCACCGGCGCGATGAAGGTCTGCGTCTCGCGGCCGTCGACGAAGAACGAGGGCTCGTAATCCGGGTCGGCCGATTTGCGGAACTGGACCTCGAAGGCGCCGGCCTCGGTCACGCGGTGGTCGGCGGGCCCGGTCCAGGTCGCCTTGATGCGCGACGAGGAGCCCGAAGGCCCCTCGACCACCTGGCGCACGAGTGTGAGCCCGCTCGGCGGCGGCGGCGGATCGAAGGCGCGCGGCAGGCTGGTGTTGGGCGCGATGTCGGGCACCGTCATCGCCGCCGGATCGTCCGAGTAGATCGCCGCCGCCGTCTCCTGAAGCATGAGATCGACGCCCCCGTCGGCGGCCAGCGACCAGCCGATGACCTCGAACGGCTTGGCGGCGAAGATTTGGTCGGCCCCGCGCTTGATATCGAGCGCGATCACGTCGCCGACCGCGACGCGCAGCGCCGTGAGCTTGGCCGGGAACTCGACCACCAGCCCCTGGCGGTCGCGCTCGTTGGCGAGCCGCGCGAGCCTTTGCGCGCGCCAGGTGTCGGTGACGTGACCGAGCTCGATGTCGCGCCAGATGCGCTCGCCCCCGTCCTGGGCCTCGAAGGTCGCGTTGGTCACCGGCGGAAAGGCGGTCGGCTGCGCGCCCGCGTCGCGGTCGGCGAACACCCCGCGCACCGCGTTATGCAGCACGCGCTTGGCGGGCCGGGGGCGGATGGCGAGGCTGTCGCGCAGGTCGTCCTCTGTCAGCGTCACGCTCGCCGGGCCGCGCCAGCCGCCCGCGAACAGGGTGTAGAGCCCCTGGCTGTACGAGAGCGTGCCGAACAAGGGCGTAACGAGATCGGCGACCACGTCGACCGGGCGGCCGTCGAGACCGATCACCCCGTTGGTGGTGTAGCGCGGCTGATGGGTGCGCGTCAGCGTCTGCGTGCCGGTCCCGGCGCTGGTCGGGGCTACGCCCACGCCCGCGCGCGCGGCGGCCAGCGACACCGCGACCTTGAACGTCGTCTCGGTCACCGGGATCGCGTAATACGGCCCCGCGCCGTCGAGCCCGCCGGGCAGCGTGCCCGTGGTCGCGAGACTCAGCCGGTCGCCGAGGTGCAGCGGCTTGGCCGATGCGCCGCTCGCCACCACCTGGGTGCAAAGGCCGCTCGCCGGATCGGCGGTGAAGTCGAACGCGAGCGCCGGATCGCTCGGCAGCGGCGCGTCCTCGTCGCAGACGTTGGCCGCCGCGATCATCGCCGCCTCGTCGATCTCGGTCGCGGGGTCCGCGCCGAGACCGAAATCGGCGGTGAGGTAGTCGCGAAGGCACAGCGCGGCGTTGTCGGTCCAGCGCGTCGTCGAATCGCGCGGGTCCAGCAGCTTGCGCCCCTTGACCGCCGCCTTGATGTTGGGGATGCCGGTCGGGAACACGTCGCGGTCGAAGGTGAGCCGGACATAGAGATAGGCGATACCCTGGAGCCGGTGCGCCGTGGTCCAG
>CAZHDF010000201.1:0-5870 GCA_964531525.1 uncultured Alphaproteobacteria bacterium | reverse complement strand
TGTGGCTGTTGGGCGGGAAGTGCGAGCGCTCCAGCACCTTGGCCACCCGGTGGCGAAGGAGCGGGATCTCGCTGAGATCGCGATTGTAGGCGGCCGACGTGAGAAGCCCGAGGAACCGCGCTTCGCCAATCACCTCGCCGTCGGGGCCGAACCGGCGCACCCCGATATAGTCCATGTAAACCGGGCGATGGACGGTCGAGCGCGTGTTCGCCTTGGTGATGATGAGGAGCTGTTTGCGCTTGGCGAAGCCGACCGCCTCGGGCGTCAGCGGCGTGTTCGAGCGCTTCATCGATTCGGGCAGCACGCGGCGCAAGACGCCGAGCCCGGTGTCGGGGTCGAGGCGCAGGTAGTGCTTGCGGCCTTTGCGCTCAAGCCGGTACTCGCGATAACCGAGGAAGGTGAAGTGGTCGTCGCGCAGCCAGCGCAGGAACGCGCGGCCCTCCGCGATCTCGTCCTCGGGCAAAGGCGGCGGGTTGGCGTCCAGGTCGGCGATGATGGCGTCGATCCGCGCCAGCATGGGCTGCCAATCGTCGACCGCCGAGCGCACATCGTCGAGCACCCGGGCGAGGCTCGCGCGGAGCTCTTCGAGCTCGGCTTCCTGAGACTGCTGGGTGACCTCGACGTGGAGGACCGATTCGGTGGCGGCGTCAGAAGCGCGCGCGTCTTCGTCGAGCACGTCGATGATCTTGCCCGCCCGATCGCGTCGGATTTTCAGGATCGGGTGGATCAAAAGATGGACCGTGAGGTTGTGCTGGTTCAGGTTGGCGGCGACCGAATCGACGAGAAACGGCATGTCGTCGTTGACGATCTCGACCACCGTGTGGGTCGATTGCCAACCGTCGGTCTCATAGCGCGGGTTGAAGACCCGGATCTTGGCTTGCTTGGGCGCCCGCTTGTTGGCGAACCGCCAGGCTGAGACCACCTCGCCGAACAGGTTGTCGGCGGTGACGTCAAGGAGATCCTCGGGCGCGACGCCGTCGAGGTACTGGCGCACGAACCGGGTGAGCGGACCGGCGGTCTTGGGCGGCAGCTTCTGTTCGATCTGCCTGACGACCTCCTCGACAAGCTCGACCTTGTGGTCCTTCGCCCGCGTCGTCATCGTCGGCCCCCGTATATCCCCTGGATGCCATGCCCCCGGGGGCAGATACTAGGACAAACAAAGGAAATGTACACAGCATCCCCACCGGCAAGAGTCTGCGCCGGATCGCCGGCGCGTCCCGTTCGGACAACTGGAAAGGTGATGCAATTTTGTTGCCTATCAGTAAACGTTGGGATAGCTTTCGCCGATGCCGGCCGCTCCGCCAGCGGGAGGCGGGCGGGCGTCGGAAAGTCAGGGATGGGACGCGATGCCTTTCGCGCTGCTCAAATACGGCCTTTCGCGCAACTATCCGGCGCGCCGGCATTTCCGGGCGCCGGGCGAGCTCAAATCAACCTATGACGTGGTGATCATCGGCGGCGGCGGGCATGGGCTTGCGATCGCCTACTACCTCGCCACGCGCCACGGCATCACCAATGTTGCGGTTCTGGAAAAGGGCTATATCGGAGGGGGGAATACGGGCCGCAACACAGCGATCATCCGCTCGAACTACCTCACGCCCGAAGGCGTGCGCTTCTACGACGAATCGGTCCGGCTCTATCAGTCGCTGAGCCAGGAGTTCGGATTCAACATCATGTACTCCGAGCGCGGGCACTTCACCCTCGCGCATACGGACGCGGCGCTGCGGACCATGCGCTGGCGGGCCGAGGTCAACAAGCACCTCGGCGTCGACTCCGAGCTCGTGCTGCGCGACGAGCTCGCCCGCATGGTGCCTCAGCTCAACCTCTCGCGCGACGCGCGTTATCCGGTCTTGGGCGCGCTCTACCACGCGCCGGGCGCGATCGCCCGCCACGACGCGGTGGCCTGGGGCTATGGCGGAATCGCAAGTCGGATGGGCGTCGACATCCATCAGCGCACCGAGGTGATCGGGATCGAGCAAAAGGGCGGCCGCCTCGTCGGCGTGAAGACCAACCAAGGCGTCATCCACTGCGGCAAAGCGGTGCAGGCGGTGGCCGGGATGTCGTCGGTTGTGGCGCGGATGGCGGGGATCAAGCTGCCGATCCGCACGATCCCGCTTCAGGCCTGCGTCTCCCAGCCGCTCAAGCCGTTCCTTAACGCCATTGTCGTCTCGGGCAGTCTGCACACCTACATCTCGCAGTCGAGCCGGGGCGAGCTCGTCATGGGCGGCGCGACCGACCCCTACCCGGTCTACTCCACGCGCTCGACCCTCGAGTTCAAGGAAGGCCTGCTCGCCCACATGCTCGAGCTGTTCCCGTTCCTCGCCGAGGTTCGGCTCATGCGCCAGTGGGCCGGCATGACCGATATGACCCCCGACTTCAGCCCCGTCATGGGCGTGACCCCGCTTGAGAACTACTACATCGACGCCGGCTGGGGAACCTGGGGGTTCAAGGCGACGCCGGTGGTCGGCAAGCGCATGGCCGAGCTGATCGCGACCGGCGAGGTTCCCGATCTGATCGCGCCGTTCCGGCTGTCGCGGTTCTCCGAGTTCGCCCTGGTGGGCGAAAAGGGCGCCGCTTCGGTCGGGCACTAGGAGAAGGCCGCCATGAAGATCATGCCTTGTCCACTCAACGGGCCGCGCAACATTGCGGAGTTCGCCTACGGCGGCGAGGTGGTCGAGCACCCCGACCCGCACCGCTGCAGCGACGAGGAATGGGCGGACTTCGTGTTCCTCGAAGACAACGCCGCGGGCGTGGTCCGCGAGTGGTGGTGCCATATCGCGACCGCTTACTGGTTCATCGCCGAACGCGACACCGTGACCGACGAAATCATCCGCACCTACCCGGCGGAGGAGGTCTTCAAAGAGCGCATGGACTTCCCCGCCCCGCCGCCGGCGAAGGGCGGCGACGGCGGCAAAGGGGAGCCCGGCCGATGAAGCCCGCGCGCCTGCCCGCGCCCGCCGGGACTCTCATCGACCGCGACCGGCCGATTACCTTCACCTTCGAGGGACGCTCCGTCACCGGATTCGCCGGCGACACCATCGCGAGCGCGCTCGCGGCCAACGGGATCGCCGTGATCGGGCGCTCGTTCAAGTACCACCGCCCGCGCGGGCTCTTGACCGCCTGCGGCCAGGACGCCAACACCCTGGTCCAGATCGGCCACCGTCCCAACGTTCCCGCCGACCGCGAGCCGATCGCGCCCGGAATGGAGGTGCGCGCGGTCAACACCGTGGGCGGGCTCGCGCGCGACCGCGCCGCTTGGCTCGGCAAGTTCGGCAAGTTCATGCCGGTCGGCTTCTACTACCGGGCGTTCTACCGCCCCAAAGGGGCCTGGAAGCTGTGGGATCCGATCATCCGCCGCATGGCCGGGCTCGGCGAAGTCGACCTAAAGGCCCCCCACGGCTACTACGACAAGCAGTACCTGTTCGCCGACGTGGCGGTGATCGGCGGCGGCCCGGCCGGGCTCGCGGCCGCGGCCGAGGCCGCCAAGACCGGGGCCGAGGTGGTCCTGATCGAAGAGATGCCGATCCTCGGCGGGGCGCTCAACTACGCCCGCTTCGACGCCGAAGGGAAGGCCGCCGCGAAGGCCCGCGCCCGCCTGGTGGGCGCGGTCGAGAAAGCGGAGAATATCCGCGTGCTCACGGGCGCGGTCTGCAACGGCTGGTTCGCCGACAACTGGCTGCCGGTGATCTCCGGAAACCGCATGTACAAGCTGCGCGCCCGCGCCGTGGTGATCGCCGCCGGGACTTACGAGCAGCCGATCGTGTTCCGCAACAACGACCTCCCGGGCGTGATCCTGGGCTCGGCCTGCCAGCGCCTGATCCGGCTTTGGGGCGTGCGCCCGGGCGAACGCGCCGTGGTCGCGACTGCCAACGGCGACGGCTATGGCGTGGCGCTCGACCTCATGGAGGCGGGCGTCGATCTCGCCTGCGTCGCCGACATGCGCGCCGAGGCGCCCAGCGGCGAGCGCCATGACGCGGTGGTCGCGCGCGGCGTGCCCGTCATCGCCGGAAGCGCGGTCGCCGAGGCGGTCGCCGCGCCGGGCAACCGGGGCGTGGCGGGCGCGCGCATAGCCCGGATCCTGGGCGAAGGGAAGCTCGCCGACGTCGCCGACCGCTTCGCCTGCGACCTCGTGGTGATGGCGGCGGGCTACCATCCGACGGCCAACCTGCTCTATCACGCGGGCGCGCGCATGACCTACGACGACGATCAGGCCGCCTTCGTGATCGGCGAGTTGCCCGCGCATCTGTTCGCCGCGGGCTCGGTGAACGCCGTTCACGACCTCGATTCGGTGGTCGCCGACGGCCGTCGCGCGGGCTGGGAGGCCGCGAAGGACGCCGGCTTCGACGCCGGACGCCGGCCGACCGCCAAGATCGCCTCCCGGCCGTCGCCCAATCATCCCTGGCCGATCTTCCCCCACCCGGACGGCAAGGACTTCGTCGACTTCGACGAGGATCTCCAGACCGCCGACATCGTCAACGGCATCCGCGACGGCTTCGACAATATCGAGCTGCTCAAGCGCTACTCGACCGTCGGCATGGGGCCGTCGCAGGGCCGGCACTCGTCGCTGCCTTCGGTGCGGATCATGGCCCGCACCCTCGGCAAGCCGATCGATGAGATCGGCACCACCACCTCGCGCCCGCCGTTCTGGGCCGAGACCTTCGGCCACCTCGCAGGCCGCGGCTTCGAGCCCGTGCGCCACACCGCCATGCATCACCGCCACCTCGCGCTCGGCGCCGAGATGATGCCCGCGGGGCTGTGGCTGCGGCCGGCGGTTTACGCCCCCGGCGCGCGCCGCGAGGACGCGATCCGCGGCGAGGCGATGGCGGTGCGCGAGAACGTCGGCCTGATCGACGTCTCGACGCTGGGCGGGATCGAGATCCGCGGCCCCGATGCGGCCGAGTTCCTCAACCGCATGTACACCTTCGCCTACCTCAAGCAGCCCATCGGGCGGTCGCGCTACGTGCTGATGACCGACATGAGCGGCGTGATCGTCGACGATGGCGTCGCCTGCCGGCTCGGCGAGCGCCACTTCTACGTCACCGCGACCACCGGCGGCGCCCAGGCGGTCTATCAGACCATGCTGTTCTACAACGCCCAGTGGCGGCTCGACGTCGACATCACCAACGCGACCGCGGCCTACGCGGCGGTCAACATCGCCGGACCGAAGTCGCGCAGCGTGCTCGCCGGGCTCACCGACATCGACCTCTCGGCCGAGGCCTTCCCCTACATGGGCGTGCGCGAGGGCGCGGTCGCCGGCATTCCGGCGCGGCTGATGCGAGTGGGCTTCGTGGGCGAGCTCGGCTACGAGATCCACGTGCCGGCGAGCATGGGCGAAGCCCTGTGGGACGCCCTGATGGAGGCCGGCCGGGCCGAGGGCATCCGCCCCTTCGGCGTCGAGGCCCAGCGCCTTCTTCGGCTCGAGAAGGGGCACATCATCATCGGCCAGGACACCGACGGCCTGACCCACCCCTATGAGGCCGACATGGCCTGGGCGATCGCCCGCAAGAAACCGTACTTCGTCGGCATGCGTTCGGTCGCCATCCAGCGCGACCGCCCGCTCACGCGCAAGCTCGTGGGCTTCACCGTCCCGGGCGGCGCGGGCGCGCCGGTGCCCAAGGAATGCCACCTCGTGATCCGCGACGGCGCGATCACCGGTCGGGTGACCTCGGCCGCGTACTCGCCGGCCCTCGACCGAGTGATCGGGCTCGCCTATGTCGCCCCCGACCAGGCCGAGATCGGCGGCCGTTTCCAGATCAAGATCGAAGAGGGCCGCATGATCGAGGCCGAGGTCGCGCCGCTGCCCTTCTACGATCCCGAAGGCAAGCGCCAGGAGATGTGAGATGACGCTCGCCCCCGACGCCCTGCCCCGCCGC
>CAZHDF010000200.1:0-5897 GCA_964531525.1 uncultured Alphaproteobacteria bacterium | reverse complement strand
GCGGCGGGGCAGGGCGTCGGGGGCGAGCGTCATCTCACATCTCCTGGCGCTTGCCGTCGGGGTCGTAGAACGGCAGCGGCACGACCTCGGCCTCGATCATGCGCCCCTGCTCGATCTTGACCTGGAAGCGGCCGCCGATCTCGGCCTGGTCGGGCGCCACGTAGGCGAGCCCGATCACCCGGTCGAGCGCCGGCGAAAACGCCGCCGAGGTGACCCGGCCGGTGATCTCGCCGTCGCGGATCACGAGGTGGCATTCCTTGGGCACCGGCGCGCCCGCCCCGCCCGGGATCGTGAAGCCCACGAGCTTGCGCGTCAGCGGCCGGGCGCCCAGGATCGCGACCGAGCGCATGCCGATGTAATAGGGCTTCTTGCGGGCGATCGCCCAGGCCATGTCGGCCTCATAGGGGTGGGTCAGGCCGTCGGTGTCCTGGCCGATGATGATGTGTCCCTTCTCGAGCCTTAGAAGCCGCTGCGCCTCGACCCCGAAGGGGCGGATGTCCTCGGCGCGGCCGGCCTCCATCAGCGCGTCCCACAGGGCCTCGCCCATGCTCGCGGGGACGTGGATCTCGTAGCCGAGCTCGCCGACGAAGCCGACTCGCATCAGCCGCGCGGGAATCCCCGCGACCGCGCCCTCGCGCACGCCCATGTAGGGGAACGCCTCGGCCGAAAGGTCGATGTCGGTGAGCGGCGCGAGCACGGCGCGCGACTTCGGCCCGGCGATGTTGACCGCGGCGTAGGACGCGGTCGCGTTGGTGATGTCGACGTCGAGCCGCCATTGGGCGTTGTGGAACAGCATCGCCTGATAGACCGCCTGCGCGCCGCCGGTGGTCGCGGTGACGTAGAAATGGCGCTCGCCCAGCCGGCAGGCGACGCCGTCGTCGACGATCACGCCGCTCATGTCGGTCATCAGGACGTAGCGCGACCGGCCGACCGGCTGCTTGAGATAGGCGAAGGTATAGATCCGGTTGAGGAACTCGGCCGCGTCCGGCCCCCGGATCTCGATTCCGCCGAGCGTCGAGACGTCGATCAGCCCGACGTTCTCGCGCACCGCGCTCGCCTCGGCCCGGATCGCGCCCGCCCGCTCGCCGCCCGGGGCGTAGACCGCCGGGCGCAGCCACAGCCCCGCCGGCATCATCTCGGCGCCGAGCGCGAGGTGGCGGTGGTGCATGGCGGTGTGGCGCACGGGATCGAAGCCGCGCCCCGCGAGATGGCCGAAGGTCTCGGCCGAAAACGGCGGGCGCGAGGTGGTGGTGCCGACCGCGTCGATCGGCTGCTCGAGCGCCCGGGCGGCGAGCCGCACCGACGGCAGCGACGACAGCCGCCCCTGCGACGGCCCCATGCCGACGGTCGAGTAGCGTTTCAGAAGCTCGATGTTGTCGAAGCCGTCGCGGATGCCGTTGAGGATGTCGGCGGTCTGGAGATCCTCGTCGAAATCGACGAAATCCTTGCCGTCCGCGTGGGGGAAAATGGGCCAGGGATGGTTGGGCGACGGCGCGGCGACGATTTTGGCGGCGGGGCGGCGCCCGGCGTCGAATCCCGCGTCCTTCGCGGCTTCCCAGCCAGCCCGGCGGCCGTCCGCGACCACCGAATCGAGGGCGTGAACGGTGTTCACCGAGCCCGCCGCGAACAAATGGGCGGGCAATTCGCCGATCGCGAAGGCGTGCGCCTCCTCGTCGTAGGTCATGCGCGCGCCCGCGTGATAGAGAAGGTTCGCCGTCGGGTGATAGCCCGCCGCCATGACGACCAGATCGCAAGCGAAGCGGTCGGCGACCCCGGCCAGCGTTCCCTGGCCGGTGATCCGCGCGACGCGCGCCCCCGCCACGCCCCGGTTGCCCGGGGTGGCGACCGCCTCGGCGACCGCGCTTTCGGCGATCACGGGCACGCCGCGCGCGACCACCGCGTCGTGGCGCTCGCCGCCGGGCGCGCCCGGGCGCATGTCGGCGACGCAGGCGACCGCGACGCCCGCGTCCATGAGGTCGAGCGCGACGCCGTAGCCGTCGCCGTTGGCGGTCGCCACCACCGCGCGCTCGCCCGGCCGCACGCCCCAGAGCCGGATCAGCCGCTGGGCGGCCGAGCCCAGCATCACGCCCGGCAGATCGTTGTTGCGGAACACGATCGGCTGCTCGTAGGCGCCGGCGGCGACCACCGCCGCGCCCGCGCGCAGCTTGTACATGCGATTGCCGCGGATCACCGGCAGCCAATTGTCCTTGAACCAGCCGTTGCAGACCGCGCCCGCGAGCACGCGGATGTTGTCCGCCTTCTCGACCGCGCCCACCAGGCGGGCGCGGGTCTTTCCGGCCTTTTCGCCCAGAGCGTCGAAGCGGGCGTAGTTGAGCGCCCCGCCGAGGATCGGGTTCTCCTCGATCAGGACGACCTCGGCCCCGGTCTTGGCGGCCTCGACCGCCGCCGCGAGACCGGCCGCACCGCCGCCGATCACCGCGACGTCGCAGAACAGGTATTGCTTGTCGTAATAGTCGTGGGGCGCGGTTCGGTCGATCGTGCCGAGCCCGGCCATGCGGCGGATGATCGGCTCCCACAGCTTCCAGGCAGGCTTGGGCCGGTAGAAGGCGCGGTAATAGAAGCCGACCGGCATGAACTTGCCGAACTTGCCGAACCACGCGCCCCGGTCGCGCTCCAGGCTGCCCGAGACGTTGACCGCGCGGACCTCGATGCCGGGGGCGATCGGCTCGCGGTCGGCGGGCACGTTGGGCCGGTGATCGACCTGCACCAGGGTGTTGGCGTCCTGGCCGCAGGCGGTCAGCAGCCCGCGCGGACGGTGGTATTTGAACGAACGCGAGAGCATCGAGATGCCGTTGGCGGCCAGCGCGCTCGCGATCGTGTCGCCGGCATAGCCCGTGACGGCGCGGCCCTCGAAGGTGAAGGTGATCGGCCGGTCGCGGTCGATCAGCGCGCCCGCGGGCGCGGGAAGGCGCGCGGGCTTCATCGCTTGTCGTCCTTCTTGGCGCTCTTCCGGGCGTCGCCGTCGCTCGGCGGCGGCGGGGGCGCGAAGTCGATGCGCTCCTTGAAGACCTCGCTCGCCGGGTAGGTTCGGAGGATCTCCTCGGTCACGGTGTCGCGCTCGGCGATGAACCAGTAGGCGGTCGGCACGTGGCACCACCATTCGCGCACCACGCCCGCGGCGTTGTTCTCGATAAAGACGAAGGCCGCCCAGTCCTCGTCGCTGCAGCGGTGGGGATCGGGGTGCTCGACCACCTCGCCGCCGTAGGCGAATTCCGAAATGTTGCGCGGCCCGTTGAGCGGGCAGGGCATGATTTTCATGGGCCTCCCCTCCCTAATGCCCGACCGAGGCGGCGCCCTTTTCGCCCACTAGGGCGAATTCGGAGAACCGCGAAAGCCGGAAGGGCGCGATCAGGTCGGGAACTCTGCCGGTGGCGATCAGCTCGGCCATGCGCTTGCCCACGACCGGGGTCGCCTTGAACCCCCAGGTGCCCCAGCCGGCGTCGATGTAGTAGTTCTCGACCGGGGTCTCGCCCATCACGGGGCTGAAATCGGGCGTCATGTCGGCCATGCCGGCCCATTGGCGCATCAGCCGCACCTCGGCGAGGAACGGGAACAGCTCGAGCATGTGGCCCAAAAGCCCCTCCTTGAACTCGAGCGTCGAGCGCGTCGAGTAGACCGGGTAGGGGTCGGTCGCGCCGCCCATCACCAGCTCGCCCCGGCTCGACTGCGAGATATAGGTGTGCAGGCTGCCCGAGACGACGATCGCGTCGAGGAACGGCTTGAGCGGCTGGGAGACGCAGGCCTGAAGGGGGATCGTGCGGATCGGCAGCCGGAACCCCGCCATTCGCGCGAGCAGCGAGGACACCCCCGCCACCGCCTGAACCGCCTTGCCGCAGCGAATCTTGCCCCGGTTCGTGACCACGGCGGTGACGCGGCCGTTCTCCTGCTCGATTCCGATGACCTCGGTGCGCTGGTGGATGTCGACGCCCATCCGGCTCGCGACCCCGCCGTAGCCCCAGGCGACCGCATCGTGGCGGGCGATCGCGCCCGGCGGGTGATAGAGCGCGCCCAGGACCGGCAGCCGGACGTCGCGCGAGAGGTTGAGCTGGGGCACCATGCGGCGCAGATCATCGCGCAGCACGAGCTCGGACGAGACGCCCAGATGCTTGTTGACCTCGGCCCGCCAGCGCATGGTGCGCAGCGCCGCGTCGGTATGCGCGAGCGTGAAATGCCCGCGCTCGGAATACATGATGTTGAAGCCGAACTCCTGGCTCAGCGACTGGTAGAGCTTGACCGATTCGTCATAGAAGCGCACGCCCTCGGGCGTGAGATAGTTGGAGCGGATGATCGCCGTGTTCCGCCCCGTGTTGCCGCCGCCGATATAGCCCTTGTCGAGAACCGCGACATTGGTAATGCCGTGGACCGTGGCGAGATAGTACGCGGTGGCGAGGCCATGGCCGCCGCCGCCGATGATGACCACGTCGTAGGACGGCTTGAGCTCGCCCGGCGCCCGGAAATGGCGCCGCGCCGGGTATTCCCGCGCGAAACCGTATTTGAGCAGTGCGAATGGCATGGCGTCCCGTCCGTTGCCCGCCCGGCCGGCTGCGGCGCGCTCGCCGCCGAGTTCGTCCGGCTTTCGGCGAAAGCTAGCCCAACGTTTACTCTTGGGCAATAAAATTTCATCCCCTTGTTTACCATTCGGCTTTATGGGTTGAGGCTGTGCATCGTCGCGCCCGACGACAAGGGGGAGGCGGTGTACATTTCACGGGTTTGTCCTAGTATCGGCCCTTGGGGGCGCGGTAAACAGACAATCCAGCAGTAATACAGGGAGCTGGTAATGACGACGCGGGCGAAGGAGCACAAGGCCGAGCTTGTCGAGGACGTCGTCAAACAGATCCATCAACGCATGCCGCGCAAGGGCGCGTCCATGCTCGAGCGGTTCGCGCGCCAATACCTGGCCGGCATCGCGCCCGAGGATCTCGCCGACACCGCTGCCGACAACCTGTTCGGCGAGGTGGTTTCGGTCTGGCGCTTCGCCGGCAGGCGCGCGCCCAAGCAGGCGAAGATCCGGGTCTTCAACCCGCGTCACGAGACCGACGGCTGGCAGTCGACCCACACGGTGGTCGAGATCGTCAACGACGACATGCCGTTCCTGGTCGATTCGGTGGCCGCGAACCTCAATCAGAACAACCTGACCGTGCACCTGCTGGTTCACCCGATCCTGCATCTCAAGCGCGACCGGGCCGGCAAGATCGTCGACGTGCTCGACGAGTTCGACGCCTCGCCCGCCGCGAACACCGAATCGGTCCTTCACGTCGAGGTCACCCAGCAATCGCGCGATTCCGATCTTGACGCCATCCGCGCGAGCCTCGCGCGGGTGCTCGACGACGTGCGCTCGGCGGTCGAGGAATGGCAGCCCATGCTCGCGCGCATCGACGAGATCATCGAGGATCTCGAAGCCAATCCGCCGCCGCTGCCGCCCGACGAGATCTCGGAGGGGCGCGCCTTCCTGCGCTGGCTGCGCGACGATCATTTCACCCTGCTCGGCTATCGCGAGTATCGGCTCGAACGCAAGGGGCGCAAGCATTACCTGCGTCTCGATCCCGATTCGGGGCTCGGCGTGCTACGCCGGGTGCTGCCCGAATCGATCAAGCGCTCGAACACGCCGCTCTCGCCCGAGGCGGCCGAGTTCGCCAAGCGCAAGCAGCTTCTCATCATCACCAAGGCGAACACGCGCTCGACCGTGCACCGGCCGGTCTACATGGACTACATCGGCGTGCGCCGGTTCGGCCCCGACGGCGAGGTGATCGGCGAGGCGCGGTTCCTCGGGCTGTTGACCTCGGCCGCCTACAACCGCGATCTCAGCGAGATCCCGCTTTTGCGCCACCGGGTGGCCAAGGTGCTGGAGCGCTCGCACTTCCCGCCCAACAGCCACA
>CAZHDF010000199.1:0-5901 GCA_964531525.1 uncultured Alphaproteobacteria bacterium | reverse complement strand
CGGCCGGCGCAAGGCGGCGCGGCTGCTCGACAACCTGCTCGCCGAGCATGGCTGAGAACGGCGCGCCGGGCGTCGCGCTTTTCGCCGATGCCGCCCGCCTGGCCGAGGGCGAGCTGGTCGATTGGGGACCGGTCGAGACGCCGCTCGGCGCGCCGGTCTCGCAAACGCGCGGGCGGCTCCTCGCCAAGGGGCCGGACGGCGTTCCCGAGGCCGGGTACTGGGAATGCACGCCCGGCGCCTGGCGCTGCGAGATCGCGCGCGACGAGTTCTGCCACTTCCTCGCCGGGCGCTGCGTTTACGAAAGCGACGCCGGCGAGCGGATCGAGATCGCGCCCGGCGCCACCGCTTTCTTTCCCGCCGGCTGGCGCGGGCGCTGCACGGTGACCGAGACGGTCGCCAAGGTCTACATGATCCGGTGACGGGGAGGGAGCATGAAGCCGGCGACGACGATCTGGCCCAACAGCGCGCGCTGCGCGCTCGTGCTCACCTTCGACTTCGACGCCGAATCGCTCTGGCTCGCCAACGATCCGGCGCACGAGAAGCTGCCGGCGGTGCTTTCGCTCGGCGGCTACGGGGCCAAGGTCGGCGTGCCGCGCATCCTCGATTTCCTGCGCGAGGAAGGACTGCCCGCGACCTTCTTCGTCCCCGGCTGGACAGCCGACCACCACCCGGCCCGCGTCGAGGAGATCGTCGCGGCGGGCCACGAGATCGCGCATCACGGCTACACCCATCGGCCGCCGCTGCCCGACGACCCGGCGATGGTCGAGGACGAGCTCGAGCGCGGGATCGAGGCGCTGGTCCGCGCGACCGGCCGGCGTCCGCGCGGCTACCGGCCGCCCGACGGGGTGTCCTGCGAGCAATCGCTCCGGCTTCTGGTCGAGAAGGGCTTCGTCTACAACAGTTGCTTCAAGGACGATATCGTCCCCTACCGCCACCGGCTCGCGGACGGCGCGCCCGGCCCGGTCGAGCTGCCCGAGCAGCCGACGCTCGACGACTGGGCCTTCGGCGCGACCAGCCTGGAACGCCCCAAGCCGCTCTATCCCAAGGACGCCGTACTGTCGATCTGGCGCGACGAGTTCCGCGCCCTTTACGACTGGGGCGGGCTCTGCATGCTGGTCATGCACCCGCAAGTGACGGGCCGGCCCATGCGGCTCGCGACGCTCCGCGCGTTCGTCGCCTTCACCCGCGATTTTCCCGGCGTCTGGTACGCGACCGCCGGCGCGGTCGCCGACGCCTTCATTGCGGGCGAGGCGACGGCGTAAGGCCGCCTCACGCCCCCGTTTCGAGACTGCCGGAGACCAGCGCGCCGCCCTTGAGCACCGCGCGGTGGTTGGCGGGGTCGGCGGCCCGGGCGATGTCGGTCACGGGATCGCCCGCGACCAGCAGAAGATCGGCATCGGCCCCTTCCGCGATCCGGCCCGCGCCGTCGAGTCCTGCGAGATCGGCGGCCTCCGAGGTCGCCGCCTTGAGGGCGTCGAGCGGCGGGATTCCGGCCTCGACCATGTAGGCGAGCTCGGCGGCGTTGGCGCCGTGGCGGTTGAACGGCGTGCCCGCATCCGTTCCCATGGCGATGCGCCCGCCCGCCGCGTGGAACCGCCGCACGCTTTCGATGTGGCGTTCGCTTATGCGCTCGCACTTCTCGACCATGAAGGCGGGGACGCCCGCCTCGGCGTGCGCGATGATGTTGCGCACCGCCGAGAGCGTCGGCACGAGAAAAGTCCCGCGGGCGACCATCTCGGCGAGGCAGCGCTCGTCCATGAAGATTCCGTGCTCGATCGAATCGACCCCGCCCAGCACCGCATTCAGGATTCCCTCCGCGCCTTGGGCGTGGCTCGCGCACTTGCGGTGGAAGCGGTGGCCCTCGGCGATGCCGGCGGCCATCTCTTCCGCCGTGTAGTGGGCGTCTTCTGGGTTGACGCCCGGGGTCATGACGCCGCCGGTCGCCATGATCTTGATCAGGTCCGAGCCCGCATGGATCTGCTCGCGCACCGCGCGGACCACGTCGTCGACCCCGTCGGCGACGCGCGCGATCCGGTTGCCGTGGCCGCCGGTCATGCAGATCATGCGCCCCGCCGCGCGGATCGTCGGGCCGGGGAAGATGCCGGCGGCGATCGCGTCGCGGACGGCGAATTCGAGATAGTCGCGCCCGCCGCAGTCGCGCACCGCGGTGACGCCCCCCTTGAGGGTCGCCTGCGCGCGTTCGAGCGCCTTGAGGACGATCGCCCCGGGCGCGAGCTTTTCCTGCGCCGCCACCGGGTCGGCCTCGCCGCCCATGGTGAGATGGACGTGGCAGTCGATCAGCCCGGGCATCAGCGTCGCGCCCCGGCAGTCCACCCGCCGGCCGTCGAAACCGTCGAAGTCGCCTTCGGGAGCGAACGCTTCGATCCGCCCGTCCGAGACCAGAACGGCGCGCCCCTCGACGGGCGGGTTGCGGCCGTCGAACACCCGGCCTCCGGCAAACAGCGTCTTCATGGCTCCTCCTCGCTTGGTCCTTCCCCCGATCCCGCCGATCCTAGTGGCGCGTTCCCGCCCGCGCGAGGGGCAATTGGCCGGGCTGGCGTTAACCGTATTGCATCGTCCGAGCGCATTGCTTCGATCGGCATCTCGGATCGAACGTTTCCAAGAGCAATCAAAATATGAGTGCAATGCAGGGTTTGTTATGTTATGGTCGTTTCAGTCTATGATCTTGTTTTTGTTTTGTTAATGTTAACGAATTCCCAGTGATTATCGCGGTGATTTAAGTATCGCCACGAATCGTTGGTAAATTTTCGGGCTTAACCCTGGGAGCGACGCATGTCGATGTTCATGATCGGCCATGGACTCCGGACCTTTTTTTCCGACCGGTCCGGCACGACGGCAATCGAGTATGGGCTGATCGCCGCGCTCATCATTCTTGCCTTCGTTGTCGGCTTCAATCAGCTCGCGCAGGCCGTGAACACCTTGTTCACGACCACCTCCCAGGCGATGTAGCCGGCGCGGAACGTCCCCCCGGGCGCCGCCCGCGCCCTTTCTTCGCATGGCGACCGCGCGCTCCTTCCGGAGCGGCGTTTCGGCGTGGATTTCGCTTAACTCGCCGCCGGTTATGTTTAAGGTCGCAACCGTTTCTTAACGCCGGGCTGATACCGCTGGAAGCGAGGTGAACCGGACCTTCCAATGGTAATATCAGGGGCAAAGTTGGTGGCAGCGACGATCTCGCGACCGGCCGGTGATTCGTCGCGTGCCCCAAGGCGCGCGGCGCGCCCGTTTTCGGCTCCGGGCTCGGCGGCCTTCCGTTCGGCGAACCATTGTTCGGGGCGGTCGGGGGGCCTTTCGCGGGCCTGATCCCCATGCAGTCGCGTCGCAAGAAACCCTCGTTCGCATCCCATGCCGTCGTCCGCCGGCCGGGCGCCTATCGCGGCGACGACGAGCGCATCGCCTTCGCCCGGCCTCGACGTCCGAGCGATGAGACGGCCGAGGCCCGGGCGTGTCTTTCTCCGGCGGATCTTTCCAAGGCGCCGCCCGCCGCGCCGCTTACGGCCGATGCGGCGGTCGCCCGCGCCGCCCTCGATGCCGAGCATGGCGAACGGGATGCATTCTCGGAAGCCGCGCTTGCGGCGCCCGCGGGCGTGGATGGACTCGCGGCGGCCCCCGAGGACGACGAGACGCCGCCCGCCGATCCCTGGAGCGAGGACGACGAGAACACGGTGATTCTCGACGATACCCCCTCCGGCGATCCGGAACCCGAGCCGGCACCGACGCCCGGGGCGACGCTCGATCCCGCGCCCGAGACGTCGGGGGAGGAGACGCCACCCTCCGACGCCGCCGCGCCGGACGACGAGGCCGCGCGCGCGCGATCCACCGGCCAGGGTTCGGGCTTCGGTCGCCGGCGGACCGATCGCGTCGCCGAGGCGGTGGTCGCGGCGAGCCGGGCGGCGGCGGGCCTGACCGACCCCGCGGTCGCCGACCGGGTCGCGCGTCCCGACGAGGCGGCGCGCATGACCCAGGTCAACCAGGCGTCGATCCAGCGCGCGAAGGAGCGCGTCCAGCCGCTGCTCCTCGAGGTCATCGACGTCGCGACGGTCGCCAAGCTGCCGCGCGCCGAGCTCGCGGTTCAGATCACCGACATCGTCGGCGAGATCCTCTCGGAGCAGGGCGCTCAGCTTAATCTGTTCGAGCAGCGCGACCTGGTCACCCTGCTGGTCAACGACATGGTCGGGCTGGGGCCGATCGAGCCCTTGATCGAGGACGACACGATCAGCGAGGTGATGGTCAACGGCCCCTATCAGATCTACATCGAGCGCAACGGCCGCCTGGAACTCAGCGACGTGACCTTCCGCGACGAGGCGCATGTGATGAACATCGCCACCCGGATCGTCGCCGGCGTCGGCCGCCGGGTCGATGAATCGAGCCCGATCTGCGACGCGCGCCTCAAGGACGGCAGTCGCGTCAACGTCATCGTCCCGCCGCTCGCCATCGACGGGCCGGTCATCACGATCCGCAAGTTCAAGAAGGACAAGCTGACGCTCGAGGATCTGGTCGCGTTCGGCGCCGCGAGCCCCGAATGCGCCGAGCTTCTCAAGATCGTCTCTGCCTGTCGCTGCAATATCCTGATCTCGGGCGGCACGGGCTCGGGCAAGACGACGCTTCTGAACTGCCTCACCCGCTTCATCGACGAGAGCGAGCGGGTCATCACCTGCGAGGACGCGGCCGAGCTTCAGCTCCAGCAGCCCCACGTGGTGCGCCTCGAGACCCGGCCGCCCAACCTCGAGGGAATCGGCGAGATCACCATGCGCGACCTGGTCCGCAACTGCCTGCGCATGCGGCCCGAGCGGATCATCGTCGGCGAGGTCCGCGGCCCCGAGGCCTTCGACCTCTTGCAGGCGATGAACACCGGCCACGACGGCTCGATGGGCACGATCCACGCCAACAACCCGCGCGAGGCGATCAGCCGCCTCGAGAACATGATCGCCACGGGCGGCTTCAACATGCCCGCCAAGTCGGTCCGCGAGCAGATCGCCGCGGCGCTCACCCTCATCGTCCAGACCCAGCGCCTGCGCGACGGCTCGCGCAAGGTGACCCATATCACCGAGGTTCTCGGCATGGAGGGCGAGGTGGTCACGCTCCAGGACCTGTTCGTCTACGATTTCGAGGGCGAGGACGACAAGGGCCGGATCGTCGGCCGCCACCGGGCCACCGGCCTGCGCCCGGCCTTCTGGGAGCGCGCCAAGTACTTCGGCCTCGAGGAGAAACTGGCGGCGGTCGTCGGCGACGACTTGGTCGACGATCAGAAAAAGCGCTGACCCGCGCCCGCCGCCCCGTTAAGCGAAGCTTAAGGCTTGTCGGGGTATACCGGGGAGATAGCTTTAGGAAGCCTCATTTTCATCGGGATGCGCATGACGGACGGTCACGGCAACGCCGCTCTGGCGGCGGAGACGGAGCAGACATCGGGCGGATCGGCGGCGGCTCAGGCCTATTTCGAGCTGACCCATCTGATCGAGCGCCTTCACCGGCGTTTCCTAGACGTGCTGCGCGCCGAGCTCGACTTCCTCGGCATCGACGACATCAACGCCGTGCAAAGCCTGATTCTGACCAACGTCAACAGCGAGGAGATCACGGTTCGCGATCTCATCAAGCGCGGCTACTACCTGGGCTCCAACGCGTCCTACAACGTCAAGAAGCTGGTCGAATCGGGGTATCTCGAGCAAGAGCGCTCGCCCCACGACCGGCGCTCGGTGCGCATCCGGCTGTCGCCCAAGGGGCTCGATCTGTGCGAGAAGATCGGCAAGCTCCAGGACGCGCACGGCACGGCGATCTCGGGCGGCGCCGACGGCTGCGACATCGAAAGCGCCTGCCGCACGCTCCGCCGCCTCGAACGGCGCTGGTCCGACTACGTCCAGTTCGGCCCCGCCTGACCCGACCCTC